>NZ_JBIWJT010000008.1:148669-394889 GCF_044765325.1 Embleya sp. NPDC127516 | reverse complement strand
GATCCCGCCCGCGCTCCAGCGACTTCGCCCGGTGGTGGTCCCCCGGTCGCCCCGCTCGCAGCGCAACACCGTCTCGGGCGCGAAGCGCAACATCCGTCGGCACTACGACCTGTCGAACGAGCTGTTCGCGACCTTCCTGGACGAGACGATGGCCTATTCGTCGGCGGTGTTCGAGCAGGGCGCGGACGGCGGACCCAGGGCCGAGGAGGACGCGCTGACCGCGGCCCAGCACCGCAAGATCGACCGCCTGCTCGACCTCGCGAACGTGGGCCGGGGCACCCGGGTCCTGGAAATCGGCACCGGCTGGGGCGGGTTGGCCCTGCGCGCGGCCGAACGCGGCGCGTACGTGCACACCATCACGATCTCGGCCGAGCAGCGCGACCTGGCGATCGAGCGGATCGCCCGGGCCGGTTTCGCGGACCGGGTCGAGGTGGAACTGTGCGACTACCGCCGGGTGGGCGGCAGCTACGACGCGATCGTCAGCGTGGAGATGATCGAGGCGGTGGGGGAGGAGTACTGGCCGATCTACTTCGGCGTGCTGGAGCGACGGCTCGCCCCGGGCGGACGGGTCGCGCTCCAGTCGATCACGATGCCGCACGACCGGATGGTGGCCAGCCGTGACACGTACACCTGGATCCACAAGTACATCTTCCCCGGCGGCCTGATCCCCTCCGACGACGCGGTCCGCAAGGCGACTTCGGCCACCCGGCTGCGGGTCGCCGACAGCAGGTCGTACGGCCCGCACTACGCCGAGACGTTGCGGCTGTGGCGCGAGCGCTTCAACCGGCGCGCGGACGAGGTCGATTCGTTGGGCTTCGACCATGTGTTCCGGCGCATGTGGAACCTGTATCTGTCCTGGTCCGAGGCCGGTTTCCGGTCCGGCTACCTGGACGTGCGGCAATACCTGCTGATGGAGGCGTGACCACCTGTCGTCCGTCACATCGGTCATCCGCGTCCGTCGTCTGTCGTCGACGGCGTGACCGGGCCCGATCGGGTCCGGTCCGACCCCGGATCGCGGTCGGCCGCCCCGGACTCCCTCGGGTACCCCTCACCCACTTCTCGGAATGTGAGGGCTTCCCCTGAAGTGCCGGGACCGGCCCGCGTGATCTGCTGGGGTCGTGGACGAGGAGCCGTTCCGGTCGGCCGTCGCGGGGGTGTGGCCGGCCGGAGCGGTACCTGTTCGACGTCCGCCGCGAGGAGCCGGGATCACCCGGCTCGCCGCACCCGAAGGCCCCGACCGGGCACTGCCGGTCGGGGCCTTCGTGGTGCTCGGGGCTTCGGTCGTGCGGTGGTCGGGCCGGTTGTGGCCGGCCCGGGGACGGCGACCGGCGATCGTGGCGGTGTTCGACCGAGGCGAGGCGTCGGGTCGAGCGTCGGGGGTCGGCGCTCGCTGCGCCTTCGGGCGGGTGGCCCGAGGGTCAGAGGGCCACGCCGAGGATCGCGTCCAGGGCGCGAGAGGCCACGCCCGGAGCGGACATGTCGTCGCCGCCCTCGGCGAGTTGCCGGGCCGCCCACGCGTCCATCGCGGCCAGTGCGCCGGGGGCGTCCAGGTCGTCGGCCATGCGTTCGCGGATGCCGGCGAGCAGTTCGGTGGTGTCCGGCCCGTCCGGACGGCCGACCGCCGCGCGCCACGTGGCGAGCCGGGTGGTGGCGTCCGCCAGGACCTCGTCGGTCCACTCCCAGTCGCTGCGGTAGTGGTGGGCCAGCAGGACCAGGCGGATGGCCATCGGGTCCACGCCCTCGCGGCGCAGCTTGGAGACGAACACCAGGTTGCCGCGCGACTTGGACATCTTCTCGCCGTCGAGCGCGACCATGCCGGCGTGTACGTAGGCCTTCGCGTACGGCACCTCGCCGGTGACCACGTGCGCGTGCGACGCGCCCATCTCGTGATGCGGGAAGACCAGGTCGCTGCCGCCCCCCTGCACGTCGAAGCCCATGCCCAGGTACTTGAGCGCGATCGCCACACACTCGATGTGCCAACCTGGCCGGCCCGCGCCGAACGACGCGTCCCAGGACGGCTCGCCGGGCCGGGCCGCGCGCCACAGCAGCGGGTCGAGCGGGTCCTTCTTGCCCGCCCGCTCCGGATCGCCGCCGCGCTCGCCGAAGATCTCCAGCATTCGGGCGGCGGTGTAGCCGGAAACTCCGCCGAAGCGTTGGTCGGAAACGATCGAGAAGTAGATGTCGCCATCCACCGAGTAGGCCGCGTCCTTCGCGATCAGATCCTCGATCAGCGGCACGATCAGCGGGATCGCCTCGACCACGCCGATGTAGTTGGCGGGCGGGAGCACCCGCAACGACGCCATGTCCTCACGGAACAGCGTGGTCTCGCGCTGAGCCAGCTCGACCCAGTCGATCCCGTCCCGCTCGGCCCGCTCCAGGAGCGGGTCGTCGACGTCGGTGACGTTCTGCACGTAGTCGACTTCGAGGCCGGCGTCCCGCCAGACGCGCTGGAGCAGGTCGAACGCGACATAGGTCGCGGCATGCCCCATGTGGGTTGCGTCGTACGGGGTGATGCCGCACACGTACAGCCGCGCGACCGGTCCCGGGGTGATCGTCACATGATCGCGCACGGAGCTGTCGTACACGCGCAGGGACGCACCCTGACCAGGGAGAACGGGGAGCTCGGGTGCAGGCCAGGCATACATACGTATGAGACTAACGTCCGCAGGGGTGGAAGATCTTCCAGGGTTGACGGACCAATTTTCCGCGTCTTCGCCCAACGCCCCGGTCGGGGACCGCGTCGTCGCCCGGCGCTCGGGTCGAGGACACCGTCTCGTCGTCCGACGCTCCGATCCAGGACGCCGTCTCGTCGTCCCCTCCGACTTCGTCGTCCCCTCGGACGTCTTCGCCGAACCGGGATCCGAGCCCCGCCCGAGCCGGGGACCGAGCCCGGAGCCGGCCGCGGTCGGATCGGCGATCACGCTAGATCGGCGGCCACGGGATCACATGCCGGCGACCATCCGGCTTCGGAAGCCGGCCGTCGGCGAGCAGAACTCTCACCCGTTCGCGGGTCGCGGTCACCTCGTCCGGCGTAATCAACTCACCCAGGCGGGCACCGAGCGAACCCGCCAACTCGGCCGACAGCGACGTCAGCGCCGCGTGCGCGTCGGCCGCCAGCGGTTCGCCGGCCCAGCCCCACAGCAGCGTGCGCAGCTTGTCCTCGACGTGGAAGCAGATGCCGTGGTCGATCCCGTACACGTGCCCGTCGGGGCCGGGCAGCAGGTGGCCGCCCTTGCGGTCGGCGTTGTTGATCACCGCGTCGAAGACGGCGATCCGACGCAGTGCGTCGGCGGCGGCGTGCACGAGCAGCGCGGGCTGCTCCTTGCCGTGTTCGTCCGGGACGACCACGTGCGCGATCGGCTTCCAGGCCGGGCCCGGGTCCACGGCGGGCAGGATCGCCACCGGTTCCGGCTCGTCGTCGGCGGGCTTGTGGTCGATCCACACCTGGCACATGCCCGTGCCGTACGGACCCTCGCGCAACACGGTGGTCGGCACGATGTTCCAGCCGAGCGCCTCGGACACCTCGTACGCGGCCATCTCGCGCCCCGCCAACGTGCCGTCGGGGAAGTCCCACAGCGGCCGCTCGCCCGCGACCGGCTTCCACACGCAGGGCAGCGACACCCCGTCGAGCGTGGCCACGCAGTACAGCGTCGCGTTGGAGGCGTCCTCCAGGCGCGCCTGCACCGTCAGCTCGCCCCGGCGCAACAGCTCCGGGACGGCGGCGGCGTCGAGGACCGTGGTCAACGCCGATACCCGTTGGCGCGCGGGCAGATGTGGCCCTCGGGATCCATCGGCAGCCCGCAGAACGGGCACGACGGGCGGCCCGCCGCGACCACGAGCAGCGCGCGCTTGGCGAACGCCCGGGCCTGACCACCGGTGAGCCGGACCCGCAGCAACGGCGGCCCGTCCTCGTCGTCGTCATCGCCGAGCAGGGTGTCCTCGGGGGCGTCGTCGTCGGGGACCTGGGCCTGCGCCTCGACCACGAGACGCTCGTCGTCGGCATCCCACGCGAGCGCCATCGTGCCGACCCGGAACTCCTCCAGGATCGGCGGCAACAGCGGGCCGGAGTCCTCGAGTTCGGTCGGCGTCACGGCCGGCACGGCGGTTTCGCCGCCGGTGCGGCGAACCAGCTCGTCGAGCAATTCGTCGACGCGTTCGGCCAGTACGGACACCTGGGTCTTCTCCAGGGCGACGCTGGTCACGCGGCCGGCGGCGGAGGCCTGAAGGAAGAAGGTTCGCTGGCCGGGCTCACCTACGGTGCCGGCGACGAACCGCTCCGGGGGGTCGTACAGGAAGACCTGGCGGGGCACGAGCTGCTCCGTGTTTCTGTCGAGAGCGGGACGGGGTGGGTGGCGGTCTCGGGGCTGGTCTGTCTCGGAAGTCGTCTGTCGATGGGATGGCGGTGGAGCTGGTGTGGCGCGGACCGGTGTCCTACCCGGTCGTATCCGTTCATCCGGCCTATCCGGGTCCCGCACGGTTATATCCGCCGGATCCGAAGTGGTATTCCCGGATGATCCTGCCCGTTTCCACGGGTTCGATCTTGCCCGAATGATCCCGCCCCGGCGGGGGCGGTCCGGGTCGGGCGAGGGCGCGCGGGGGGAGTGCGCCCTCCCAAGCACCCTACGGCGCGCCGGCTCCGCCGCCCACCACCGCGTCACCCGACGCGGGCGCGTGCCGACCGTCCGGCGCCGACAGCAGCCCGGCCACCGAGCCGCCGGTGTCGTTGAGCCGTCCGACGCTCGGTCGGTGTGCGCCGTACGTGATCACCGTGAGCGAGCACGGGTCGACCTGGATGCGCTGGAACAGGTCCAGGTGCATCCCGAGCGCGTCCGCGACCAGGGCCTTGATCACGTCGCCGTGCGAGCAGACCAGGTACATCGCGTCCGCCCCGTGCTCGGCGGCGATCCGCTCGTTCCACTCCCGGACGGCGTCCACGGCCCGGGCCTGCGTGGTGCGCAGGGCCTCGCCCCCCGCGCCGGGGAAGGTGACCGCACTCGGATGCATCTGCACGGTCTTCCACAGCGGTTCCTCGGCGAGCTTCCTCAGCTCCCGCCCGGTCCAGTCGCCGTACCGACACTCGCCGACCCGCTCGTCCACCTGCGCACCGGTGTCCAACGCGAACTTGGTGCCGGCCCGGGCCGACAACACCGCCTCGGACGTCTGCCGACACCGCTCCAACGGACTGGTCACCACCGCCGCGAGCGGCACCTCGGCAATCCGCCGACCCAACGCCGCGGCCTGTTCCTCGCCCCGATCGTCCAGGAACACCCCCGGCGTCCAACCGGCCAACACCCCAGAGGAGTTCGCCGTGGTCCGCCCGTGCCGCACAAAGAGCACCGTCGTCATACCCCCAACCCTATGCGCCCCCGGAATCCGCCCCTTCCGCCGGCCGGCTGCGACGCGGCCGCGGCGCGAGGCCGCGGAGCGGGGGTGCGGGGCGGGAACCCGGGGCGCGTGACGGGGATCCGGGACGGGGGCAGAGACCCCGAGGCGCAGCGTGGGCCAAGGGTTCGGGGCGGCCCCGAGCCGCGGGCGTGGGCCTGGAGGTGGATAGGGCCGGCCCACCCAACAGCCCCCGGCACGCCCGACCGACGGCAGGCACCCCGGCCACGAGCCCGACCCGGGCCTCCCCCAGGCCGCCGAACCCGCCCGCACCTTGGCGCGTCAGCGCCCCCGACCCCGGCCCACCCCAGTGATCGACGCGCGAAGCGCGGAGAGCGGCGGAGCCGCAAGCTTGGGCTTCGTGCCCCGGAGCGAAGCGGAGGGACACGAAGCCCCGAGCGAGGCGCCGCCTTTTTTCTCGGAGGAGCGAAGCGGGGGAGAGAAAAAAGGCGGTGCCTCGCGAGCCGGCGACGAAGTCGCCCAACAAGCAGCAACGCCACGGGACACGACTCTGGCGCGTCGGCCCGCTGTCTCCGCGACTCGGGTCTTCCGGCCCGTCACTCTTGCGGCTCGGGTCTTCCGGCCCGTCACCCTTGCGACTCGGGCCTTCCGGCCCGTCACCCCCGCGACCCACCTCTCCCCACACCGCCCCGACTCAGCCCTCCCCACACAAAATCCGGCCTCGCGAGCCGACACCGCAGCCGTCACAACTAAAATGCCCCAGTGATCGTCGACTGCGCCATTTACACCAACGGCCGCCGGACCGAAGGCCCCGCCGACTTCTCGGATGCCTTGGACGAGGCTCGGCGGGTCGGTGACTCGTTCCTGTGGATCGGGTTGCACGAGCCGACGCCGAGCGAGTTCGATCTGGTGACCAGCGAGTTCGGGCTGCACCCGCTCGCCGTCGAGGACGCGCTGCACGCGCATCAGCGGCCAAAGCTGGAGACATACGACGATTCGATCTTTCTCGTGCTCAAGACCTTGCACTACTACGACGAGACCTCCTCCGTGGAGACCGGGGAACTGATGATGTTCGTCGGCGACTCGTTCGTGGTGACGGTGCGTCATGGGCCGGGTGCGGAGCTGAAGTCGGTCCGTCGCCGAGTCGAGAAGCAGCCCGAACTGCTCAAGCACGGCCCGGGCGCGGTGATGTACGCGGTTGCCGACGCCGTGGTGGACGCGTACCTGGCCATCGCCGGCGAACTCGAGACCGACCTCGAGGAACTGGAGGCGCGGGTCTTCTCGCCCAGCCGCGAGAACGACGCCGAACGCATCTACCTGCTCAAGCGCGAGGTCCTGGAGTGCCGGCGCGCCGCGCTGCCTCTGATCGAGCCGATACGGAAACTGGCCACGGTGGAGGTCGCCTTCGTACCCCCCGAGACCCGGCCGTTCTTCCGGGACGTGGCCGACCATGTGACCAGGGTCACCGAACAGATCGAGTCCTTCGACCGCTTGTTGTCCGACGTACTCGGCGCGCACCTCGCGCAGGTGGGCGTCCGGCAGAACGAGGACATGCGCAAGATCTCCGCATGGGCGGCGATCTTCGCCGTACCGACGATGATCGCCGGCGTGTACGGCATGAACTTCGACCACATGCCGGAACTCGGATCGGTGTGGGGCTACCCGGGCGCGGTCACCCTGATGGTGGCCTCATGCTTCGTACTGCACCGGATGTTCCGCAAGAGCGGATGGCTGTAACAAAGGACTCGCCACAGCCAACGAACCGGCCACAGCCAACAAACCGGCCACAGCCAACAAACCGGCCACACCGGCGCACCCGCCCCGGCCAACGAACACACCACGGCCAACGAACCCGCCACAGCCGGCGCATCCACCGCCATCAACGCACCCGCCTCACCCGCCTCACCCACCGGGCCCGGCCCCGCCGCGTCGCCTCGCGCTCCCGCCCCGCTCTCCCGCCCCATGCCCATCGCTCGTGTCCTTTGCCGCGTACGGTCGTTGACCTCTGTACCGGCCGTGGCGGGGACGCACTGGACTCCCCCGCCGCGGCCTGATTTCGTTCTGTGATCGATCAAGCGGTGGACCCTGGCGCCGCCCACGCCGGACTCTCGTAGGCTTCTGCTTGTACAGACGCGGCGGAAGCAGGTGGGGATGTTCGGCAAGTCGGGCAGGCAGCGCACATCGGGGACGCGCCCGGCCCAGGTTCCGGGGGCCGGAGCCGCCGGGGCCGACTGGTCCTCGCATACCCAGCTCGAGGACGCGGTGCGGTCCTACCTGCTGCACCCGGACGTGGCGATGGAGGCACTGGGCTCGGTGCTCGGCCGGCGTCCGGTGCGCGGGTTCACCCTCGAACGGGTCGTGGACATCAACGCGAACGGCACCTCGGTATGGCAGGAGGCCGCAGTCTGCGACGACCGGCGGCTCGTGCTCTGGCACAGCGAGGACATGACCGACCCGTCCGCCCCCGGTGGCACGGTGCTGGACTCCTCCGTGCAGGTGATTCCGCTCGGCTCGGTGTCGCACGTCGGGATACGGACCCTGGTGGGCACCGACACCGACGGACGGCGGCAGTTGCGCGGCGCGTTCGTGTTCCTGGCCACGCCGACCCTCCAGGAGATCGCCACCGTGCGCGGCGAGGACGGCGCGTCCACCGGCCGCTTCCGGCAGGAGGCCTACCGGTTCAGCAAGTCGCTGGAGGACGGCGGCCCGGGCCAGATCCGCCGCCTTCTGGAATTCGCCGAGGTGATCGCGGCGCGCGTCCCCGGCCCGCGCTGACGAGTGCGCACGACGCACCGGTAGGCGGCGGGTCCCACATCGCGGAACCCGCCGCCGGGGTACTCGAACCGACCGGCGCTACTCGACCCGGCTCGCGCCATCGACCGGGGGCCGTCCCCGCCGGGGCAGGCGCGGAGCCAGGACACCGAGTCGCCCAAGTCGCCGAAATCACCGACGTCACCAAGTCACCGACTTCACCGAGTCGCCGACGTCACCGAGTCGCCGAAGTCACGCAAGACGTAGAGAGAGTCACGCAAGACGTATAGGTCGCTGAAGTACATAAAGCACCCAAGGTGCCCAAGGCGCCCAAGGCGCCCGAAGCTCCCAAGACCCGTAGGTCGCTCGCCTCAGGACCCCGTGCCCGACAACTCCAACGCCTCCGCCGCGAGCCGCAGCGCCGCGATCCGCTCGTCGAGCGTGTTGCCGTTCGGCGCGATCGTCAGCGTCGTGACACCCGTATCGGCGTACGCCTGCATCCGCTCCGCGATCCGCTCCTTGCCACCGAGCAGGCTGGTCTTGTCGATGAAGTCGTACGGGACGGCCGCGCCGGCGCCCGAGTAGTCCTTGGCCAGGAACTTGTCCTGGATCTCCTTGGCCTCGGCCTCGTAGCCCATCCGGACCGCGAGCCGGTTGTAGAAGTTCTGGTCTCGGCTGCCCATCCCGCCCACGTACAGCGCGGCATAACCGCGTACCTGGTCGGCGGCCTGCCGCGGGTCGTCGCCGACCACGAGCGGAACGGTGGGCACGACGTCGAAGTCGGCCATCGACGCGCCGGCCTTCTCCCGGCCCGCGCGGATGTGCTTGAGCGACTCCTCGGCGTGCTCCGGCGCGTAGAAGACGCCGAGCCAGCCGTCGGCGATCTCGCCGCTGAGTTCGAGGTTCTTCGGGCCCACGGCCGCGATGTACAGCGGGATGTGCTCGCGTACCGGGTGCACGGTGAGCTTGAGCGGCTTGCCCGGGCCGCCGGGCAGCGGCAGCGTCCAGTTGGCGCCCTGGTGGTCGACCCGCTCGCGGCGCATCGCCTTCCGGATCACCTCGACGTACTCGCGGGTGCGCGCGAGCGGTTTGTCGAACTTGACCCCGTACCAGCCCTCGGACACCTGCGGCCCGGACACGCCCAGCCCGAGTCGGAACCGGCCGTTGGAGAGTACATCCAGGGTCGCGGCGGTCATCGCGGTCATGGTGGGCGTCCGGGCCGGGATCTGGAAGATCGCCGAGCCGACATCGATCCGGGTGGTCTGCGCGGCGACCCAGGACAACACCGTGGCCGCGTCCGATCCGTAGGCCTCCGCGGCCCAGCAGACCGCGTAGTCGAGACGGTCGGCCTCCTGGGCCACCGCCAGGTTGTCGGCGTCGTTGCCGGCACCGAAGTAGCCGAGGTTGATACCGAGTCGCATATTCGCGGACCCCCTGTTCGACGTCTGTCCGACGTCTCTCTCACGCCTGGGCGGCGTTCGGTTGCTTTCGTATTGACGTCGCGGTGTTCGTTGCCGCTCGGTTTCGCTTGTTGCTGCTCGTTGTCGACCGTTTCCCGACTGATACCCGGACGGCGTACCGTCCGGCATCGAGCGGGCCCTGGACGCATCCAGCCCTCGCGACACCGGCCGGATCACCATCCCGATCACTCCTGGATCGCCACCGGTCACCGACCGAATCAACGGACGATCACCGCCCGGATCAACGGACGAATCACCGGACGATCCCCGCCCGAATCACCGGACGATCACCGCCCGAATCACCGGACGATCCCCGCCCGAATCACCGGACGATTACCGCCCGGATCACGGCCGAATCACCGGACGATCCGGGCAAGCCGAGCAGCTCGTCTCGGCCGACCATATCGTGTGAGCTACCAGCCGGTAACCTACTCGGCCGGCATACCGCCGAACGGCCCCGCCAACGGCGGCGCGGGGGAGGGAACGGCTAGTCTCCGGTGCCATGGAGCAGCGACATCTCGGCCGCACCGGCCTGCGGGTCTCCCGCATGGGCCTGGGCACCATGACGTGGGGACGAGACACGGACGAGCACGACGCGGCCGACCAGATGAAGGCATATCTGGACGCCGGCGGCAACCTCGTGGACACCGCCGACGTGTACGCGGACGGCGAGGCCGAGTACATGATCGGCCGACTCCTGGACGGGTACATCCCGCGCTCGGAGCTGGTCATCGCCACCAAGGCCGCGAGCGTGCCGTACAGCGAACGCCGCTTCGACGGGTCGCGCGGACACCTGCTCCAAGCCCTCGACCACTCGCTGGCCCGCCTCGGCACCGACCACGTCGACCTGTGGCAACTGCACGCGTACGACCCGTCGACGCCGCTCGAGGAAACCCTGCACGCACTCGACCTCGCGGTCACCAGCGGCCGGGCCCGATACGTCGGCGTCTCCAACTTCTGCGGCTGGCAACTCGCGAAGGCGGCCACCTGGCAGTCCGCCGCCCCGGGCCGGGTGGTCGTGGCCAGCACCCAGATGGAGTACTCCCTGCTCCAACGCGGCATCGAACGCGAGGTCCTGCCGGCCGCTCTCGACTTGGGCGTCGGCCTGCTCCCGTGGTCGCCCCTCGGCCGAGGCGTCCTGACCGGCAAGTACCGCCACGCCATGCCCGCCGACTCCCGAGGCGCCTCCGCCCACATGGGCCCCTTCGTCGCCCCCTACCTCGACGACCACTCCCGCCGCATCGTCGACGCTCTCGCCACCGCCGCCGACGGCCTGGGCGCCGCCCCCATCGAGGTAGCCCTGTCCTGGGTCCGCGACCGCCCCGGCGTCGTCGCCCCGATCGTCGGCGCCCGCAACGCCACCCAACTCCGCGCCTCCCTGGCCGCCGAAGCAGTCGTCCTCCCCACCGAAATCCGCTCCGCCCTCGAAGACGTCTCCCAACCCATGACCGGCTACCCCGACCACACCTGGAGCCAGGCCTAACCCCACCAAACCACCCCCACCAACCACAGCCGCCATCGACACCGACGCCGGCTCACGCGGCGGCCGGTACGGGGCGAGGCCGGCCTGGGCCGGGTCGGACGGGCACGCCGGCCCGGGGTGGCCTGAGTCCGGGCTGGGGCTGGGTGTGACGGGGCGCGCCGGCGAGAGCGGGGTTCGATCGACGCCGGCCTGCGCGAGGCGGCCGGTACGGGTCCGGGCCGGGCTGTGTCGCACGGCGGCCCGGGGTTCCGAATCCGGGCTGGGCCGGGCCGGGCTGTGTCGGACGGCGCACTCCGGCCCGGGGTTCCGGGTCAGGGCTGGGCTGTGTCGGACGGCGCATGCCGGCGAGAGCCGGGCTCGATCGACGCCGGCCGGCGCGAGGCGACCGGTACGGGTCCCGGCTGGGCTGTGTCGGACGGCGCACGGCGGCCCGGGGTCCCGGATCCGGGCCGGGCTGCGTCGGGCGGCGCATGCCGGCGCGGGGTGGCCCGGTGGTTCGGGGGTTGGGCTGGGTCGGACGGGGCGCGCCGGCGAGAGCGGGGTTCGATCGACGCCGGCCTGCGCGGGCGGCCGGTATGGGGCGAGGCCGGGCCGGGCTGCGTCGAACGGCGCATGCCGGCTCGGGGTTCCGCGTCTGGGCTGGTTTGGGCTGCGTCGGACGGCGCACGTCAGCACGGGGGTGGCCGGGTGGTTCGGCAACTGGGCTGGGTCGGACGGGGCACGTTCGGCGAGAGCCGGACTTGGAATGGCGGCGGTGGTCGGGGATGGCTGGAGGAGCGGGGTTGAGGTGCGTTTCGGCTTCGCTGAGGCGAGGTGGCGCGGGCGCGGGCGTGTTGATGTGTGTGGTGGCGGGCCATTTGAAACGCGGGTGGCATCAGGCTTGGCTGCTTTCGTCGGCGTCGGCGTCGGCGTCGGCGTCGGTATCGGCGTCGGCGTCGGCGACGTCGGGGCGGGGCGCCGGGGCGGAGGGCGGCCCGGTTCGTCGCCCGGGGAGGGCCCGGCGCCAGGGACGAAGGTTCGGCCGTCGGCGGAACGGGGGTCCACCCCGAAGGGCTGCCTCGCCTGGATCGGAGGCCGGGTGCGTCCCGCGCGTGAGGTAGACCGTAGGTACGTTGCTGAGGCGTCGGCGGTCCCGACCATGGTCTTGACCAGTCGAGGTGGCGGCCGAGCGTCCGGTGGATTCGTACGTGTCGGGCCGGGCCTTCGGAGCGGCGGGAGGGTGGGGTGAGGCAGTTTGGGATCATCGATCCCGGTGCGGGCCGGTGATGCCGGCGTGGCCGGTGGTGCTTCGGGGCGTTCGAGCGAACGAGTTTGGGTCGGGTGTGGTTGACGTGGGTACGGGTGGCGTTGGTGGTGCAGGTGGTGTCGGCATGAGCGACGGCGACATGGAAAGCGGCCCGCAGGACGCCGTCGAGTCCAAGGCCGATGAACGAGGCGAGACCGAAGGCCGATCCGGCGGCGAGGGAACGTCCCAGACCGTTGACTCCGCGCTCACGAACCCGGAGGCCGCCTCGGCCCATGCCCCTGATGCCCCCGAGGCTCGTCCGAAGCCTGATCCGGTGGCCCTCCTACGCGATCAACTCGCAAGACTGGCGCGCGGCGAAGCCCCGACAGTCGTCGGCGGCGTCGACCACATCGATACCCCACACGGGGACGGCGCCGAGCGCGCCCGCAGACGTAGCGCGTTGGCCGCCGAAGCCGCCGAAGCGGCAGCCCTCGCCGCCGCCGAAACCGCCGCGCGCGAGGAGAACGCCACCAACGCATCGTCGACCAACGAAGAGAGCACCGCTCTCCACTCCCGCCCGATGCGCGACGTCGAACTGCCACCAACCGCACACACCGAGGCCACCACTCACAACCCTTCACCCACAGCCTCAACCACGGACAACACCCCCACCGCAGTGCCAAATCACGCCGCCGAGAGCACCGCTCTCGCCCCTGAGAGCGCCCCAAATCCACCTGCGGCCCCACCCGCCGACAACGACCAGAGCGCGGCGCGAAACGGAACCACCGAGAGCACCGCTCTCGCTGCCTCGGACGCCGCGAGCGCATCTCTGTCCCCGGCCGCTGTCGACGGTCCGGGTGAGGCGCAGGGTCGCCTCGCCGAGAGCACCGCTCTCACCTCTTCTGATGTCGCGAAGGCAGCGATGGCCGCACCTGTCGGCGATGAATCCGGTGGGACGCAGACCGGAAGAACCGAGAGCACTGCTCTCGCCGCTTCGGATGCCGCAGGCCCACCTTCGCCACCCGCCGCCGGCGACGGACCGGGTGAGGCGCAGGGCCCCCTTGCCGAGAGCACTGCTCTCGCCTCGTCGGAAATTGCTGGTGCAACACCGGCCTCGCTAGCTGGTGGCGAATCTGCCGAAGTGCAAGCCCGCCACCCTGAGAGCACTGCTCTCGACAATTCGGCGGCTGATCGCGGTGAGTCGAAGCCCGATGTTGAGAGCAGTGCTCTCGCCGACCGAAACCGCTCGGTAGTGACATCGAGCCCGGACCCCGAGAGCACCGCTCTCGAAGCTTCATCCGCTTCTGAGGCAATCTCGGAAAACGAGAGCAGTGCTCACGCGGATGCGATCGAAACCGGTTCGGTCCCGAGTCGAGAAGCCGAGAGCACCGCTCTCGCCGTCTCGGGCAGCGAGCGGGACGAATTCGAGCCAAAGATCGAGAGCAGCGCTCTCGACGGTCGAGGCGGTGTTAGCGACGCGCCACAGCCAGACGCAATGCCCGATCCGAAAACGGAGAGCGATGCTCTCGAACAGTCGGGTGCCGGCGGCGCGGTGCCGATGCCGGATAGCGAGAGCGGTGCTCTCGGTGATTCGGGGACCAGCGAGAGCGGAGGAAGGCCGGGGCGGGAGAGCGGTGCTCTGAGTGGAGAGCGGTGGCAACCAGGGAGTGGGGCGGAGGCGCACGCCGGCCCGGCTTCGGGGGGCGGAACTGGTCGGTCGAGTTCGCGTCGCGACAACATTGCCGGCGATGGTGGTTGGGTAGGGCCCGGAATCGGAGGCGCCGCGGAGGTAGTTGCGACCGCGAGATCCGCAGCAGGTGCGGCGAAAACAGCGCCGGCGCCGCCGCCGCTACCCGACCCGGCTCGGCGGCCCTTCGCCGCAGTCGTTGCCGACGTCGCCCGGCTCTTGGCGGCATCAGGGGCGCCCGAGCGGATGGCGCCGCAGGTGGCCACTGCGCTGGGCAGCGAGGCCGCAGAGACGTTGGCGGCCGATCCGTGGGCACTGCTCGCGGTGCCCGGGATCGCCCCTCAGCAGGCCGACCTGTTTGCCCGTGGGGCGCTCGGCGCCGGATGGATCGCCGACGATCCTCGACGGGTGCGCGCGATCGTGTTGTGGCTGCTGCGGCGGGCCGCTCGACAGGGCGATACCGCGATCGAGGCCGATGCCGCCCGGGCGGCGCTCGCGCACTTCGAGGTCGGCGACCCCGATACCGCGCTGCGGGCCATACTCGCCGAGGGCCGTGTGATGGCTTTCGCCGCAGCGCCGGCGGGGCTTGCGGACGCTGACGGCGACTTCGACGAAATCAGTGAACCCGCCGACGACTTCGATGCCGATTTCGATGAAGGCTTCGAAGAACCCGACGAACTCGCCGCCGTGGGCGGCGTTTTGCTCGCCCTGGACGATTACGCCCTCGCCGAGGAGGCTATTGCCGAAGCGGTCGTCCGGCTGATGTCCACGGTCGAACCGTGGCCGGAGACCGGCGACACCAAGCTCGATCGCGCGCTGGGTACGAACGGCGTCCTTCTGTACGCCGCGGGCCCCGGCGAGGAACCGCCGGCTGCGGTTCTGACCGTCGCCGCGAACGCTCGGAACGCCGGATTGCGGGTAGCCGTTGTCGCACCGACCATCGACGGCCGGGACCGACTCGGCGCGGGTGCGGTCGGACTCCGGGAACTGGCCGCGATGGAGCGCGGCCCGGACGGCACCCTCGAACTCGACCTCCTCGTCGTCACCGACGCGACGCTGCTCGACGTCACCGCCGCCGCCGCGATCTTCGAGGCCGTACCCGACGGTGCCAGGATCCTGTTGGCCGGCGACCCGGCCGGCCTCGAATCGACGGGTCCGGGACGGGTGTTCACCGACCTTGCGGCCACCGGTGCGATCCGCGCCCTGGTTGCTCCGACGGTTCCCGACGATCCGCCGGCGGCGCTCGCCGACGGCATTCGGGACGGCCGGCTGCCTCCGATCCAGGATCCCGAACGCCGCGTCGTTCTGATCCCCGCCCACAGCGGCGAGGAGGCAGCCCATCGGTGCGCGCAGCTGGTCGCCGACTCGATTCCGCGGGCGATCGGGATCGCGGCCCGGGATGTACTCGTGGTCGCTCCCCTTGCGACCGGTCCCGCCGGCGCGACGGCGCTGAACGCCGCGCTCAAGGTCAGGCTCAACCCCGGTCGGGAAACCGGCCCTGGGGCGGGGAGTTCCGCTGTGTCCGGCGACGGCGTGACCGGTGCGATCGACGTCGGGGACTGCGTGATTCGGGCCATGCCCGACGCAAGTGGCGGTGTGGTTCAGGGAATTGTCCGCGAGGCGCTTCCCGACGGCCGGGTGGTGGTGGCCTTCGGCACGGCCGCTCCGGAGGCCGTTCGGCGAGCCGAGCTGCGTCACGGCTGGGCCTTGACGGCCCGTCAATCCCTTGGCATCCGCCGCCCGGCGGCAGTCGTCGTACTCCCCGCCGAAGGTGCCGACGCCTACACCCGGGCCCTCATGTACACGCTTGTCACCCGAGGCGAACGCCACGTCTCGATCGTGCACGCGGCCGGCCCCGCACTCGCTGCCGCGGTCGCCGCCGACCCGACCCGTCTGCGCACCACCCACCTCCAGCAGGCATTGCGCGAGGCGGCGGGCTGAGCACACATCCGTGAACCCGCGTCCGGGCCGTGCGGGACGGCGGCTCGGACGCGGGGCCGGGTTGACGGGCGGACCGGCCGGTGCGAGAAGGCGCCGGGGCGGATGCGGGAAGGGGTCGGAAAAGATGCGGGCAGGGGCCGGGTGGGGAAGAAGTCGGTTCAGTCGGTGAGGCGTTCGCCCGTGGACTTCGAGAACTTGTGGATCTCGTCGGCGCGAGGGGTGAGGTGCAGGGTCTCGCCCTTTTGGGGAACATTGGCGCCGGCGACACGGACGACCAGTGTGGTGGGCGTGCCGCCGACCTGGGCGGTGCCGTATACGTAGGCGTCGGAGCCGAGTTCCTCGACGACGTCGACCGTGATGGCCAAGCCGCGCGCATCCGTGCCCGAGGTGACCTCGAGGTGTTCGGGACGGATGCCGACCGTGATTCGCTCGGCGTTCTCGGCTCGGGTGGTGGCCTGCGCTTCGCGGGTGAGCGGGACCAGGACGTCGCCGAAACGGATGCCGCCCTCGGTCAGTTCGGTGTCGATCAGGTTCATCGATGGTGAGCCGATGAAGCCGGCGACGAATACGTTGATCGGGCGCTCGTACATCTGGCGTGGTGTCGCGACCTGCTGGAGGATGCCGTCCTTCAGTACGGCGACGCGGTCGCCCATGGTCATCGCCTCGACCTGATCGTGCGTCACGTAAACCGTCGTGGTACCCAACCGCCTTTGTAGACCCGCGATTTGGATGCGGGTCTGGACGCGGAGCTTGGCGTCGAGGTTGGACAGGGGTTCATCCATCAGGAATACGCGGGGCTCGCGTACGATCGCGCGGCCCATCGCGACGCGTTGCCGCTGGCCGCCGGAGAGGGCCTTCGGCTTGCGATCGAGGTACTCGGTGAGGTCGAGGATCTTCGCGGCCTCGGCGACCCGCCGGGCGATCTCGTCCTTGGATTGATGTGCGATCTTGAGCGCGAAGGCCATGTTCTCGGCCACCGTCATGTGCGGGTAGAGCGCGTAATTCTGGAACACCATCGCGATGTCGCGCTCTTTGGGTTCGAGGTTCGTGACGTCCCGGTCGCCGATTCGGATCGCGCCGGAGTTCACGTCCTCCAGGCCCGCGAGCATGCGGAGAGCGGTGCTCTTGCCGGAGCCGGACGGGCCGACCAGGACCAGGAATTCCCCGTCGCCGATTTCGAGCGAGAGGTTGTCGACGGCGGGCCTGTCGCCCTTGGTGTACCGACGGGTGGCGCGGTCGAACGTGACGGTGGCCATGTGGTCGTGTCCCCTCACCCGGCAGGAACGTGCCGGACGGTCCGAGGTAGTGGGGGATTCAGCGTGCCCGGCGCGGGGCGACCCGGAACGGCGCTGGATCGAGGCGCGCGGGAGGAGCCGCCCGCGCGGGTGACGGTAGTGCGCCAAGTGGCGGTACGGCACGGCGGTGTAGCAAGGCGCTGTGGGCGCAGGGGCGGACGAGGCAGGTGTCACCCGGCTGTGCGCGCCGGTGGCCCTGACGTCGAACCGGCGTGGGTGGGGCGATGGGTAGGGTTATGCGTCGGTTGGCGGGCCCACCATGGGCCCCGGCCGGCCGACGGCCTTGTCCGACGACGGCTCAGCTTCCCGCTGCCGGACGTGACGGCCGGGCGTGCGGGCGGGCGGGGCGTGCGACGGAGGGCCGGGGGACGGACGGTCGCCCGCGCGTCGAACATCCCTGTCCCGCAGTTGCCTTCGTGTGTCGATGGATGGCTACGTGATACCGCGTGCACGTCAGCCCTGCGTCGAGCGGTGGCGTGTGTGACGGCTCGACGGGCGGGCGTACGGCCGCCCGCGCATGGGTAGCCGGTTGTCGCCGCTCGGCCGGGTGTGGACGTGCTTTGTTTGGACTGAACTCTCCTGCGCGGGCGCGCGGGCGTTGCTGCCGGTGCGGGGTCGGGCGGGCGGATCCGGTGTGCTGAAGGGGGTGCGTCGGTGCTCCATCAGGTGAGGAGGTGCCGTCCACGGTGGCGATATGCCGGACACCGAATGGCGGTTCGCTTGTGTCGATCGCGGCGACACCGCTGCGTGCCACCTCGCGGCCTCCTCCGTTGACCGCCGGCCGCCCGCCGGGCCGGCGCCCCTCGCGTGCCGATATCTGCCGCCGCCCGCAGCGGCGAAGCGTGGCGTCCACTCGCCGTTGGACGTTCGTCGAGTCCGGCTCATCGGCTGCCCTCCCGTCGTGGACCTCTTGGGCGATAAGAGCACCCATCGGCACCGGGCCTGTCCTGACGATCGAGCTGGACGGACGTCCTTACGGTGGGTGCGACTTACGACCAGCGCGCTCGCCGAATGGCCACCTCCGCGCGCCGGCACGGCGATGGATGGCCAAGTCGTACGGGGGTACCTTGCCGGGCTGAGGAGCCGTCACCCGCTTGAGCCGCGGGCGTTGCGCTACCCGGCGCGAAACGATGCGTCGCCGCCGGGCGCCCGGCCGTCCGACCCCGGGGTCACCGGCCGCGGGCCGCTTGCCCTCCGTCGGCGCCAAGCCGCGAGGCCGATGACACCCGAACTCGCGCCTCCGTACCATCCGGTCGTTCCTGCCGGCGTCGGCTCGGAGGGGATGGTTGCGTGTGGCGCGGTGGTGTGCCGTGGGCGGACTTTCGTCGGAGCGGTCCGAACGCCGCCGCCCCACTGCCGTCTTCACCCAACGGCGCGCACGGACCGGGCCCGCCGGCAAGATGCCCCTCCGTACGCGGTCAGTTCGCCGAGCGATGTCTGGCCTGACCTCGAATGGACGTGCGGAAGCCGAGCCGGGCCGGTCGTGATGTTGGCCCATCCCAGTCGATGCGCGTTTCCGGTGTCGGGTGGTCTCGCCTGCCGGGCGTCGAGTGCTCGTGGGTGGGTCAGTTGGTTTCGAGGACCTCGACGAGGGCGCCGACGTGGAGGATGGCCTTGGTGTTCGGGGAGAGTTCGGGGATCAGGTTCTGGCCGAAAATGAGCTTGTTGCCGAATCGACGGTGTTTCCCGAGGGACTTGAGCGGCTCTGGGCCACGGGCGCCGGTGTGTTGGTCGGTCGTGGTGATCACGCAACGCGAACACGGCTTGACCACACGGAAGATGACGTCGCCGATTCGGACTCGGCGCCAGTTGTCCTCGGCCCAGCCTTCGGGTCCGTCGATGACGACGTTGGGGCGGAAGCGGTTCATCGGCAGCTGCGAGTCCATGACGGTGTTCAGTGCTTCGAGTGAACCCTTCGTGGTCAGCAGCAGCGGAAATCCGTCCGCGAAACTCACCCGATCGGATGCATCCGCGAAGCGCTGATCGGGCGTTCGTCGGGTCGGGTCGTCGAGATGGACCAGTCGGACGTCGATGCCCAGCAGCTTTCCGAACCACGTGTGCGCGTCGTCCGGACCGACAGCGGCCTCGAGTTCGTCGTTCCAGACGGTCACCGGGACGAGCCGGACCTCGGCAGTCGGCTCGATCCACAGTTCGTCCATCGAGGGCGCGCTTACGGCGAGTCGCCCGTCCGCCTCCTGACGTACCGTCACGGTCGCGAGCAGTGGCTGCTTGCGCTGGCTGACGAACCGTCCGGTCTCGTCCACGAGCATCCAACGCCGGTCGTCGGCAAGACCCCAGGGTTCGACCACGGCCTCGGAGAGGTCGATACCGCGTGCGGACTTGATCGGATACACGTGCAAGGAGGCGAGGTGGTGCATGCGTTCACTTTTTCACGCCGGTCCGGGGGAGGCCGGCGGGGGATCGGTGCGACGCCGCCCTGTTCGGGAGGTGCCACACGACGTGCGGTGGAGCGACTCGATGCTCGACGCGATTCCCGACTCGTGCACGTGGCGACGGGTCGGATCCGCGCGAGTCGTCGAGTACGTACGGCTCGGGTACTCGACCGGCAGTGTCCTACGGCCGGTGCGCGAATCAGTAGCGAGGCGGGAACTGGCCCGGCTCACCCATGTTCGGCACGCGCGGCGTCGGGACCTGGGGCGGCTGCACGTACTGCGCGGCGTACTGCCCGGCGCCGGGCTGCGGCGCCTGGTGCACGGCCTGCTGAGGTGCCTGCGGCGCAGCCGGGGCCATCGACGCGTAGCCCGACAGGTGCGCGTTGTTGTACTGACCGCCGCCGTACTGCGGGGAACCGCCGCCGTATTGCGCCGGCACCGGCAGCGGGGCGGGCAGCGAGGGCATCGGGGCCGGCGTGTTGTAGCCGTAGCCCGGGGCCGACGCGCCGTAGGCCGGAGCGGGCGACGAGTACGAGGACGGGAGGGCCGGGAGGGCGGGGAGCGCCGGTCGTTCGCCGAAGAGCGGGTGCATGGCGAAGTCCGGCATGGGGAGGTTGAAGGGGCCGATCTCCGGCCGGCCCCGTTCGGCCACCAGCCGGTCGTAGATCGGGGTCTCCGAATACGGCGAGTAGATGCCGCCGTCATAGGCGCGAGCCGAGGTCATGGCCGATAAGGTACGCGATTCGCGGCGCTTGCGAACCCCCTGGGTCGTGACGAATTTCAGCGGGTCGCGTCTGGACTTCGTCAAGCCTTGCCAATGGCCTCGGCCGGGGCGGTTCCGTAGCCTGCGCAGGGCATGTGATAGGGCGTCACATTTGGGTCGAATCAGCCGTGTAGGGCGTCTGGCCTTTCACCAAGCGGCCGGCGCATGATGCGGTACGAGCGGGCTTCGTCACGCGCAGTCGCGATCGGCTGCCGGTGGCAAGGCCATGAACGTCCCGGGCAGTGCCGCCCGCCGGTCGGTGCCGGCCTGCCCACCCGGCCGGGGAGGACTACGTGCGGTACGACTCGCAAGAGGCGCAGGACGGGCGCAGCGAAGGGCAGCAGGCGCCGGAACAGGCGCGGGGGCAGGTGCAGGTGCAGGCACTGGGTCGGGCGCACGATCGGGATGGGGAACGGGAGCGGGCTCGCATCCGGCGGGGTCGGTGGGGAGGGCCGGCGGCGCGGGACGCGGAGGGTGTTGCGGAGGCGGCGACGAGGGCGGCGGCAGCGGCGGCGCGGGCAGTGCGGCCGGATGGGGGTGCTTCGTCGGAGGCCTCGGGTGCGGCGGATGTGGCTGATCCGTCGGGGGTGTTGGGTGGCGTGGGTGATGGGTTGCGTGCCGGCGATGGCGTGGGTGGGACGGCGGACGGTTCCGGTGATCGGGGCGTAGCGGAACCGGCGCGGGAGTTGCTGGTGCCGCGGTCGGTGCTGCGGGCCGAGGGGGGTCGAGATTCGGACGACTTTGGGTCGGGCCGTCGAAGGCGGGCTGGTCGAAGGCCGGGCGGGAGCGGCCGGCGTCGAGGCCGCGCGGTGGGCGAGGGCCAGGGTGAGGCCGCAGCCGGAGGCGGGGCCGGGATTGGAGCCGGCCGTGCGGACAAGGGTTGGGGCGGCGACGCTCGGCTCGGAAGCGGTCCTCGTGGTGATGACCGGGGTGGGCGGGGAACTGGCGCCGGCGGCGGTGGCATCGGCGAGGCTCCGGCAGCCGACTCCGAACTAGGCGCGAGTGACTTAGCCTGCGATGGGCGGGGCCGCCGAGTCGTGGTTCGCGACGCCGGAGCCGCGGGCGATCGCGTGCGAGCCGGCGTTGATCGTGACGGTCCGGCTTTCGGCGACGGAACGCGAATTCCTCGGCGCCCAGATCGTCTGTCGCAAGACGATCGGCTCGGCGATGGTCGGTTCGACAACGACGACGGGGGCCGTGGCTCGCGCCAGCCCGGCGATCGGCCTGGCGATCGTCGAGCGCCAGATCGTCAGCCGCAAGATGATCCGACCCGTGACGTTCGGGCTTCGGATGATGGGCGACGAGATGTTCGCGAGGGAGATCCTGCGGAGCGGGGCGAACGCTCCGACGGAGGTCGAGTTCGAGCTGGTGGGGCGGTAGGCGCTGACCGAGACCAGGGTGGCGGGGCGCGAGATGATCGCGAGCGAGATTGTCTGACGGGAGATGATCGGAACGGCGATGGTACGGCTCGAGATCGACGAATCGATGGTGGTCGAACCGGCGGGAGTGGGACTTTGGGCGACCGAGTTCAGGGTGGGCGGGCGCAGGATGGTCGCGACCGAGACCGTCTGGAGGGGGATCGCATCGGCCGAGATCATCTTCATCGAGATCATCTGAACCCAGCCCGTCCGGGGCCAGAGCTTCTTGGGCAAGACCGCCTTGATCAAGAGCGCATCGCCGAAGGCCGTCTTGCTCAATATCGTCTTGATCAAGACGATATTGCTCGGGATGGTGTTTCCGCTGACCGTCTTGCTCAAGACGGTGCCGCTCCGGAAGATGCTGCCCAAGGCCGTCTTGCTCAAGATCGTCTTGTGCAAGATCGGGTGGATCGAAGTCGTCTTGGTCGAGACCGTCTGGAACGGCAGCGTCTTGGGCGAGACGAAACCGGTCGCGCCAAAGCAAATGCGAGCAATTCGAATCGAGGCGAGCTGAATCGGGGCGAAATTGCCCGAGATGAGCCGGCTCGAGGCGAGCCTAAGCGGCGGCGATCGCCGAGAGGTGTCCCGGTCCGGGCGGATCGGAGCAACGGCGGCCCGGATGACGCCGATCGATTCCTGGACGACGCGCTTCCCCCGGCCGGGGCCATCGACCCACCGCCACCCGGTGTCGCGTTGCTGGACCGCATCCACGGAGGCTGGATCGGACGTTGCCTTGGCGCCCATGAGGCGGCGCGTATCCCGGGCGGGTCGGGTGTGCCGGATGTCGCTCGCGCGGAGGACCGTAGCGACGCGATCGATCG
This sequence comes from Embleya sp. NPDC127516, assembly GCF_044765325.1. Lineage (NCBI taxonomy): Bacteria > Bacillati > Actinomycetota > Actinomycetes > Kitasatosporales > Streptomycetaceae > Embleya > Embleya sp. NPDC127516. Next base: position 372,309 of record NZ_JBIWJT010000008.1, on the reverse strand, counting down.
AGCCGTGCTGAGTCTGCGGGTGTTGGAGTTGCACGGGCCGGGATTCACGAGTGCGCAGGTCGGGGCGTTGTGGTTGCTGACGCTGCCGTTCCTGCGTCCACGTCCGGCGGAGCAGGCCGCGTATCTGGCCTTGCTGGGTGGTGCGTTGCCGCCGGCGACGGTGTCTGCCGGGAGTGCTCGCGGTGATACCGATGAGGCGATGGCGCGAGCGGATCTGTACGGGTACGTGGCTCCCGGCGATCCCAGGCGGGCGGCGCGGTTGGCGCGTAAGGACGCGGTTGTCTCGCACGCGGGTGAGGGGCTGTACGCGGCGATGTGGAGTGCGGCGCTTGCGGCGGCTGCGTTCACGGCGCGGGATGCGGCGCAGGCGGTCGGTGTGTCGTTGCGGCATGTGCCCCTCGAATCGCGGTTGTCGGGCGCGATTCAGGGTGTTCTGGTCGCCTATACGCGTGGGCGGACCTGGGAGCAGGCGGCGGCCGAGGTGCATCAGCGCTACGGAACCACCACGCGGGGGGATGCGCTTGGGAACGCCTGCCTGGTCGCGGCGGGGCTGCTCTGGGGCGATGGGGATCCGTGTCGGCAGATCGGCCTGACGGTACGCGGGGGCTTGGATATCCAAACCACCGCGCCGGTGGCGGGGTCGATCGCCGGCGCCCTGTATGGCGCGGCGGCGGGCTGGCCGTCGATGGCGCCGAGTCGGGTCAGGACCGGGCTGCTGGGGCAAGAGGCCTGCGTACTGGAGGAGTTGGCGCAGCGAACCCTTGCGGTGACCCGCGCGGAGGCGCCTTTGTGGTGAGGGATGGGTGGAGGCGCGGTTGATGAGGGCTTGGTGAGAGTTGGATGAGGGCCACGTAAGCGCGGTGGCGTTGACGAATTGCGTGGATTGCGGGGCGGCGGGGCGGCCGGACTACGGGGTCGCGCTCTGGCGCTTCCGCTTCAGCGTCATGGTGCTCGGCTTCGCCGCTCGGTCCTGTGGTTCTGGTTCATGTGCCAGGAGGCGGGCCGGTCTTGTGCTGGGCTGGGGTGGGCGGCGATGAGGTGACGGGTGCGTGCCGCGGAGGCGATTTCGTGGCGATCCGCCAAGTGTCTAGGGGCCAACAGCGGCGGATGGTTGTGGAGTTCCGGTATCTGTGGGCCCGGTGGCCACAGGGCCAACCCGTTCGCTGCCGGACTTCGCAGCCCGCCACGGTCCGCTTCCGGTCGGCCACCGCCCACCGGTCACCGCCCACCGCCCGCCGCCCACCGGCACCGACTGGCCGCCCGTCACCCGCACGCCGCCGCCCACCGGCCGTCATCGGCCGCCGGCCGCCGCTGCCCTCCCGCTGTCAGCGACCCCGCCGCCGGCCGCCGCCCTCACCGGCCGCCCCCGGGGGTCCGGCATTGTTGCTGCTGTTTGGTGGCGATCTTTGGGGGTTGCTCTGGTGCTGGACCTGGATGCGTTGGTGGGGCGGGTGGCGAAGGGGAGCGGCACAGGGTGTGGAGTGACCGTCCGGACGACGTGAGCCCGTCGGCCGAGGGTGGCCGGCGGGCTCACGGTTGGTTTCGGTGGGTGGGCCGGGGGCTGGTTGGGCTTGCGGGGGTGTGGGTTATGCGATCCATGGCGGGAGGACGCGTTTGGCCTCCTTGGGGGCCATTCCGCAGGCGCCGGGCGGGGTTATGTCGTTCGGGTTGTAGGCGAGGGCTCCTGCGGGGCAGGTGACGATGGCGGAGAAGCCGGATTCGGTGTCCGAGTGGAGTTGGCGCGGGACGTCGGCCGGGAGGACGAGCGTGTCGCCGGTGGCTGCGGTGAGCTTTTCGCCGTCGACGTCGGCGGTGAGGCTGCCGGTGAGTACGGTCCAGATCTGGTCGGCGTCGATGGCGTGGTACGGGCCGGAGGTTGCTGCGGCCATGTCCACGCGCCACAGGGCCGCTTCGGTGCCGCCCTGGGTCGGGGAGGCGTACGTGGTCATGACGGCGTTCGGGGTGGTGGTGACGCGGGCGTCGGCACTGCGAATGACGGGCATACGTTGATCTCCTCGGTAGACTCGTGAGCAACTCGACAACATCGTTGTCTAAATAGTGAACCAGGTTGTCTATTCATGTCAACAGATTCGCCTGCGGGCGGTACGGGCGGTCCGCACGGCGTGGGTGGTCCGGGCAAAGTGGGTGGTCCGGGCGGCGGGGGCGGTACGGACGGAGTGGGCGGTACGGACGGAGTGGGCGATCGCGGGAGCGAGCGCGTTTCGGCGAGTGCGGACGGCGGCGGTGAGCCCGAATCGGACCCGCCCGGCTTCGAGCTGCCGTTGCGCCTGCTGATGGCGTTTCGCATGCTCATCGACGAGGTTCACGCGGAACTCGCCCGGCAGGGCCATCCCGACCTGCGTCCGATGCATGGCTTCGTGTTCCAGGCCATCGGTCCGAACGGCACCACGGCTGTGGAACTCGGCCGCCTGCTGGGCGTTTCGAAGCAGGCGGCGGGCAAGACGATCGATGGCCTGGAGCGCCTGGGCTACGTCGAACGCGGTGTAGATCCGAGTGACGCGCGGCGCAAGGTGGTTCGGCTCACCGTGCGCGGAGTCGATTCGCTCGCGAAGTCGGCGGCGGTCTTCGAGGAGTTGCGTGCCAAGTGGGGTGAGACGCTCGGCATGGATCGACTGCGTGCGTTGGAGGAGGATCTCCGGACGATGACACCGGGGGACTCGTTCCACTTCGACATGCCGGCTTGGTTCGGCGGCGGGTGATCGCAGGAGGGGTCGGGCGGGACCGGGCCGGTGCGGAGCGGTTCTGGAGCGGCCTCGGAGTGCTTCGGCCCAGCCCAGCCCGGCCCGGAGCGGACCCGAACCCGGCGGGCCGGACCAGGCAGAAGTGGATCGACTCGGCCTGCCTCGGGCGTCAGGCGAGCCGACGCCGCACCACCTCGAACCGGCCGGCCGTGATGCCTCGGTGACCGGCGCGCCCCGCTGCCTGGCACCCCCGACGCACTTGCCCGCTTGCCGCAGCGTCGCGACTCCGGGGCGGGCGCCCGGGCGGGTGTGCTCGGCGGGTCGGCGGCGGCTGCTCGGCCGAGGGGTTGCCGTACGGGAGCGACGCCGGGGGCCGGGGTTGCCCTTGGCCGTACGAGGCCGGCGGTTCGGTCGGCGCGGGCGAGCTCGTGGTCGAGTTCGTGGGTGGTCCGCGTGTCGGGGCGCCGAAGCCGGAGGGGTCGCCCGCAGGGCGGGCGGCCGGCACCGAGGCCGAGGCGCGATTCCTTCTTTTGCGCCGGCGTCCGGAACTTCGCTGCGTCGGTGGTGTTGTCGGGTCGGGAAGGTGTCGGGTCGGGAAGGTGTCGGGCCGGGAAGGTGTCGGGATGGGTGGGGCCATGGGTGGGTGTTCGTGCGGTTGAGGCTGCGTCAGTTCCGGCCGCGCGTCGGCTTGGTGGAGTATCGCGTGGTGCAACCTTGGTCGCCGTTGCGGCATACCGCGTTGGCCGATCCGCTGGGGGAGTACGGCGTGGTGGTCGGCGATCATGACGGGTTGTCCCGGTTGGCGGCCCTATTTTCGTTCGCCGCCTATTCGCGGCGTACCGTCGTGCATGTTCCGTTGCGGAGTGGTGTGCCGTTGGACGACGAGGCGTTCATCGACGCGAGCGGCGGTCGGGTGGACCTGGTGCTGATGCATCATTCACTCGGACTGCGCCCGAGCGCGTGGCCGCGGGTCAGGCGGCGGTTGACGGCTGGTACGCCGCTCACGGTGGAGACTCGCGAGGAGCGCACGGAACGGGATGCCGCCGCGTGGCTGCGGCAGAGTGGGCATCGCGACACGAGGGAGTGGCTGCGGCCCGTGACGTACGCGCGTACCGCGTTCCTGATCGGGAGCCGGGACGTCTTCGCCGCCGCCTCATCCGAATTCGCGTACGCCGCCGGCCGGGGGATCCGCGAACCCGAAGCGCTCAAGGGCTACTTGGCGCTGGTCGGTTCGCTCACCCACGAGTTGCCCCCCGACGACTCGTTGCGGCCGCCGGAGTTGGACATCACGTTCAAGGCGCGCAGGCCGTACCACCGCTTCAAGCGCCCGTAGGCACACCTCCTCGCACCACCTGGCACCTCTTCGAGCCTTCTCGCGCCTTTTCGCAGCTCCTCGCGACTACCTATCCGTAACTGATTCCGTTTCTCCGCGCCACGCCTAGGTTCTCGATCCAGGGGAGCGGGCGTCTCGATCCGGAGTCGAGAGAGTCCATGGTCTCTTCCTCGCCACTGAGGTGGCCGTCGGCGACCGGCGCTCACGGGGGCGTCGGTCGCCGCGTGGGGCGGCGGGACGCACGGTGTGCGCGCCACCGGAATCTCGGCGCGGTGCAGCCGGCGGACCGCGCCCCTCGACCCCCCAGGCAGCCACCCCACCCCCCTCGCAGCCACCGCCCCACCCGGCAGCCACCCCACCCTCCCCCTCGTAAGCACCCCCGTCCCAAACCCCCGCCCCAAACCCCCGCCCTACTCCCCGCCATTACTCCCACGGGATTAGTCACCACCCCCGGACATCGCCCGGAGTAACCCGGACATCGGCCGTCCGCCGGACGCCTCCGACCCGGGCGGCCGAGAGCCTTGACGGCATGGAGACACTCTCGAAGGAAGAGACCGCCCCGGCCCGCCGGGGGCGGTTGTGGGCGGTGCCGTGGGCCGTCGTGGGCGGCTGGATTCTTGTCGTCCTGGTGGCCGGGATGTTCGCGTCCAAGCTCGCCGATGTGCAGCGCAACGAGGCCGTGGACTACCTGCCGGCGAACGCCGAGTCGACCCAAGTGGCCAAGGTTCAGGCAGGGTTGCCCGGCGGTGACGCGATGGACGTGCAGCTCGTGTATCACCGGGACGGCGGATTGACGGTCGCCGACCGGGAGTTGGCGGCCGGTCAGGTCGCCGAGGTGGTGACTCGGCATCCGTTGGTGGCCGGTCCGGGGCCGGTGGCGGAGGAGTCGGTCGACCACGCGACGTTGCGCTACGCGTTGTCCGTCGATCGGCGTGGCGCCGAGCCGGATGAGATCGTCCCGGACATTCGCAAGGTGCTCGATCGGCATCCGGACGGGCTCAGCGTGCGACTCGGTGGGCCCGGTGGGATCGAGGCGGACATGGGGGAGGTGTTCGACTCGATCGACGGGACGCTGTTGCTGGCCAGCGTGATCGTGGTCGCGGTGTTGCTGATGTTGACCTATCGCAGCCCGTACCTGTGGTTCGTGCCGCTCGCGTGCGCCGGTGTCGCGGTGGCGGTCGCGACGGCGGCGGTGTACGGGTTGGTGCGGGCGTTCGGGATCACCGTCACCGGACAGAGTTCGGGTGTGTTGACGGTGCTCGTGTTCGGTGCGGGTACCGATTACGCGCTGCTTCTGGTGGCCCGGTATCGCGAGGAACTACGAGTCCACGCACGCCCGTTGGACGCGATGTTTGCCTCCCTGCGCGGATGTGGGCCGGCCATTGTGGCCTCGTCGGGGACGGTCGTGGTGGGGCTGTTGTGCCTGACCGCCGCGGATCTGAACAGCAGTCGGGGTATGGGGCCGGTCGGCGCCGTGGGCGTGGCGTGTGCGCTCGCGGTGATGACGACGTTGTTGCCGGCGGTGCTGGTGTTGCTCGGGCGGCGGGTGTTCTGGCCGTTCGTGCCCGCGTTCGGCAGCGAGCCCAAGCGTGGCCGCGGGGCGTACGCGCGGATCGGGACGGGGGTCTCCCGGCGGCCGATCGCGGTTTTGGTGGCGGGGGTCGTACTGCTGGGGGCGGGTGCGCTGACTGCGTTCGCGCTGCCGGACCCGCTGCGGCAGGGTGACGGCTTCACCTCGAAGCCCGAGTCGATCGCGGCGCAGGCGACGTTGAGTGCGGCCTTCCCGGAGCAGTCGGGTGCGCCGATCGCGGTGATGGCGCGTACCGAACGGGCCTCGGCAGTGCTCGCGGCGGTCTCCACGACGGAGGGTGTCGGTCACGCCCGGCAGGCGCGAACGGCGGGTGGCTGGACGGAAATCCTGGCCTTCGCGAAGGATCGGCCGGAGTCGGCCGGGGAACACGCCACGATCGAACGGTTGCGCACCGTGCCGGACGCGCGCGTCGGCGGGTCCACCGCGCAGCAGATGGACACCTCGCACACCACGGCGCGGGACCGCCGGGTCGTCGTCCCGCTCGTGCTGCTCGCGGTGTTGCTGGTGCTGATCGTTTTGCTGCGGAGTCTGATCGCGCCGCTGATCCTGGTCGCGGCCGTCGCGTTGGTGTGGGCCGCCTCGCTGGGCATCGGTGGGCTGATCTTCGAGCACGGCTTCGGATACGCGGGAGTGGACGCGCAAACCCCGCTGCTGACCTTCGTGTTCCTGGTCGCACTGGGGGTGGACTACGGCATCTTCCTGATGCACCGGGTGCGGGAGATGTCGCTGCGCGGGGACTCGGTCAGGATTGCCGCGCCGGCCGCACTGGAGACCACCGGCGGGGTGATCGCGTCCGCCGGGTTCGTGCTGGCGGCGACGTTCTCGGTGCTCATGCTGCTGCCGCTGGTCTCCCTGGTGGAGATCGGATTCGTGGTTGCGATGGGCGTGTTGATCGACACGTTCCTGGTGCGTACGTTCCTGGTCACCGCCGCGAGCGTGGCGCTTGATCGGCGGATCTGGTGGCCGGGGCCGTTGTCTCGGCGGCCCGCGCCCGAGTCGGCGGGGACCCGGCCGGTGGAACCGCCCGCGTCGTCCCGGAAGATGGCGGTGTGACGAAGCGATCGTTTTGGGGTGGGGCGTCCCTCTGGGACGCCCTGCTCGCGTCCCTGCTGGCGGCGTGCGCGATCGGCTCGGCGTGGATGTGGCCGGGACAACGGGCGATGGACCCGATCGGCGTGGCGCTGCTGGTCGGTGCGGCGATCCCGCTGGCCTGGCGTCGGACGCGGCCGGGAACCGTGCTGTTGGTGACGTTCATCCTGACTGTGCCGTACCACAACCGGGAGTACCTGCACGAGAGCGCGGCCGCGTTGGCGCTGCTTGCGCTGGGGACGTACGCGGCGTACATCCGGCGCGAGGAGGCGATCGTGCTCGCCTTCGTGGCGTTGACCGTGGTCGTCGTGGCGATGACCTTCGGGGGCCAGGACGCGCCGTCGTGGCGGGATCGTTGCGGGATGGCCGGCTGGGTGTTCGCGGCGTTGGTCGCGGGGCAGGCGTGGCGCATCCATCACGCGCACATGAGCGCGATCATCGATCGGGCCGAGCGGGCCGAGCGTACGCGGGACGAGGTGGCCCGGCGGCGGGTGGCCGAGGAACGGCTGCGGATCGCGCGCGACCTGCACGACCTGCTCGCGCACAGCATCACGTTGATCGGTGTCCAGGCGGGCGTGGCCGCGCACCTCGCGGCCCAGGAGCCGCCGGTGGAACGCGCCGTGCTGGTCGGTGCGTTGGACACCATCGCCGAGACGTGCCGGGACACCAGGCACGAACTCCGAGCCACGCTGTCCGTGTTGCGGGATGCCGAGGAGGTCGCGTCGTACGAGGCGGTGCCCGGCCTGGCCGGGTTGGACGGCCTGGTGCCGCTGGTGAGCGCGGCCCGCTCCGCCGGCATCGAGGTCACGCTCGTCGGCCACGACGGACCACCGCCGGCGCCCGAGGTGGGCGTTGCCGTGTACCGGATCGTGCAGGAGGCGCTGACGAATGTGGTGAAGCATTCAGGGGCACGTTCCGCACGGGTCGAACTCGTCGTCGTGGATGCCGAACTGCGGGTCGCCGTGCGAGATGACGGCCGTGGAGTCGGGATCGGGAGCGGCATCGCGAGTGGGAGCGAGAGCGGGAGTGGGAATGACGTCGAGGCCGGGCGGGAGGGCGGGTTCGGCATCCTCGGGATGACCGAACGGGCCCGTAGCGTGGGAGGGACGTTGGTCGCGGGGCCGGGGCCCGGAGCGGGAGGCGGGTTCAAGGTGGAGGCCGTGTTGCCGATGGGCGAGCGGGCGGGGGCGGGATGACCCGGCGATGGGGAGGCGCGGAGCTTCGGGGTGGGGTACCGCGCCGGTCGGGCGGGGGCGCGCGATGATCAACGTGCGGTGAGGGCCTGACGCCCTGTGGCGGCGTGTGCGAGACGCGGTCCTCCGGGTGCGGTGACGGCTGCGCGATGCGGCGGCACGGGCCGCGTCGGCCCGATCGCCCGGGCACGCGAGCGGCGGGCGTACGGGCCGACGCGGCGATACGGACGCAGCCGATGCGACCGATGCGCCCGGTGCAACCGATGCGCCCGATGCAACCGGTGCGACCGGTGCGGTGGGTGCGCGAGCGGCGGACCGCCGCGCGTGATGTCATGCCCTTCGGGCGGCGGATTCGGACGGGATGGCCGCCGGTGGCGGTGTCGGGTGAGTGGGGGAGCGTGTGACGGGCGGCAAGTTGCGGGTGTTGCTTGCGGACGACCAGCACCTGGTGCGGTCGGCGTTCGCGATGTTGGTGAGCTCGGCCCCGGACATGGAGGTGGTCGGCGAGGCCGCCGACGGGCGGGCCGCGATCGAACTCGCCCGCACCACCGGGCCGGACGTCATCGTGATGGACATCCGGATGCCCATCCTGGACGGGATCGAGGCCACTCGGCTGATCGCTGCGGATCCGGAGTTGTCGCGGGTCAGGGTTCTGGTGTTGACCACCTACGAGGACGACGAGAACGTGGTGGCCGCGTTGCGCGCCGGCGCCGGCGGCTTCCTGGTCAAGGACACCCGCCCGGCCGAGTTGCTGGCGGCGATCCGTACGATCGGGGCGGGTGAGGCACTGCTGTCACCGGGGCCCACGGCGCGGCTGATCTCGCGCGTACTGCGCATGCCGACCACGCCGACGGTGGGCGAGCCGGGTTCGGTCCGGGTCGCGGACCTGTCGGGGCGCGAACGCGAGGTGCTCACGCTGGTCGGCCGGGGTTTGACCAACGCGGAGATCGGCACGCTTCTCGGGCTGAGCCCGCTCACCGCGAAGACGCACGTCAGTCGCATCATGGCCAAGCTCGACGCGCGCGATCGACCGCAACTGGTCGTCATCGCCTACGAGTCGGGCCTGATCGTCCCCGGTGACGGCCCGTCGCCGACGTAGGCCGTGCCGCCGCCTCCAACCCTCCTTTGCTCCACCGGTTCCGATGTCCTTCAGGTTCCGACGCCGTTTCGGGTCTCAGTCCTGGTACACCGCCTCCGGCGCAGTCGCCGCCTCGGTGCCGGGGATGAAGCGGGCCACGTAGGTGTCGTACAGGCGCAGCCACGTTCCATCGCGGCGGATGCGTTCCAGCGACGCGTTCACGAATCGCACCAGGTCCGGGTTGTTCTTGGCGATTTCCAGGCCGTATGGCTCGCGGGTGAGTTTGGGACCGACCAGTTCCACGAAGCGGTCCTGGGCCTGGAGGCCGACCAAGATGGTGTCGTCGCCGACCGCTCCGTCGGCCTGGCCCTGTTGGATGTGGATGAGGCAGTCCGCCCAGGTGTCGCCGGTGACGGGGGCCAGGGACCTGGTGGCGCGTACCGCGTCGGCCGCGGTGGTGCCGGCGACCGTGCAGACACGGGTTCCGCTCGGTAGGCCGGTCAGGCCCTTCGAGTGGTCGCCTGCCGCGGCGGGGCTGCCCCGCAGCACGAGTACGCGCTGTCCCGACTCGTAGTAGATCGAGCTGAAGTCGACCACGGTTCGGCGCCGGCAGTTGACGGTGACCGACTTCGCGACGATGTCCACCTGACCGTGCGCGACGGCCTGTTCGCGGATGCTGTTGGGCACGACGCGGAAGCGCAGTCGGTTCGGGTCCGAGTCGCCGAACAGGTCGGCGGCTATTTCCCGGACCAGATCGATGTCGAAGCCCTTGAGCCTGTTGTGGTCGGTCGCGTCCGCGTAGCTGAACGGGTAGGTGCTCTGGTCTATCCCGACGGTCAGGTAGCCCTGGCTGAGGATGCGTGCGAGCGAGCCGTCGGTCGTGTAGTCGGCGGCACGCGGCGGCCCCGACTTGGGGCGCAGGCTCGCGGTCGGATTGCCGCACGAGGCGGCGGACGGGTCGTTGGTCGCACCGGGCGCGGTTCCGCCCGGGAGGGCCGCGGGCGGCGCGGGACCGATGGGCACGGCAGCCGGGCTCCGGGTGGAGGTCGAGGAGGTACAGGCCACCAGCACGATCAGGGATGCCAACAGCGCCAGAGCCGGTGTGACGGCGCGCCGGCCGCGCGGCGGCCGACCCGAGGTGGGGCGCCCGACCGTGTACCGGGGCTCCGGGCGGCGGTTGGAACGGCGATCCGGCCGGCGGAGCGGGCGCCGGGCCGTGCGGTGAGGTGGAACTGCGTGTGTGGACATGACGCATCACCTCCGGTGGCGGCGCGCGGGACACCGCTCGGCTCGGCCGGTTCGGGCCTGATCGGGACGCTACCGGAACCAACTCGGCGGCCACTGGGGGGAATCCCCCCGATTCCGCGGGCGCCTGCGGGTTACCCGTGGGCTTCCTCGGCGGCTTCCTTGGGGGCTTCTTCGGGAGTGCCGAGATCGCCGGTCAGGCAGCGCTGGAGCTGGGGGCCGAGCCAGCCGACGACCTCGGCGTGCGTCATGGCCACGATCGGCGGGAGGCGTAGGACGTAGCGGCACAGAGCGAGGCCGAGAACCTGGGTGGCGGCCAGGCCGGCGCGACGGGGGGCCTCTTCGGGGTTCGGGCAGGCACGGCGCACGACGGGCGCGAGTTGTCCGGCGAAGACCGCGCGCATGCGTTCGGCGGCTTCCTCGTTGGTGACGCCCGTGCGCAGCAGGATCATCATCGCCTCGTCGTCCTCCCAGCGATCCAGGAAATGGGCCGAGAGCACTGCTCCGAGTCGAGAGCGGGGGACCGATTCGAGAGTGGGCAGGCGCAGGTCCACATCGGCGGCGGCGGCGAACAACTTCTCCTTGTTGCCGAAGTAGCGCATGACCATGGCCGGATCGATCGCGGCGTCGGCGGCGATCGCCCGGATCGTCGCGCGCTCGTAGCCGTCGGACCCGAACCGCTCGCGTGCGGCGGCCAGGATCACGGCCTTGGTCTCGGTTGATGACCTTCGCGGAGTACTCATGTCAACGATTGTAGGCCAACGCTTGTTGACAATCGGAGGTGGTCGCGTCATGGTTATGTCAACAGCCGTTGGCCAACAGGTGTTGACAAGGATGTAGGCCCGTACAACCCGACGCCGCGCCCGATTCGGCATCGCAGCGCACCGCATTGCAGCGCACCGCATCGCAGCGCACCGCACCGCACCGAGCCACCCCATCGCAGCCCGTCGCACGCCATCGCCCCGAAGGAGCCCGCCGTGACCTCCCAGCCCCCGACCACCCCCGCCACTCCCGCCATCCCGACCACTCCCGCCACCCCTCAGCCGTTTCCGCAGCCCTCCTCGCCCCCGCGACTGCCGGCCACCACCGACGTCCTGGTCGTCGGCGCCGGTCCCGCCGGGCTGACCCTCGCCCTCGCCCTGGTCGCCCAGGGGCGCGACGTCACCGTCGTCGACGCGCACGCCGCCGCCGAGCACACCTCGCGGGCCGCCGTCGTACACGCCCGCACCCTGGAGGTGCTCGCCCCGCTCGGCGTGGCCGGGGCGCTGGTCGAACTGGGCATCCAGTCACCGACGTTCACCATTCGTGACCGGGACCGGGTGGTCGTCCGCATCGACTTCGAAGGGCTGCCCACCGACTACCCGTACTCGCTGATGGTGTCCCAGGCCACCACCGAGGCGACCCTGTCGGCTCGGTTGACCGAGCTCGGCGGCACCGTGTTGCGGCCGTATTCGGTGACCGCTCTCGACCAGGACGCCGACGGCGTGACCGTGACCTTCGAGCACGGCGAACAAGTGCGTGCCGCCTGGGTGGTCGGCGCCGACGGCATGCACAGCACGGTGCGCGAGCAGGCCGGCATCGGATTCCAGGGCGGTACGTACGGCGAGTCGTTCGTGTTGGCCGACGTGCGGCTCGGTGGTGCCGTGTCGGCCGACGAGGTGATCCTGTACTTCGCACCCGCCGGTCTCGTGGTGGTGGCTCCGCTCCCGGGTGGTCGGCACCGCGTCGTCGCGCCGGTCGCCGACGCGCCGCACGAGCCGTCGCTCGCCTTCGTACAGGAACTCATCGACGAGCGCGGCCCGTCGACCGGCCGGGTGGTGGTCGAAGAGGTCGTGTGGGGATCGCGGTTCCGGGTCCACCACCGCGTCGCCGACACCTACCGGGCCGGGCGGATCCTGCTGGCCGGCGACGCCGCACACGTGCACAGCCCGGCCGGCGGGCAAGGCATGAACGCCGGCATTCTCGACGCCGTGGCGCTGGCCGACGCGCTCGGCTCGGTGCTCGACGGCGGCGCGACCTCGGCCCTGGACGCGTACGGCGCCACCCGCCGTCCGATCGCCGAGCAGATCGTGCGGCTCGCCGACCGGATGACCCGCGTCGCCACGATCACCCCGGCACTGCGCCCGTTGCGCAACGTCGTGCTGCGCACGATCACCCGAATCCCCGCCGTACGCCGCGACCTTGCGCTGCGTCTCTCCGGCCTGACGTACCGCTGAGCGTTGTTCGGGCCGCAGGGCGCGCGGCTCCGGACCGGCGGTCGGTCGTCACGAGGTCCGGAGCGCGCCCACCCGGCTCGACCCCGACCGGGCCACTCAAACGTGCGCCGGAGACGTCTCCTGATGAAGCATCACGACCGAGACCGAAACCGAAGCGGAATCGGAAGCGGAAGCGGAAGCCAAGTTGGAAGCCGCAGCCGCAGCCGCAGCCGAAGCCGAGGCCGAAGTAGCCGAGCTCCGCTCCAAAGCCGCCGACAAGTCCCCCCACAGATCGTCCTCGTGCTCCAGACCCACCGACAAACGCAGCAACTTCGGTCCGATCGCGCCCTCGTCCCGTGCCGCGTCGTCGATCACCCGGTGGGTCAGCGAAGCCGGGTGCTGGATCAGCGTGTCCGTGCCGCCGAGGCTGACCGCAGGTGTGATCAGCCGGAGCGCGGCCACCAGCGCCATCGGGTCGCCGGCCGGTTCGAAGGCCACCAGCGCGCCGCCGATGCTCGGGTAGTGAACCCGCTCGACCGCCGGGTGGGCGGCCAGCCGTTCGGCCAGGATCGCGGCCGACGCGGACGCCTTCGCGACCCGGATCGGCAGCGTCGAGAGGCCGCGCAGCAACAGGTAGCCCGCCAACGGATGCAGCAACGCTCCTGTGGCGAACCGAATTTGGCGCAGTACGTCGGCCGATTGCGAATCGCAAGCGACCACGCCGCCCATCACGTCGCCGTGCCCGCCGAGGAACTTGGTCGCGCTGTGCAGCACCATCCGCGCGCCCGACCTGGCCGGCTGTTGCAACACCGGCGTCGCGAACGTGTTGTCCACCAACAGCGGAACGTCCCCCGCCTGGGCGGCGAGGTCGGCCAGGTCCAGCTCGGCCAGGGTCGGATTGGCCGGTGTCTCGACCATCACCAGACCGGTGTCCGGTCGCAACGCCCGGGCCACCCCGCTCGGTTCGACCCAGGTGACCTCGGTGCCGAGTAGGCCGCTCGTGAGCAGGTGGTCCGTGGTGCCGTACAGCGGGCGGACCGCCACCACGTGCCGGCGGCCCTGCGCGGCGGCCGCGAGCAGGCACGCGGTGACCGCTGCCATGCCGCTCGCGAACGCGACCGCGTCGGCGCATCCCTCCAACTCGGCCAGCGCGACCTCGAAGCGGCGCACCGTCGGATTCGTCAACCGGCCGTAGATCGGCGAGCCCTCCGGCAGCGCGCCCTCCGCGTAGGCGTCCAGGGCGAGCGCCGCGGCCGGCAGGTCCGGGAGTGGGTAGGTGGTGGACAGATCGATCGGCACGGCGTGCGTACCGAGGGCGGCGAGGTCGTCGCGACCCGCGTGCACCGCCCGTGTCTCGAACATCCGCCCAACCCCGCCCACTCGGCCTTCGCCGCGCACGCCGTCCACGGCACGCACGCCGTCCACCGGACGCGCTCCGTGCACCCCGCCCACGGCGAGCCCGCCATCCACGCCCGTCGTCCCATTCACTGCGTCAAGATCCACACGGAGGTCAGCCATGCCCGCCATCGTGCGCCTCCCCCCGGCAAATGAGCCGATGGCCCGAATTATGATCGCCCGATGAGCCAATCCATCGCCCTCGATCCGATCGATCTCGGGATTCTCCGGTCCCTCCAGAACGATGCCCGGATCAGCAACAAGGCGCTCGCCGCCGAGGTCGGGATCGCGCCGTCGACGTGCCTGGACCGGGTCGCCCGGCTGCGCTCGGCCGGGGTGGTGAAGGGGGCGACGGTGGAGGTCGACGCGGCGGCGCTCGGCCGGCCGTTGCAGGCGATGCTCGCGGTTCGGGTGCGGCCGCATCACCGGGTGGTGCTCAACCCGTTCGTGGGGCACGTGCTGAAGCTGCCGGAGACCCGCGCGCTCTACCACCTGGCCGGACCCGACGACTTCCTCGTGCACGTCGCGGTCGCCGACGCGACCGGACTGCAACGGCTGGTGGTGGACGGCTTCACCGCACGCACCGAGGTGACCCAGGTGCACACCATGCTGATATTCCAACAGTGGCAAGGCGGTCCGCTCCTCCCACCCGAACCCCAGGGCCCGGCCCGGCGCCTGACGGCCGGCTGACCCGGCCGCACCGTGCCCCCGGGGGCACCTCACCCCTCGGCCCGCCGCCCGGTGCGCGGCCGTACATCCCCCTCGCCCTGCCGCGCCGACAGCACGATCCCCATCGCCACCGTCAAGGCCGCCACCGCGCCGGCCGTCGGTACGGCCGCCGCGCCCAGGAACGTGCAGAGCAGGACCAATACGGCGGCCGTCGGCAGCAGCGACTGTTGCGCGAGGCCGTTCTTGTGGTGTCGCGAATGCAGCGCGTACGTGGTCAGCAGGAACAGCGCGGTCGGGATCGTCACACTCGCCGACGCGGCCATCCGGGAGATGTGCGCCTCGCCCACGGCCTGCTCGACGGCGACCTCCAGGCCCGCGCCGATCGACGCCGCCGAGCCGAAGATCACATAGTGGCCGTACCCCCACAGGAAGGCCTGGCGATTGGACGCGAGGAAGTCGTGGATCGGCACCGCGAAGTAGATCCAGTACGCCGCGAACACGATCAGCAGCCCGCCGGCGGCGATCGGCAGCAGTTCGTCCAGCGCGGCCTCGTCGTCGAGCGCGGTCTGGATCGCGATGGTCGCGGCGGAGACGCTCTCGCCGAGCATGATGATGGTGAACAGCCCGTACCGCTCGGCGATGTGATGCGGATGCCAGGCGGTGGTGTGGCGGCGTTCGGCGATCGCCGGCACCGCCATCTCGGCGATCGCCAGCGGTACGAAGCCCCACTTCCACGCGGCGTCCGGGAGCAGCAGCAGGACCACCCAGCCGATCTGCACCAGCACCAGCCCCGCCGCGTAGCGCAGTGCGGTGCGCCGGGCCGCCGGGTCGGTCTCGTCGTGGGCCGCCCGCAGCCACTGGAAGGTCAGCGCGACGCGCATGATCAGGTACCCGACGATGGCGACCGCGTAGTCGCTGTTGTCGAACGCGCGCGGCACTCCGGCGGCCAGGACCAGGACGCCGGTGATCTGTACGAGCGTGGCGACCCGGTACAGCGGGTCGTCGCAGTCGTAGGCGGACGCGAACCAGGTGAAGTTCACCCACGCCCACCAGATCGCGAAGAACACGAACAGGTACCCGAAGATCCCGTGTCCTGGGTGCCCGTCCGCCAGCGAGTGCACGAGTCGACTGCCGGCCTGGGCCACCGCGACCACGAAGGTCAGGTCGAAGAACAACTCGAGCGGGGTGGACGCGCGGTGCGGCTCCGCCGTGTCGCGCGAGGTCATCCGGCGCAGGATGGCGTGCGGGCCGGCGGCGGGACGCGCGGGATCGCTCACGAACTGGGTCCTCTCGTTCCGGGCATGATCATGCGCGGAGAGTATCCGAATCCAGCGGGCAAACAGGGCTATATCGAGCGGCCGTCAGCGCGAATACGACCGACCCGGTCCGAAGTCGGTGCGAGGTTCGTCGGGGCCGGCCCGGAGCAGGCCCGAGGTCAATCCGAGGCCAGCGCCGACGTGTCCAGTCCGTCGAGAGCGGCGTGTCCGGACAGCGCCATGGACAGATCGAACTCGGCCAGCAGGCAGCGCAGTACGTGCCGGACACCCGCCTCACCGCCCAGCGCGAGGCCGTACACGTACGGCCGGCCCACCAGGACCGCGCGGGCACCCAGGGCAAGCGCCTTGAGTACGTCGGCGCCGGTGCGCACGCCGCTGTCGAAGAGCACCGTAAGGTCCCCGCCGGCCGCCTCGACCACACTCGGCAGCGCATCCAACGCGCCGATGGCGCCGTCGAGTTGGCGTCCGCCGTGATTGCTCACGACGATCCCCTCCAGACCGGCGTCGCGCGCTCGGCGCGCGTCGTCCGGATGCAGGATGCCTTTGAGCACGATCGGACCGATCCAGTTCTCGCGCAGGAACGCCAGGTCGTCCCAGGTCTTGGTGGGGTCGGAGAACATCCCCGCCCAGTGCGCGATCGCCGCCGTCGGATCCTCGGCGATCGGCTTGCTCAGACCGGCCAGGAAGGCCGGATCGCTCAGGTAGTTCGCGATCCCGACCTGCCGCAGGAAGGGCAGGTACGCCCGCTCCAGGTCGCTCGGCCGCCAGCCCAGGAACCATGTGTCCAGGGTGACCACGAGTGTGGTGTAACCGGCCGCCCGGGCCCGGGCGAGCAGGCTGACGGTGACGTCGTTGTCGCGCGGCCAGTAGAGCTGGAACCAGCGCGGACCCGAGCCGGAGGCGGCGGCGATCTCCTCCAGCGTGTACGAGGACGCCGTACTCGCCACCATCGGCACCCCCAGGCCGGCGGCCGCGCGCGCGGTCGCCAACTCGCCCTCCGGGTGCACGATGGACTGCACGCCGACCGGCCCGAGCAGTACCGGAGCGGGCAGGTCGGTGCCCAGCACGGAGCGGGACAGGTCACGCCCACCCACGTCGCGCAGCATGCGCGGGAGGATCCGACGCCGCTCGAACGCCGCCCGGTTGGCCCGCATGGTCGCCCCACCGCCGGCGCCGCCCAGGACGTATCCGCGCGGACCCGGTTCGAGCAGCTCTCCGGCGGCGGCCTCGAGGTCGGACGCGTCGATCGGGTACGCGGGGGTCTCCCCGGTCAACAGGCCATCGAGGTAGATCGAGTCCTGGAACGCGGAAAACGGACCGGCAACGTTGGGACCATCGGCCACGACTGCCACCTTTCGCCTCGCCTCGTCTCGCCTCGCGGAACGGAGAATCCTCGCGCGGACCCGACGACGATCCCGCACCGAGCGAGCACGCGGAAGAGCCGAACGGGCCGAACGGCGGCCCGAACCCCTGGAGGAGGCCGAGCCAACCGAGCAAGCCGAACCATCCGACCAAGCCGAACGTATCGAACGAGTCGACCTCCCGACATCAGGGCAGACCCACTCGTGTGCGTCCGGACCCCGGGGTCGTGCCGATATTGCTTCGCCGGGAGGCGAGACAAGAAGCCCATCTCTCCTGTGAAATGTCACACGGCACTAAAGTGCCCCGCGTACGACACGGACAAGAGGCTGGAGAGGAATCCGCATGACCCGCATCACCCGGATCCCGGGGATGGCCCTCACCGATCACACATTCACCGTCCCGCTCGACCACTCCCGTCCGGACGGGCCCACCATCGAGGTCTTCGCCCGCGAGGTGGTCGATCCCACCGCCGTCGACAAGAAGCGGCCGTGGTTGTGCTTCCTCCAAGGCGGCCCGGGCGGCAAATCGGCCCGGCCCAATCGCCCCGCCGGCTGGCTCCAGCGCGCGCTGCGCACGCACCGCGTCCTGCTCCTCGACCAGCGCGGCACCGGCCGCAGCACGCCGATCACGCCGAGCCTGGCCGCCCGTACCGCACCCGAGGAACTCGCCACGCTGCTGCGGCACATGCGCGCCGACTCGATCGTCGCCGACGCCGAGCTGATCCGCCGGCGGTTGTGCGGCGACGAGCCGTGGGAGACGCTCGGGCAGAGCTACGGCGGCTTCATCACCCTCGCCTACCTCTCCACGGCGCCCGAGGGGCTGAAGTCCTGTTACGTCACCGGCGGGCTGATTGGTCTGGACGTGACCGCGGAGGAGGTCTATCGGCGCACCTATCCCCGGGTGCGGGACAAGAACGCCGAGTACTACGCCCGCTACCCGGACGACGTCGAGCAGGTGCGTCGGCTCGCCGACCATCTCACCGCGCACGACGTCCGGCTGCCCGACGGCGACCGACTGACCCCGCGCCGGCTCCAGTTCCTCGGCAACGCGTTCGGAATGGGCGACGGCTACGAGCGCGTGCACTGGATGCTGGACGAGGCGTGGGACGGCGACCAGGTCTCGGACACCTTCCGTGCCGCGGTGATGCACGCCACCGCGCTCACCGACAACCCCCTGTGGGCCGTGCTCCAGGAGCCGATCTACGGCCAGGGCAAGGTCGCCACCGGTTGGGCCGCGGAGAAGGTGCGGGCGGGGTTGCCGGAGTTCGCCGAGAACGCCGACCGGCTGCTGTTCACCGGCGAGATGATGTACCCCTGGATGTTCGAGGAGATCGCCGCCCTGCGCCCGTTCCGCGAGGCGGCCGACCTGCTCGCCCGACACGACGACTGGCCGGTCCTGTACGACATCGAGCGCCTGCGGACGAATCCGGTCCCGGTCGCGGCGGCGGTCTACTTCGACGACATGTACGTGGACGCGGACCTGTCCCTGCAGACGGCGCGCGAGGTGGCCAACGTACGCGCGTGGGTCACCAACGAGTGGGAGCACGACGGCTCGCACGCCTCCGGTGGCGCGGTCCTGGACCGGCTGATGGACATGGTCGCCGGCAAGATCTGACCTACTCCCACCCTCATCCCCGTCCGGCAGCGGCTCGGCGCCCGAAGTCCGAGGACTCGGGCGCCGACGCCGGAGCCGGGATCGGAAGGCGGTCTCGGCCCCCGGCCCCACCCCGCCCCGGTCTCAGCCCGGTTGGTTCGGGTCCGCCCACAGATTGCGGACATGGCCGATGTGCCGCGCCATCACACTCTCGGCCCGGGCCGGGTCGCCGGTGGCGAGCGCGTCCAGGAGTTCGAGGTGTTCCGCGGCGGACGCGACGAGTCGGCCGTTCTCCGCGAGTCGGGACAGACCGTACAGGCGCGAGCGTTTGCGTAGATCGCCGACCACCCGAACCAGGTGTTCGTTGCCCGCGAGCGCGAGCAGCGACAGGTGGAAGCGACGGTCCGCCTCCACGTACCGGATCAGATCGCTCACCTCGGCCGCCGCGACGATCTCCTCGGCGACCGGGCGCAGCGCGGCCAGTTGGGCCGGGGTG
This sequence comes from Embleya sp. NPDC127516, assembly GCF_044765325.1. Lineage (NCBI taxonomy): Bacteria > Bacillati > Actinomycetota > Actinomycetes > Kitasatosporales > Streptomycetaceae > Embleya > Embleya sp. NPDC127516. The sequence continues at coordinate 353,091 of NZ_JBIWJT010000008.1, read as the reverse complement.
ACCACGCCCGCGAGCCGGGCCACCACCGGAATCTCGATCAACGCGCGGACCTCGGTGAACTCGTCCAACTCGCGGTCGGAGAGTTCGGTGACCCGAAAGCCCTTGTTGCGTACGGCCTCGACCAGTCCCTCGTTGGCGAGGTCGAGCATCGCCTCGCGCACCGGCGTCGGTGACACGCCGAACTGCGCGGCCAGCGCGGGCGCGGAATAGACCACACCGGGCCGCATCTCGCCCGCGATCAACGCCGCGCGCAGCTCTCGTGCCACCCGATCCCGCAGGATCGGCCGATCGTCGAAGGACGGCAGCGCGAGCGCTCCGTGTCCCGTGTCCATGGTGCCTCCTCCCGCCATGCTACTGACGGTCAGTCACCCTGGGGGTGGGATCGGAACTGTGCGTACGCTCGACCACGCTGCGTGAGAGCCGTCGCCCGGGTTCCCGCCCGGTCCCACCGGAGCCCGGCCCGGTCCCGGCCCCGGTCCCCGGGCGGTTCCTCATAGGCGGAACCCGGCCGGGAACGGGTCCTCCGGGTCGAGCAGATACTGCGCCGTGGCGGTGATCCAGGCCCGTCCCGTGATCAGCGGCAGCACGGCCGGATATCCGGCGACCTCGGTCCGGTCCACGATCCGCCCGTGGAAGCGGGTCCCGATGAACGACTCGTTGACGAACTGCTGTCCCACCGCCAACTCGCCGCGCGCCGCCAACTGGGCCATCCGCGCGCTGGTTCCGGTGCCGCACGGCGAGCGGTCGAACCAACCCGGGTGGATCGCCATCGCGTTGCGCGACAGCGTGGCGTCCGAGCCCGGGGCGAGGAACTGCACGTGGTGGCAGCCCGCGATCTCGGGATCCTCCGGGTGCACCGGCCGGGCCTGCTCGTTGATCGCGGCCATGATGGCCAGCCCGGTGTCCAGGATGCGTCCGGCCTCGGTTCGGTCGAACGGCAGGCCGACCTTCTCGATGGGCAGGATCGCGTAGAAGTTGCCGCCGTACGCCATGTCGTAGCCGACCGCGCCGAGCCCGGGCACGTCCACGGTCGCGTCCAGGGTGTGTGCGTACGAGGGGACGTTGCGCAGGGTCACCGAACGGGCCGCGCCGTCGCGTACCTCGACCTCGGCGACCACCAGACCGGCGGGCGTGTCCAACCGCACCGTGGTGACCGGTTCGACCACCTCGACCATGCCGGTCTCGACGAGCACGGTGGCCACCCCGATCGTGCCGTGCCCGCACATCGGCAGACAGCCCGACACCTCGATGAACAAGACGCCGTAGTCCGCGTCCGGTCGCGTCGGCGGTTGCAGGATCGCGCCGCTCATCGCGCCGTGCCCGCGCGGCTCGTACATCAACAGCGTGCGCAGGTGGTCCAGGTGGGCCATGAAGTGCACGCGTCGCTCGGCCATCGTGGTGCCGGGGATCACCCCGACGCCGCCGGTGATCACCCGCGTCGGCATGCCCTCGGTGTGCGAGTCGACCGCGTGGAAGACGTGTCGTGAGCGCATCAGGTCAGTCCCTCCGCGAGTGCCTTCTCGGTGAACTCGCGCACCGAGGCTTCCTGTTCGGGCAGCAGCGGGAGCCGCGGCGGGCGGCACGGGCCGCCCCGGAGGCCGGCCAGGTCCATCGACAACTTGATGGACTGCACGAACTCGGTGCGCGAGTCCAGCCGAAGCAGCGGATGCAGCAGTCGGTACAGCGGCAACACGGCGCGCACGTCGCCGCCGACCGCCGCGCGGTACAACTCGACGCTCGCGCGCGGGAAGACGTTCGCGTAGCCGGCGATCCAGCCCACCGCGCCCGCCAGGCCGAACTCCAGCGCGACGTCGTCGCTGCCGATCAACACGTCGAGACCGGGCGCGAGTTCGGCCACCTCGTAGGCCCGCCGTACGTCCCCGGTGAACTCCTTGACGCCGACCACGAGCCCTTCCTCGTACAGGTCCGCGAGCAGTCGCGGGGTCAGGTCGACCTTCGTGTCGAACGGGTTGTTGTAGGCGACGATCGGCAGGCCGGCGCCGGCCACGGTGCGGTAGTGGTCGAGCACCGTGCGGGTGTCCGCGCGGTAGCTGTTGGGCGGGAGCAGCATCACCGCTCGGGCGCCCGCCTCGGCGGCCTGTTCGGTCCAGCGCAGTGACTCGGCCGCGCCGTACGCCGCGACGCCGGGCAGTACCCGGTCGCCGCCCACCGCTTCGACCGCGACCCGCACCACGAGGGCCCGCTCGTCCGGGGTGAGCGACTGGTACTCGCCGAGCGAGCCGTTCGGGCAGACTCCGTCGCAGCCCGAATCCACGAGCCACCGCACGTGCTCGGCATACGCGTCGAAGTCCACGGACAGGTCCTCGCGCAGCGGTAGCGCGGTGGCCACCACGATTCCGTGCCACGGCTTGCGGTCGGCCGGGTCCGGGGCGGAGCGGGGAGGAGTGGCGGGGTGTGGGCTCATGGGGCTCCTTGGGCTAGGTCTCCGAGACGGATGGGCACACCGATCGGACGGGTGGGCGGGGGCGCGGCGACCGGTCGGTCCAGCACGTCGGACAACACGCACGCGGTGGCCTCGGCGCACATCCGGCCCTGGCACCAGCCCATTCCCGCGCGGGTGAGCAGCTTGACCGAGCGCACGTCGTCGGCTCCTCGGCGGGCCGCGTCCTCGATCAGCCCTCGGGGCACCTCCTCGCAGCGGCAGATCGGGGTGTGCGCGTCCGACCAGGACAACCAGCCCGGTCGGACCGGATAGAGCGCGCGCAGCCCGTCGGCGAACCGGGTGAGCGCGGCCCGGCGGCGCAGCAACGCGCGCGGCGGCGTCCGGCCGACCATCGCGTGGGCCGCCAACTCGCCCTCGACCGACGCGAGATGCACTCCGCCGATGCCGGTGCTCTCGCCGGCGGCGAACAGGCCCGGTACGTCGGTGGTCTGCCGCGCGTCCACCGCGACGAAACCGTCCGGGGTGCTCGCACAGCCGAGTTGGCCGGCCAGTTCGAGCTGCGGGGTGAAGCCGTAGCCGACCGCGAGCGTGTCGCAGGCCAGTTCGGTCGAGGTGCCGGGCCGCGCGCGCCAGTTCGCGTCGAGCCGGGCCACGGTGACCGAGGTCAGTCCGGTGTGGTCGCCGGTTGCCGCGATCACGGCCCGGCCGGTGCGATAGGGGATCCGCCGCCGGGCCAGCGCGGCGGCGTAGCGGGCCGCCTCGACCACGCGGGCCGGGCTGTGCGGCGCGAGGGCGGCGGCGCGCGGCGTGGGCCGGGACGCCTCCAGGACGGCCCGCACCTCGACGCCCGCGTCGGCCAGCGCGACCGCGACCGGCAGCAGGAACGGGCCGGTGCCCGCGACCACCGCACGTCGACCGGGCGGCACGCCGTTGCCCTTGATCAGCGCCTGGGTGCCGCCGGCGGTGAACACACCGGGCAGGTCCCAGCCTGGGTAGGGCAGTTGCCGGTCGTACGCCCCGGTGGCCAGCAGCAGTCGGCGGCCGATGACGGTCACCGGGGTGGTGTCCCGCTCGCCGGCCACGGCGTGCACCGTGAAACCCTCGGCCGAGCGTTCCACCGCCCAGACGCGATGTTCGGCCAGGTGCTCGACGGTGTGCAGGCGCGTGAGCGGCGGCCAGGCCGGCGGCCGGCCCGCGCGGTGTCGGTGATACTGGCCGCCCGCCCGGGAGTTGGCGTCGAGAACGGCGACGCGCAGGCCGAACCGGGCGGCGGTGACGGCGGCGGTCAGTCCGGCCGGGCCGGCGCCGACGACGACCAGGTCGTGGATCATGTCGTGGTCACCTCGTCGTCGGGCCGGGCGGTGACCAGGCAGGCCCGCAGGGACGGCGTGCCGTTGACCGTGACCAGGCAGTCGAAGCACACGCCGATGCCGCAGAACAGCCCGCGCGGCTTGCCCGCGAACCGGGTGGTGCGCCAGGACCGGATCCCGGCGGCGAGCATCGCGGCGCCGACGGTCTGACCGGCCTCGACCGGGATGCTCCGGCCGTCCACCCTCAGCCGGAAGTGCTCCTCGTCGGGCGGGTGGACCGGGGTGGGTCGGGATACGCCGGTCACGAGGACACCTCCGCGAAGCGGGTCGGGGCGAATGGGGTGGGGTCGACTCCGGGATCGGGCCCGGAGGCGTCGCCGGTCAGGGCTCGGGTGATGAGCAGGCCGGTCGCGGGGGCCAGGCCCACGCCCGCGCCCTCGTGGCCGCACGCGTGCAGCAGGCCGGGCGCGCGCGGGTCCGGGCCGACGACCGGCAGATGGTCGGGGCAGTACGGCCGGAAGCCGCGATAGGCGCGCAACACCGAGACGCCGGCCAGGATCGGGAACAGCTCGATCGCCTGGGCGGCCAGCCGGCGCAGCACCGGTACCGGGAACGAGGGGTCGAAGCCCACCCGTTCGCGGCTCGCGCCGATCAGCACGGTGCCGGACGGAGTGCCCTCGACCACGGCCGAGGAGGCCAGGTCCGCGTCGTCGCTCGCGACGTCCCCGGTGTAGGCCGCCGCGTACACCTTGTGTCGCACGATCGGCGGGAGCGGCTCGGTGACCAGCACGAATCCCCGGCGCGGCAGGATCGGCAGGGACACGCCGGCGAGCTCGGCGATCGCACCGGACCAGGTGCCGGCCGCGTTGACCACGGCACCGGCCGCGATGTCGCCGTGCGACGTGCGTACGCCGAGCACCCGATCGCCGCGCCCGCGCCGGAAGCCGGTCACCGTGACGCCGGTGTGCAGGCGTACGCCCGAGCGCAGCAACGCGGCGGCGGCCAGGGCCGGTTGCACCTGCGCGTCCTGCGGGTAGTGCGTGCCGCCGGCCAGGTCGGGGGCCAAGTGCGGTTCGTAGAAGTGCAGTTCTTTCGCGTCGACGGTGTGGGCGGAGACCTCGCAGGCGCGTTGTGCCTCGGCCGCGACGGTCATCGCGACCGCCTCGGCCTCGGTGCGCGCGACGATCAGGCCGCCCTTGGCCTGGTACTCGAAGTCGTGCCCCTCCGCCGCCAGCTCGGCCCACAGGCGGAGCGAGAGCAGGGCCAGGGACAGTTCCGGGCCGGGACGCTTGTCCGAGACCAGCAGGTTTCCCTCGCCGGCGCCGGTGGTTCCGCCCGCGACCGGGCCGCGGTCGAGCACGGTGACCGACAGCCCGGCACGCGCGGCGTAGTGGGCGCACGCGGCGCCGACCACGCCCGCGCCGATGACGACGACATCACTGGGACGGAGTTCGCTCACATCAGTAAAATGTCACATTGCCCTCACGAGGTAAAGGGTTTGCCGGTGCGGTTCCGTGGACGACCGGAGCCGATCGGCGCACGTGCGACCGGGTTCCGCGCGAACGCGGGTTCGGTTCGTCGACCGAGAGGCCGCGGGGGGAGAGGCCAGCGGCGGAGATGCCCGTCCACGCAAAGGCCCGTGCTACGAAGAGGCCCGCGACCGACCCGGGAGGCCGGGTCGGTCGCGGGCCGTTTTCCGGCGGGGCGGGTCAGGGGCGGGCGCCGTCCTTGGTGGTGTGCGCGGCGTTCCACGCGACCAGGTCGGCGGTCCGGTTCGTGATGATCCCGTCCACCCCCGCGTTGTTCAGCGCGGCCCACTCCCGCGGGTCGTCCGGCGTCCAGGCCAGCACCGCGATCCCGGCCGCGTGCAACTCTTGGACCACGTTCGGGCGTTGGGCCAGGCCGTGGTACGAGGGGTTGTACGAGGTCAGCCGCAACTCCTTGGCCAGTGCTACCGGATCGGCGTCGAGTTGATCGCTGAGCAGGCCCAGCGGCAGTTCGGGGGCGAGATCGCGGGTCAGCCGCAACGACTCCTGGTCGAAGCTCTGCACGAATACCCGACCGGCCATCCCGGCGGTGCGTACCTCCTGGACGATCCGGGCGATCTCGTCGCGGGAGTGCGGATTCTTGATCTCCAGGAGCAGTCGTCCGCCGCGCGTGCGCAGGTCCGTGAGCTGTTCGCGCAGCGTCATCACGCGGGTGCCGGCGAACTCCGGCTTGAACCAGGCCCCGGCGTCCAGTGTGGCCAGGTCAGAGGACGTCAGATCGCGGATCGCGCCCTTGCCGTTGGTGGTTCGATCCACGGTGGCGTCGTGCATGATGTGCGGCACACCGTCCGTGCTGGGCTGCACGTCGTTCTCGATCCAGTCCGCACCCACGTTCCGGGCCGCCTCCTGGGAGGGCATGGTGTTCTCCGGTGCCACCGTGGGCGCGCCCCGATGCGCGAAGACGGTGATCCGGGTGCCCGGGGCACGGATATAGCTGCGCCCGTCGATCGGCGACGTGCCCCGTCGAGTGTCCAGCGTCTCCGACGGCGGGTGCGCGGCGGCGGCCTGGGGCGGCTCGGGGGCCCTGAGCGCACTGCTGGACAGCGAGGACTTCGCGGTGGCGTCGTGGACGTCCGCCGGGGCCAGGCACTGTGCGCAGCCGAACACGATGCCCAGGCCGGCCAGCAGGCCGGCGATCCGCCGTTTGACACGGCGGGGCCGGGGCCGAGGTGGGCGCTCGGGTTGGTCAAGGAGCATTCCGGCATCGTAGAAGCAATCTCGAGCTGCCATTCGAATTCGATCATCACGGCGTGTGACAGCCGGTCATCACGACATGTGACGCTCGACATGCGCACCGTGACGAACGGTGTGAGAGTGGACGAGACCGACCATCGGTTCTCCGTAGGAGGAAACGGCCATGGCCAAGCAGAAGTCGAAACCCCACATGCAGAACAAGAACTCGCTGTTCGTCGAAGCCGAGCGTGCGGACTCCGCAGCGGCGCCGGCAGCGGAGGCGACGGACACCCTCGAGTCCCCCAAGGCCGCCCGACGCGGCAAGAGCGACCGGCCCAAGGGCCGCCCGAGGCGCTGACGGCTCGGCGTCCCCGGACGCCGAGCAGCGGACCTCGCGGAAGCCCGGGGGAGGGGCGTGACGGTGACACCGCCCCGCCCGGTGCGCGCCCGTAGGCCCCGTCGACCCCATGTCGACGGGGCCTTCGGCGTGACCGGGCGCCGCCGGGCACCGAGCGGGTCGGCGCCGAGCACCGGTTGCGGGCGGGTAGGCGTGGCCTGCCGGCTACGGGCGGGTCGGCCCGTACACCCGACCAGTCCTGGTGGACACGCTGCCGAACAGGCCGCGCGGGGTGAGCTTGGCCAGCCCGACCACCGCCTTGTAGCGCAGATCCGGCACGCTGACGGTCTTGCCCACCGCGAGGTCGCGGATCGCGGCGGCCACCACCCGATCGGCGTCCAACCACATCCAGTTGGGGATGTTGGATGTGCCCATCCCGGCCCGCAGGTGGAACTCGGTGCGTACGAAGCCCGGACACAGGGCCATCAACCGCACACCGCTGCCCGTCAATTCGCGGGCGGCGCCCTCGGTGAAGCTGACCACCCATGCCTTGCTCGCGCCGTAGGTGCCGCGGGGCAGGAAGGCCGCGACGGACGCCACGTTGATTACCCAGCCGCGACCGCGCTCGCGCATCGCCGCACTCGCCGCGGTGGTCAGCCGCAGCACCGCCTCGCAGTGCACCTTGAGCATGCGCACCTCGTCCGCCGTGGATGCGTCCAGGAAACCGCCCCGATTGCCGAAGCCGGCGTTGTTGACCAACACGTCCACGGGCGCGAACCGATCGGCCAGCCGCGTCTCGACGGCCGCGATCCCCTCGTCCAGGGACAGATCCGCGGGCAACACCTCCACCGTGATGCCGTGTTCCTCGCGCAGATCGCGGGCGCACTGCGCCAATCGCTCCTCGTCCCGCGCGACCAGGACGAGGGCGTGCCCTTCGTGGGCGAGCCGTCGGGCGAACGCGGCGCCGAGGCCCGAAGTGGCGCCGGTGATCAGTGAGGTCGTCATGCCACCCAGCGTAGTAACCGGGCCGATGCCGGCCGGCTCCCCGGTGCAGCGTCCGGCTCGACGTGCGCCCGACGTGTGCCCGACGCGGAGCCGGCTCGGGGACGCAGCGGGCACGCGGGGCAAAGGCGGGGGCATGCGGGGGCGTGTCGAAGGCACACCCCCGGGGCCATGCCGGCTGGAACAATGACGCGGGGGCGGATCCCGGAAGGAAGTACGCGATGGCGGCTGCGGTGCGCAAGATCGGTGGACAGGTGCCGCCCGCCCGGGGGACGCGACCGCGTAACCGTCGCGCGCTGATCCTGGCCGCCGCGGCCGACCTGTTCCACCGCCGGGGCTATGCGGACGTGGGCATGAGCGACATCGCCGACGCCGTGGGCATGGGGCCCTCCGCGCTGTACCGGCACTTCCGCAGCAAGCAGCACCTGCTCATGCAGGTCGTGCTCGACGGGGTCGCGCCGGTGCGCGACGCGCTGGCCCGCAGCGCGGTCGAGGACCCGGACACGGTGCTGCGCGCGGTGGTCGCGGCCACCCTCGACCACCGCGAAGTCGGCGTGTTGTGGCAGCGCGAGGGCCGACTGCTGCCCGCGGCCGAGCGAGCCGAGGTGCGGCGCGAGATCCACGCGGTCACCGCGGTGGTCGCCGAGCTGATCCGGGACGCCCGCCCGGAGTTGTCGCCAGGGCAGGCCGAACTGCTCGCGTGGTGCGGCCTTGGGGTACTGCTCAGCCCCTCCTTCCACCGGATCGAGCTACCCCGTCCGGAGTACGTGCGGCTGCTCGTGGAGTTGGGCCGCGCCGCGGTCACCGCGCGGCCCGCCGAGCTGGTGTCGATCGCGCGCACGCCGACGCGGCCGACCGGGATCGTGCTGCGCTCCCGGCGCGAGGCGCTGCTGGGCGCGGCCGTACGGATGTTCGCCGAGCACGGGTACGCCGGGGTGGCCATCGAGGACATCGGCGCGGCGGCGGGGATCGCCGGCCCCAGCGTGTACAACCACTTCGAGAGCAAGGCGGACCTGCTCTCGGCGGCGGTGACCCGGGGCATCGAGTGGTTGTCGATGGACATGACCCGCGCGCTGGCCGGCGCCGAGGACGACGAGGGCGCGCTGCGGGTACTGCTGTGGTCGTACATCCGGTTCGCGGCCGAGTACAGCGACCTGGTCACACTGCTCCTCGCGGAGGTGTCGCACCTGCCGACGCAGGCTCGGCATCGGGCCCGCCAGGCGCAGGCGGACTACCTCATGGAGTGGGCGCACCTGCTGTGCGCGGTACGACCGGAGTACGGCGCGGCGCAGGCCCGGATCCGGGTGCACGCGGCGCTGACCGCGATCAACGACGTGGCCCGCACGCGTCATCTGCGGGACACCGCCGGGGTGGCGCCCACCCTCGCGGCGGTGGCCGGCGCGGTGCTCGGACTGGATCCGGTCGGGTAGTCGAACCCGTCGGTCAGTGCTCGCAGACGACCCAGCCCCGAGAGCCGTCGGTGTAGGTCTGTTGCTTCCAGATCGGTACCTCGTGCTTGATCCGCTCGACCAGTTCACGGCACGCGGCGAAGGCCCGCGCGCGGTGCGCCGTGGCCACCGCCACCGCGATCGCGGTGTCCCCGACCACGAGGTCGCCGATCCGGTGCAGCGCGGCGACGGCCAGGATGTCCGGTTCCTCGGCGGCGAGGCGCTCTGCCACCTCGCGGAGCCGGTCGACGGCCAGGGGATGGGCGGAGTAGGACAGTGCGCGCACGGCGCGGCCCGCGTCGTGGTCGCGCACCGTGCCGACGAACACCGAGGTGCCACCGGCCGCCGGGTGGGCGATGGCGGCGAGCACCTCGTCGACGCTCGGCGCGGTGTCGCGGATGGCGCACAGGCGCACGACCGGCGCGGCGGATGTGGTCGCGGACGGCCGGCGTACGGCTTCGGCGGTCATCGGGTCAGCCGCCGATCGCGGACATCGGGCGGTCCGGGGCGAGGAAGCCGGGCGTGTCGATGCCGTGTCCCGGGCCCTTGCCGAACAGCGCGATCCGCCACGCGGAGGCGATCTCGGCGTCGTCCGCGCCCGAGCGCAGCAGGGTGCGCAGATCGGACTCGTCCCGGGCGAACAGGCACGTGCGCAACTGCCCGTCGGAGGTGAGCCGGACCCGGTCGCACGCGCCGCAGAACGGCCGGGTCACGCTCGCGATCACCCCGACGGTGGCGGCGCTTCCGTCGACATGCCACTCCTCGGCGGGCGCGGACGCGTCGTCGCGCGGGACGGCGGTCAGCGTGAACCGGGCGGCCAGCCGCTCCAGTACCTCGGCCGCGGTGACCATCAGGTCGCGATCCCACGCGCCCTGCGGGTCCAGCGGCATCTGCTCGATGAAGCGCAGCCGGTAGCCGCGCTCGATCGCCCACTCGAGCATCGGCACGATCTCGTCGTCGTTGATCCCGCGCACCGGCACCGTGTTGACCTTGACCGGCGCGAGGCCGGCCGCGCGTGCCGCGCGCAGTCCGGCGAACACGTCCTCGATCCGGTCCCGGCGGGTGAGCAGCGCGAACCGTTCGGGCCGCAGGGTGTCCAGGCTGACGTTGACCCGGCGCAGTCCCGCCGCACGCAGCGCGGGCGCCAGTGCGGCCAGCCGGATGCCGTTGGTGGTCAGCGACAACTCGGGGGCTCGGTCCAGGCCGGCCAGGTCGGCGATCAGCGCGGGCAGGTCCGGCCGCAGCAGCGGCTCGCCGCCGGTGAGCCGGACGGTGCGGATACCGAGGCGGTCCACCGCGATCCGGATCAGGCGGGTGGTCTCGGCCCGGGTGAGCAATTCGCCGGCGGGCAGCCAGGGCAGACCCTCGGCGGGCATGCAGTAGGTACAGCGCAGGTTGCACCGGTCGGTCAGGGACACACGCAGGTCGGTGTGCGCCCGACCGAACCGGTCGAGCAGCGGGGCGGGCGGCGCGATGGGGTGGGACATGCCCGTCAGTAGAGCCGTCCGTGCCGCCCACGGTCCACGGGCGGAACGTACGAGAGGCGGCCGGCGACGCCGCGCGCGGTCTGGTGGATTCGTCCGAAGGCGCGCTCCGGGCGGTCCGGCGTGCCCGGGTGCGGTCGGGCGCGGGCCGGGGGCGGCCCGGTTCGGTGTCGAGGACGGCTCAAGGGGCGGGCATCGCCTCGGGGTCCGACTCGGTCCCGCCCAGGCGTTGCCCCAGGCGGGACGCGATCTCCCGCATCCGGGTGGTCATCCAGTGCTCCTCCATCGCCCGGATCCGGCCCTCGGGTCCGGACACGGACAGCGCGGTCGCGGTCGGCGCGCCCGGCACCACCACGGCGACGCAGCGCACGCCCAGTTCCTGCTCCTGGTCGTCGACCGCGTAGCCCTGCGCCCGGATCAGCGGGAACTGGGCGAGCAGCGCGGCCGGATCGGTGACCGTGTGCTCGGTGTGCGAGGCCAGCGGCCGGCCGCCGAGGACCCGTGCGGCGTCGGCCTCGGGCAGGTGGGCGAGCAGGACCTTGCCGACCGCGGTGCAGTGCGGCTGGACCCGGCGGCCGACCTCGGTGAACATCCGCATCGAGTGCCGGCTGGGCACCTGGCCGACGTAGACCACCTCGCCCGCCTCCAGCACCGCGAGGTTGGCGGTCTCGCCGGTGGTCTCCATCAGTTCGGCCAGGTACGGCCGGGCCCAACTGCCGAGCAGCCGGCCCGCGGTCTCGCCCAGTCGGATCAGTCGCGGGCCGAGCGTGTATCGCCGCGAGGCGTCCTGGCGCAGATAACCCAGCGAAACGAGCGTGCGTACGAGGCGGTGGATCGTGGGCATGGGCAATCCTGAACGCGCGGCGAGCTCGCTGAGCGTCAGCACTCCGCCGGCGTCGGCGAGCAGTTCGAGGAGGTCGAACGCACGTTCCAGCGACTGGACACCACCACTCGCGCCGTTGGCTGTGCCGTTGGTGCTCGAGTTGACTGCGGCCACGGCGTGATCCTCCGTCGAGAATTTATTCAACAAGTTGTTGAACTTCCGTTTCCCGGAAACTAATGTCCACTCTACAAAAGAGCGTCGACGGCGAAGGAGAGCCACCCATGAGTGCACCGGCCATCGTGGTCAAGCACAGCACAGTGACCGGCGGCTCCGTGCCGCGAGCGGACGAAGTGCTCACCACCGACGCGCTGCGCTTCGTGGCGAGCCTGCAACGCCGATTCGGCGGCCGTCGCGACGCACTGCTGAACCTGCGCCGGACCCGACGCGAGGAGATCGCCCGCACCGGCCGGCTCGACTTCCTGCCGGAGACCGCCGACGTACGCGCCGCCGACTGGCGGGTGGCCGAGGCGCCGCCCGCACTGCGCGACCGACGGGTGGAGATCACCGGTCCGGCCGATCGCAAGATGACGATCAACGCGCTCAACTCCGGCGCGAAGATCTGGCTCGCCGACTTCGAGGACGCCTCGGCGCCGACCTGGCACAACGTCGTCGCCCACCAACTCAACCTGATCGACGCCTACGACCGGCGGATCGACTTCTCCACCGCCGAGGGCAAGACGTACGCGCTGCGTCCGGACGACGAGTTGGCCACCGTGGTGATGCGCCCGCGCGGCTGGCACCTGGACGAGCGGCACATCCTGGTCGACGGCGTCCCGGCGGCCGGCGCGCTGGTCGACTTCGGGCTCTACTTCTTCCACAACGCGGCCCGCCTGCTCGACCGGGGCCTGGGCCCGTACTTCTACCTGCCCAAGATCGAGAGCCACCTCGAAGCCCGGTTGTGGAACGACGTGTTCCGGCACGCGCAGGACCTGCTGGACATCCCGCGCGGCACGATCCGCGCGACCGTGCTGATCGAGACGATCACGGCCGCGTTCGAAATGGACGAGATCCTCTACGAACTGCGCGAGCACGCGTCGGGCCTGAACGCGGGCCGCTGGGACTACCTGTTCAGCATCGTGAAGAACTTCCGCGACGCGGGAGACGCGTTCGTGCTGCCGGACCGCAACGCGGTCACCATGACCGCGCCGTTCATGCGCGCGTACACCGACCTGCTGGTGCGTACGTGCCACCGGCGCGGCGCGCACGCGATCGGCGGGATGGCCGCGGTGATTCCCTCGCGACGCGACGCTGCGGCCAACGCGGCGGCGCTGGCGAAGGTGCGCGACGACAAGGACCGTGAGGCCGGGGACGGCTTCGACGGGTCCTGGGTGGCCCACCCGGACCTGGTGCCGGTCTGCCGCGAGGCGTTCGACACGGTGCTCGGCGAGCGGCCGAACCAGATCGAACGCACCCGGGACGACGTCGAGGTGACGGCGGATCAGCTCCTGGACGTGGCGTCCGCGGACGCTTCGCCGACCAACGCCGGGCTGCACGCGGCGGTCGGCGTCGGGCTGCGCTACCTGGAGGCGTGGCTGCGCGGATACGGCGCGGTCGCCGTCTTCGGCCTGATGGAGGACGTGGCGACCGCGGAGATCTCCCGGTCCCAGGTGTGGCAGTGGATCAACAACGGTGTGGTGCTCGCGGACACGGGTGACAAGGTGACCTCGGACCTGGTCCGGCGTCTGGTCGTCGAGGAACTGGGCGCGCTGCGCGAGGACATCGACGACGACAGGTTCGAGGCCGGCCGCTGGACGGACGCGCGCGACCTGTTCCTCAAGGTGGCCCTCGCCGACGAGTTCGTCGAATTCCTCACCCTGCCGGGATGCGAACTCCTCGACTGAATAGGGCCGTTCGCACATCCCCCACAAGCGCGGAACGGCCGGGCCCACCCCGGCGGTCGTGGGGCGCGTCCAATCGGGCGGGCCCGGTCGTTCCGCATCCCCATCTTCTACATCTTTTTCTTCTCGGGATATCTCGGCGACGGCGAAACCTCGTCGCCTGCGTCTGCGGCGCCGAGCGCCGCCGACGGTTCTCGCGCGGGCATCGAACAGGAGGCAGCACATGGCACGGATGTTCCTCAACGGCCAGGCGATGGAGGGTGGTCCGTTCCACCACCACCTGGAGGGTGCGCCGCTGGTCGCCAAGACCCGTACCGCGCCCGGTTATCGCTTCTTCTCGATCGGCGACCGCTGCCCGGGCCTGCTGCCCGATCCCGCGAGCGAGGCGCAGATCGCGGGCGAGGTGTACGAGGTCCCGGACGAGGTGCTGCGCGACAACCTGCTGCCCACCGAGCCGGCCGAACTGGAGTTCGGGATCATCAAGCTCGAGGACGGCTCGGCCTGCTTCTCGATGATCCTGCGCCGCGGCGAGTCGGAGTCGGGCAGGCACAAGGAGATCACCGAGTTCGGCGGCTGGCGGGCGTATCTGCGGACGCTGGGGCGCGACGCGTAGCGGTCCCGGCTCCCGAGGTGTCGGGACGGCGTGCGGAAGGTGACGGGCGGGTCCGATCCAGGTCGGACCCGCCCGTTTCGCGTGCCCCGGGAGCCCGCCGGTCGGCGGTGCCGAATCCCGACAATCAGGGCCCATATGATCATGGCATGACTGCCGCGAACCCGGCCCTGGCCGCCCTCCTCGACCGCGCCGACGAGAGCGGGACCGAGCCCGCCGACCTGCTCGCCGCGATCGTGGCCGGCGGCGTGGTGGTCCCGATCGACGATGACGAGTCGGTGGTCTTCATCCACGGGCAGGACGGCCGGCCGTGGCTGCCCGCCTTCGTCGACGCGGCCACGTGCGCCCGAGACGTCCCGCACGCGCGGGCCTACCTGTGCGACGCGGCGCGCCTGGTCGACATCGCCGGGCGCACCGGGGTGCGCACCATGACCGTGGCGTCCGCCACCCGGTGCGCGACCGTACCGCTGGCCCTGGTCGCGAAGGCCGCGACGACGCGCGACTGACGGCACCCGGGATCGGGACCACGGCGGATCGACCGGACCGGCCGAGTGCCCCGGACACGCCGAAACGCGGCCGAAGTCCGGTGGACCTTCGGCCGCGTGACGGCGTGTCCGGGATTCCCGTCGGCTACTCGGCGCGCAGGCGGGCCGCCGCGTGGGCCACGTTGCGGGCGATCTGCTCCTCGTCGACTCGGGACAGGTGTCCCTGTTCGACCACCTCGCGGCCGTTGACCAGCAGCAGGGTCAGCGGTGCCGCCGCGCCCAGGACCAGGGCCGCGACCGGGTCGGCGATGCCCGCGTGCAGGACGTCGTCCACGCGCCACATGGCCAGGTCGGCGAGCTTGCCGGGCTCCAGCGAGCCGATCTCGCGTTCGCGGCCGAGTACCTTGGCGCCGCCCATCGTGCCCAGCCGCAACGACTGGCGGGCCGTCATCGCCGCCGGGCCGCGGCGCAGTCGGGCGATCAGCAGCGCGTTGCGCAACTCCGTACCCAACTCGCCCGACTCGTTGGAGGCGGTGCCGTCGACGCCCAGGCCGACCGGGACGCCGGCGGCCAGCATCTCCGGAACGCGTGCGATGCCCGCGGCGAGCCGCGCGTTGGAGGACGGGCAGTGCGCCACGCCGGTGCCGGTGGCGGCGAACTTGGTGATGTCCGAGTCGTTCATGTGGACGCAGTGCGCCATCCACACGTCCTCGCCCAACCAGCCGACGCTTTCCAGGTAGTCGGTGGGCCCCATGCCGAACTTCTCGTGGCAGAAGTCCTCCTCTTCCACCGTCTCCGAGCCGTGGGTGTGCAGTCGCACTCCCTTGGCGCGGGCCAACTCGGCCGCACCACGCAGGAGTTCGGGAGTCACGGAGAAGGGCGAGCAGGGCGCGGCGGTGATCCGCACCATCGAGTCGAAGGACGGGTCGTGCCAGGTGTCGATCGCCTCGGCGGTCGCGGCCAGCGCGGCGTCGGTGTCCTCGACGCACGCGTCCGGAGGCAGCCCGCCCTGCGACTCGCCCAGGTCCATCGAGCCCCGGGTGGGCTGGAAACGCATGCCCAGTTCGGCCAGCGCGCGGATCTCCGCGCCCAGGATGTCGCCGCCGTCCTTGGGGAAGACGTACGCGTGATCGGTGGAGGTGGTGCACCCCGAGCGCAGCAGCGCGGCGGCCGAGCCCTGCGCGGCGGCATAACACATCTCGTCGTCGATCTTCGCCCAGGTGGGGTAGAGCGTCACGAGCCAGTCGAAGAGGTTGCACTCCTGGGCCAGGCCGCGGGTGATCCACTGGTAGAAGTGGTGGTGCGTGTTGACCAGCCCCGGGGTGACCAGGTGGCCCGTGCCGTCGATCCGGCGGACGACGTGTTCCAGGCCGGCCGGGGCGGCACCCGCGCCGACCGACTCGATCCGGTTGCCCGCGACCACGACGTGGCCCGAGGCGTACTCGGTGTCCCGCGCGTCGACGGTCGCGACCGCGCAGTTCTCGATCACGATGCGCCCGGAACCGGCGGCGCGGGCGGAGTCCGCCACGGAGGGGGCGGAGCCGGCGGAGTTCCGCGCGGAGTTTCCTACAGACATGGGCAGTCCCTTGCGGCAGCGGTCCAATGTGCCAACGAACCGCCGTCTGGTCCTGCGCGCGGGCCCCGGAGGCGGGACGGCGGATGAAGAATCCTCCGGGGGTTATGCCCGACGAGCGAGGTCAGTCCACCGGAATCAGCGGAATGACACCCTCGCGGTGCACGGTGCCCTCGATCAGACCGTAGGGCCGGTCGGCGGCGTAGTACACCTCCTTGTCGTTCTTGACGCCCATCCGGTCCATGTCGACCTGGAAGTGGTGCTTGTTCGGCAACGACAGCCGAACCTCGTCCACCTCGTGCCGATGGGTCAGCACCCGGTTCGCCATCGCGTACAGGGACTGCTGGAGCGAGTAGGAGTACGTCTCGGCGAAGGACTCCAGCAGGTGCCGGCGGACCTGGGCGTACGAGCGCTCCCAGTTCGGTTCGCTCGCGCCGTCGGCCGCGTCGAAGGAGAACCGCCAGAGCGCGGTGACCTGGGTGGCCAGGATCCGGTCGTACGCCTCCTGGAGGGTGGTGTACCGATCCTTGATGTAGCCCCAGAATTCGGAGGCCGTCGTGTTCATCACGACCAGGTCCTTGAGTCCGGAGATCACCCGGACCCGGCCGTGCTCCCAGACGATCTCGGTGGTCCGGGTCTCGCCGCCGTCCCGGACGAACGAGTGGTGGATCTCGTCCGCGCCGACGAAGCGATTGCGCGCCTCGGCGGCGGGGATGCGGTTCCAGGGGTACTCCTCGATCCGCACCCGGGCCCGGGTGATCGAGGGCTGCGACTCGACGAAGTGCCGGGCCAGGCGTATGCCGTAGGCCTCGGCCGAGTCGATGCCGTGCTCTCGCGCGAACGCGAACACGGTGTTCTTCATGGTGTCCGTGGGCAGCACGTTGCCGTTGCCGCCGGTGAAGTGGGTGTCGGACAACTCGCCCGACAGTGCGACGCTGACGTTGAGGTCCTTGATCTCGTGCCGTTCGGTGTCGCGGCGGACCCGGACCACGCGGGTCTCCGCCTTTCCGTACTGATTCTGGCCGAGCACCATCGGCATGCCTGTCAGCTCCCTCGATAGACGGAATATCCGTACGGGTTGAGCAAAAGCGGTACGTGGTAGTGCGTTCCGGGGTCGGCGGTGAAGACCACTTGCACCTCCGGGAAGAACGGCGTCTCGCCGCGGGCGCGGCGGTACGCGGCGACGTCGAAGACCAGTCGTACGTCGACCGGGCCGGCGGCGGGATCCACGCCCAGCGGCGGCAGATCCGGACAGCGTCCGTCGGCGTTGGTCGCCGAGTTGCCCAGTACGGTCCACGTCCCGTCGGCCGCGCGTCGGGACAACTCGACCGGCACGTCCGGCGCCGGCCGGCCCTCGCTGGTGTCCAGGATGTGGGTGGAGATCACGCGGAGATCAGCCCTTCCAGGCGCAGGCGGTTGATCTTCCGCAGTTCCTCGCGGGTGACCTCCCACTCGGACGCCGGGTTGTTGTCGAGTCGGTGCCGCAGTTCGGCGAGCATCTCCGCGGCGCTGCGACCGCTCGCGCAGATCAGGAAGACGTGGCCGAACCGCTGTTCGTACGCGATGTTCCCGGCCCGCAGATCGGCCAACACCGCGTCACCCGCCCGGTGTACCCCGGACTGCTCGCGCGTCGACTGCGGATCGTCGTGGCGCGGGCGGCCGATCACCGCGTGACCGTCGATCGCCTCCTGGAGATCGTCGGCGGTCAGGATCGCCACCGCCTCGTCGGATCTCGCGTACAACTTCTCCGGGTCGCCGTAGGGCCGGGCCGCGAGCAGCGCGCCGATCCAGGCACGACTCGCGCAGACCTCACCGAGCAGTCGGATCGCCTCTTCGGCGGACGCGGCGTCGAGTCTGTCGAGTCCTGGCGCTGATGACATGTCGGGAACCTCCTCACTCGGCGGGCGTGCCCGTCCAGAGCCATGCGCCGCGTCCGAGCGAATACCCCGACGCGACGATGGCCGGAACGCTAGGCGCTCCGAATCTCCCGCGTCAACAGTTTGTTGAAGTCGATCATCGTGGTGAACACAACGTGACCCGCCGGAAACGAGGCTCGCCGAAGTGCTCGCGTGGGGGAGGCACTTCGTTTCCGCGCGCGGCGGCGCTCGCCCTCGCGCGGGTCGGGCCGGGCCGAGGGGGCCGGGTTCAACCTCGGGATTCGCGGTTGAGGTAGTTGTAGACGGTGAAGCGGCTCACGCCCAGGGCCGCGGCCACGGTCTCGACGCCGTGGCGGATGGTGAAGGCGCCGCGTTGTTCGAGGGTGCGGACCACGCGCTGTTTGGCCTCGCGGTCGAGGTCGGCCAGCGGGCCGTACTGGCGTTCCGCGTCGCCGAGGAGGCGGTCGAGGGCGGTGCCGAGGCCGGGGAGGCGGACGGCGACGGCCGGTTCGCCCTCCCAGTCCAGCACGACGTCCTCGGGGCCGGCCTCGTCCGGGGTGACGAATTGCGCGCCCATCGCGGTCACCAGCGGCTTGATCGCGGCGGCCAGCGGGTGTTCGGCGGGGCTCACGCGGGGCCTCCCGGCGCCGTCGGCACGGTGGTGACCTGCACCGAGATCCGAGTCGCGCCGACCCCGAGCGCGCCTCGGTAGACCTTGTCCAGCGCGGCGAGGACCACGTCGGCCTCGCCCTCGGCGGTCGTACCGAAGGGGCCGACCTCCACGTCGAGGCCCGCTTCGTCGAGGACCCGGCGGGCCTCCAGGGCGTGGGCCGGCACGCCGTCCAGGTCGAACGGCTCGGTCGAGAACTCAATCCGCAATCGCACGCTCGAACCCTAGCGCCCGGCTCGGGAGCCTCGCCGGGCCCGCGCCGCGGGCCGGCGATTCGACGGGGCGGGAGCGGCCTGGGCGGGGGGCTGGTCGGCGGGGCGCGCGTGGGTCAGACTGCGGCGGCCACCCTTGACAAACTGTTGAAGGCGCGTGACATCATTCCGGTGAGCAGAATCTTACTTCCGCATTGTGGAACCGACGTGGAAGAGGTGATCCCGTGAGCGCTCGTGATCTGCGCTTCGACATCAATCTCTCGATCCTCTTCACCGAACTCCCGCTCCTCGAGCGGCCCGCTGCCGCTGCCGAGGCCGGCTTCGCCGAGATCGAGCTGTGGTGGCCCTTCGGCGGCCCGACCCCCGCCGACGCCGAGCTGGACGCGCTCGCCCGAGCGATCCGCGACGCCGGCGTCGACCTGGTCGGCCTGAACTTCGACGCGGGCGACATGCCCGCCGGCGACCGCGGCCTGCTGTCCCGGCCGGCCGAATCGGCGCGCTTTCGGGACAACATCGCCGCGGCGACCGGCTTCGCCGAGAGCCTGGGCTGCCGCGCGCTGAACGCGCTGTACGGCAACCGCGAGGACGGCGTGGACCCGCGGGCCCAGGACGAACTCGCCCTGGAGAACCTGGCCCTGGCGGCCCACGCCGCGCACGGCATCGGCGCGATCGTGCTGATCGAGGCGCTCAACACGCCGGAGAACGCGCGCTATCCGCTGACCACCGCCGCGGAAGCGGTGGCGGTGGTGGACAAGGTCAACGCCGAGACCGGCCTGGGGAACGCGACCTTCCTGTGCGACCTGTACCACCTCGACCGCAACGGCGAGGACCTCACCGCCGTGATCGACACGTACGCCGACCGGTTCGGCCACGTACAGATCGCCGACACTCCCGGACGGGGGCAACCGGGCACCGGCGGGCTGGACTTCGAAGACCTGTTCCGCCGACTCGTCGCCGCCGGGTACACCGGGCGCGTCGGCCTCGAATACAAGCCCGTCGGCCCGAGCGCGGACAGCTTCGGCTGGCTTCCGCGCGAGCTGCGCGACACCAAGGGAGGGGCCGGATGACCGGCGCAAGCAAGAGGATCGGTTTCGTCGGTCTCGGCATCATGGGCGGTCCGATGGCCGCCCACCTGGTCCGGGCCGGCCACGAGGTGACCGGGTTCAACCTGGAGCGGGACGCCATCGACCGGCTGATCGCGGCCGGCGGCAAGGGCGCGGCGAACATCGCCGAGGCGGTGCGCGACGCGGACGTGGTGATCACCATGGTCCCGGCCGACCCACACGTCGAGAAGGTGATGTTCGGCGACGGCGGCGTGTTGGACACGGTCGAGCCCGGCACCCTGGTGATCGACATGAGTTCGATCAAGCCCGGCACCTCGATCGCGGTGGCCGAGGCCGGCGCCGAGCGAAAGCTGCGGGTGCTGGACGCCCCGGTCAGCGGCGGCGAGGCGGGCGCGATCGAGGCGGTGCTGTCCATCATGGTCGGCGGTGAGGCGGCGGACTTCGCCGCCGCGCTGCCCCTGTTCGAGGTGCTCGGCAAGACCATCGTGCACGTCGGCCCGCACGGCGCGGGCCAGACGGTCAAGGCGGCCAACCAGCTCATCGTCGCGGGCAACATCCAACTCGTCGCCGAGGCACTGCTGTTCCTCGAACGTGCCGGGGTGGACACCGAGGCGGGCCTGAAGGTGCTCGCCGGCGGCCTGGCCGGCAGCACGGTCCTGGACCGCAAGGCCCGGGTGATGCGGGACCGCGACTTCAAGCCCGGGTTCCGGATCGACCTGCACCACAAGGACATGGGCATCGTCACCGAGTCGGCCCGCGAGTTCGACCTCGTGCTGCCGCTCGCCGGCCTGACCGCGCAACTCGTCGCGTCGCTGCGCGCCCAGGGCGGCGGCGGGCTGGACCACTCCGGTCTGCTGCTCGGCCTGGAAAGGCTCAACGGCTCTCCCGCGCAGGGCGGTTCCGGGCAAGGCAGCTCCGAGCAAGGCAGTTCCGGGCAAGGCAGTTCGAAGCAGGGAGACAACTGATGGCACCCCGTCGAGTTCCGGTCATGAACGCCGTCGTCGAGGTGCTCAGGTCCGAAGGTGTGGACACCGCGTTCGGCTGTCCCGGCGCGGCGATCCTGCCGCTGTACCAGGCCCTGGAAACGGTCGGCGGCATCGAGCACCTGATCGTCCGGCACGAAGAGGGCGCGACCCACATGGCCGACGGCTGGGCCCGTACGAACGGCGGGGTCGGCGTCGCGATCGGCACGTCCGGTCCGGCCGGCACCAACATGATCACCGGTCTGTACACCGCGCTCGCCGACTCCATCCCGATCGTGTGCATCACCGGCCAGGCCGTCTCCAGCAAGCTGCACCAGGAGGCGTTCCAGGCGGTCGACATCGTCGAGATCGCCAAGCCGGTGACCAAGTGGTCCGTGCAGGTCAAGGAGGCCGCACAGGCGCCGTGGATCTTCCGCGAGGCGTTTCGGCTGGCCCGCTCGGGCCGGCCCGGCCCGGTGCTGATCGACCTGCCGCTGGACGTGCAGAAGCAGGAGATCTGGTGGGACTCCGAGGTGGACGCGCCGCTGCCGGTGAGCGAGGTGCTCCCGCACCAGCCCCGCGTGGACGCCGCCCTGGACCTGCTGCTCGCCGCCGAGCGTCCGCTGCTGCTCTCCGGTGGCGGCGTGATCATCGGCGAGGCGCACGAGGAGCTCGTCGAGCTGGCCGAACTGCTCCGGATCCCGGTGCAGGTCACCCTGATGGGCAAGGGCTCGATCGACGAGAACCACGCGCTCTACAGCGGGATGACCGGCGTGCAGACCTCGCAGCGCTACGGGAACGCGTCGTTCCTGGAGTCCGACCTGGTGCTCGCGCTGGGCGCGCGCTTCGGCGACCGGCACACCGGCACGCTGGACGTCTACCGGGGCACCCGCAAGTTCATCCACGTGGACATCGAGCCGACCCAGATCGGCAAGGTCTTCGAACCGGACCTGGGCATCGTCTCGGACACCCGGCATTTCCTCCAGGCGATCCTGGCCACCGCGAAGGAGCGGGGCATCCGCCGCGAGGCGGGCGCGTGGGTGGCCCGGATCCAGGAGCTGCGCGCGACGCTGACCCGGCGCGAGGACTTCGACAGCGTGCCGATCAAGGCGCCGCGGGTGTACAAGGAGATCAACGAGGTCTTCGACGAGGACACCTACTTCGTCACCGCGATCGGCCTCTACCAGATCTGGGGCGGCCAGCACCAGAAGGCCTACAAGCCGCGCCACTACCAGGTCTGCGGCCAGGCCGGCCCGCTCGGCTGGGAGATCCCGGCGGCGATCGGCGTCAAGAAGGCGCTCAAGCACAGCGACCCGGACGCCGAGGTGGTCGGCATCGTCGGCGACTACGGCTTCCAGTACCTGGTCGAGGAACTCGCGGTGGCGGCGCAGTACAACGTGCCGTTCGTGATCATCATGATCAACAACGAGTACCTCGGGCTGATCCGCCAGGCGTCGATCCCGTACGAGATGAACTTCCAGGTCGACATCCACTACGACGAGGTCGGCACCGACAACGTCAAGCTGATGGAGGCGTACGGCTGCTCGGGCAAGCGGGTGGTGGAGCCGAACGACATCCGGTCCACCATCGAATGGGCCCGCAAGGAGGCGCAGCGCACGTCGCGCCCGGTCCTGGTGGAGATCATGATCGAGCGCGAGGCGAACACGCCGCACGGGCCGGCGATCGACGCGGTCAAGGAGTTCGAGCCGGTTCCGTAGCCGGTCCGCGACCCGTGGTCGGCCGCGTGGCCGACCACGGGTGACCGGCGGGGCGTACCCGCTCGTCAGGTCCGGAGCGGGGCGGGCCGAGTCGTCGGCCCCTCCCAGGGGCCCGCCCCGCTCCCTTCGATTCCGCCCGGTGACGCTGATCCCACTCGTGGTGTCGCGCCCGCGTCACCGGGCGGTTGCCACCCCGATCGCACGCGTCGGGTCGGGCCCGCGCCCGACCGTCGCACCCGCGTGGTGTCGCGTGCACGTCGGACCGTCGCCACCCCTGTCGATCTCCCCGAGAGCGGCAGCCACGTAGTTGACTGTGCCTCGGCACGGCATCCGATCGGTCGGCTCCGCGCCGACCCCGGACATCCCCTCCGGCAGCCCACCCGAAGGAGCAGCGCATGGGACCGGTCGTCGTCCTGGCCCCCGACAAGTTCAAGGGGACCCTGACCGCCGTGCAGGCCGCGGTCAGGATCGGTGCCGGGATCCGGCGGGCCCGTCCGGACGCGGACGTGCGCATGTTGCCGATCGCCGACGGCGGCGAGGGCACCGTGGACGCCGCGGTGGCCGCCGGCTTCGCGCGCATCCCGGTACGGGTCACCGGCCCCACCGGGCGGCAGGTGGGCGCGGCGCTCGCCGTGCGCGGCCGGACCGCCGTGGTCGAGCTGGCCGAGTCCTCGGGGCTCGCGCTGCTCCCGGACGGGCCCGCGCCGCTGACGGCGGACACCACCGGGGTGGGCGAGCTGATCGGCCGGGCGCTGGAGCTGGGTTGTACCCGGATCGTGCTCGGCCTGGGCGGCAGCGCCTCCACCGACGGCGGCTCCGGGCTGGCTCGCGCGCTGGGCGTACGGCTGCTGGACGCGGCGGGCGAGGAACTGCCCCGGGGCGGGGCCGCGCTGCTGCGGCTGGACCGGATCGAGCGCGGCGACCTGGCGACCCGGCTGGCCGGCGTCGAGGTGGTGATCGCCTCGGACGTGGACAATCCGCTGCTCGGCCCCAAGGGGGCCGCGGCGGTGTACGGGCCGCAGAAGGGCGCCTCGCCGGACGAGGTTCGGCTCCTGGACTCGGCGCTCGCGCGCTGGGCCGAGGTGGTCGCGCCCGAACTGGCCGAGGTGCCCGGAGCGGGTGCCGCGGGTGGGGCCGGGTTCGGCGCGCTGGCGCTGCTCGGCGCGAGCATCCGGCCCGGCATCGGCCTGCTGCTCGAACTCCTGGGCTTCGACGAACTGCTCGACGGGGCGGATCTCGTGGTCACCGGAGAGGGCAGCCTGGACCGGCAGACCCTGCACGGCAAGGCACCGGCCGGGGTCGCGGTCGCCGCCCGGAAACGGGGTGTACCCGTGGCGGTGGTGTGCGGCCGCGTCGAGTTGAGCGGGGTTCAACTCGACGCGGCCGGCATCGTGGCGGCCTACGCGCTGGCGGACCTCGGCGCCGACAGCATGACCCGCGCCGGCGAACTGGCCGAGGACGCGGGCGAACGTCTGGCCCGAGACCTGCTCACCGGCCCGGCCGACGGGGTCGACCCGGCCGGCCGGTCCGCATCGCATCACCCGACCGCATCGCACCACCCGTCCGACTCGCCGGACCCGACCGATTCGACGGACCGGCCCGGTTCGACCGACCGGATCGGCTCGGCCCATCCCGTGGACTCGGAGGACGCGTCGTGACCCACACCCCCACCCTCGTACTACGCTCGCGCCGCGTGTTCACCCCGGCCGGCGAGCTTCCGGCCGACGTGATCGTGGCCGGCGGCCGGATCGCCGACGTGGCGCCGTATCGCAGCGCCGCCGGCGCGCCGGTCGAGGATCTGGGCGAACTCGCCCTGCTGCCGGGCCTGGTGGACACCCACGTACACATCAACGAGCCGGGCCGCACCGCGTGGGAGGGCTTCACGAGCGCGACCCGGGCGGCGGCGGCCGGTGGCGTCACCACCTTGATCGACATGCCGCTGAACTCGATCCCGGCCACCGTCACCCTCGACGCGCTGCGGGTCAAGCAGGAGGTCGCGCGCGGTCGGGTGTACGTGGACGTGGGTTTCTGGGGCGGTGCGATCCCGGGCAACACCGACGAGCTGGAACCGCTGTACCGGGCGGGCGTGTACGGGTTCAAGAGTTTCCTCGCACCCTCCGGCGTGGACGAGTTCCCGCACGTGAACGCGGCCGAGTTGGCTCAGGCGCTGACCGAACAGGCGCGGCTGGACGCGCTGGCGATCATCCACGCCGAGGCGCCGCACGTGCTGGACGCGGCGCCGCAGGTGCCCGGCCGGGCGTACGCCGACTTCCTCGCGTCCCGGCCGGACGCGGCCGAGACGGTCGCGGTCGAGCAGTTGCTCGACATCGCCAAGCGCACCGGCGCACGCGTGCACGTCCTGCACGTGTCCTCGGCGCAGGTGTTGCCGCTCCTGGACGCCGCCCGCGCGGACGGGATCGCGGTCACCGCCGAGACCTGCCCGCACTATCTGACCCTGGTCGCCGAGGGTGTTCCGGCGGGCGACACCGCGTTCAAGTGTTGCCCGCCGATCCGCTCCCAGGACAACCGCGACCGGCTGTGGCGCGGGATCGAGGCGGGCTCGTTCGCCGCCGTGGTCTCCGACCACTCGCCGTGCACCGCCGATCTCAAACGGCTGGACGTGGGCGACTTCGCCGCCGCGTGGGGCGGGATCGCGTCGCTGCAACTGGGCCTGGCCACGGTCTGGACCGAGGCCAGGGCACGCGGCTTCGAACTGGCAGACGTGGTCGCGCTGATGGCGGCCGGCCCGGCCCGGTTGGTGGGCCTGGCCCGCAAGGGCGCGATCGCACCGGGATACGACGCCGACCTGGTCGCGTTCGACCCGGACGCGGTGTTCACCGTGGACCCGGCCGGGCTGCACCACCGCAACCCGGTCACCCCGTACGCGGGCCGCGCGCTCACCGGCACGGTGCGCACCACGTGGCTCGCGGGCGCGCCGGTGGACGTGCACGGAAGCCCGCGCGGCCGGCTCCTGGACCGGACGGAGACCGCCGCGTGATCACCCCGGGAATGCGCCGGTTGCGCGGCCACGGCCCGCCCCCTCGTCCCGAGTTGTAGCCGAGTAGCCGTCGACTTCCTTTCCGGACGAGGAGATCAGCCGATGACCGCCGAATTCACCGAATACGTCAACCTCGCCTCGCGCGCCCTCGGGGCGGGCGTGGTGGCCGCCAACGACGAGTGGTTCGCCGAGAAGGAGAACCTGCTCAAGGCCGAGCCGCCGGTCTTCGTACCGCACACGTTCGGACCCAAGGGCCAGATCATGGACGGCTGGGAGACCCGCCGCCGGCGCGGCCCCTCGGCCGAGCACCCGCATCCCGAACCGGACGCGCACGACTGGGCGATCGTCCGGCTCGGCGTGCCCGGTGAGCTGCGCGGGATCGTGGTGGACACCGCGTTCTTCACCGGCAACTACCCGCCGAGCGGCTCGGTGGAGGCCGCGTCCGTGCCCGGCACACCCTCGGTCGAGGAACTGCTCGACCCGGCGGTGCGGTGGACCACGATCGTCGCGCGCACCGATCTCAAGGGCGACACGGCACACCCGTTCACCGTCACCTCCGGGCAGCGGTTCACCCATGTGCGGCTGAACATCTTCCCCGACGGCGGGGTGGCCAGGCTGCGCGTGTTCGGCGAGGCGGTGCCGGATCCGGCCTGGCTGGACGGGCTCACGGTGGACCTCGCGGCGCAGGAGTACGGCGCGGTGGCCGAGGCGGCCAGCGACCGCTACTTCTCATCGCCGCACAACCTCAACGCGCCGGGCCGCTCGCGGGTGATGGGCGAGGGCTGGGAGACCCGCCGCCGACGGGACGACGGACACGACTGGGTGCGGGTGCGCCTGGTCGAGCAGGCGCAGATCCTGGCCGCCGAGATCGACATCGACAACTACCTCGGCAACGCGCCGGGTTGGGTCGCCCTGATGGGCAGCGACGCGAGCGTGGACCCGGACGGCTGGTTCGAACTGCTGCCGCGCACGAGGGTGCAGCCGGACACTCGGCACCGGTTCCGGCTCACCGACGTACCGCCCGTCACGCACGTGCGCATCGAGGTCTTCCCGGACGGCGGGGTGGCCCGACTGCGGCTGCCGGGACGGCTGACCGAGGGCGGTCTGACAGCCCTGCGGAACCGCTTCGCACCCTCGCAGCGGTAGCGGACGTTCGCACGTACAGAGGGCCCGCGACAGCCGGTCCTCGGTGCACCCACGCTCGGCGCACCCACGCTCGGAAAGACCGGTGCCGCCATCCCCCGGAATAGCTGACAGGGAGTCAACTCTGCTATGAGCAAGCCGATACTGACGACGGAGGCCGGTGCGCCCGTCTCCGACAACCAGAACAGCGCGGCGGCCGGGGCCGGCGGCCCGCTGCTGCTCCAGGACCAGTACCTGATCGAGAAGTTGGCCCGGTTCAACCGCGAGCGCATCCCGGAGCGGGTGGTGCACGCGCGCGGGTCCGGCGCGTACGGCGTGTTCGAGGTGACCGAGGACGTCACCCGCTACACGCGTGCGCACTTCCTCGGCGAGGTCGGGCGACGGACCGAGGTCTTCCAGCGCTTCTCGACCGTCGCGGGCAACCTGGGGGCGGGCGACGCGGTGCGCGATCCGCGCGGGTTCGCGGTGAAGTTCTACACCGAGGAGGGCAATTACGACCTTGTCGGCAACAACACGCCGGTGTTCTTCATCAAGGACCCGCTGAAGTTCCCGGACTTCATCCACTCGCAGAAGCGCGACCCGTACACGGGGACGACCGAGCCGGACAACGTCTGGGACTTCTGGTCGCACTCGCCGGAGGCCACCCACCAGGTCACGTGGCTGTTCGGCGACCGGGGCATCCCGGCGTCCTACCGGCACATGAACGGTTTCGGCTCGCACACCTACCAGTGGGTCAACGCCGAGGGCGAGGCGTTCTGGGTCAAGTACCACTTCACGACGAACCAGGGCATCCGCACGCTCACCAGTGCCGAGGGAGCCGAACTGGCGGGCGAGGACCCGGATTCGCACCAGCGCGACCTGCACCAGGCGATCGACCGGGGTGTCTTCCCGTCCTGGACGCTGTACGTCCAGGTGATGCCGGTCGCCGAGGCGCCGCGCTACCGGTTCAACCCGTTCGACCTGACCAAGGTGTGGCCGCACGCGGATTATCCGCTGCGCAAGGTCGGTCGGCTGACCCTGGACCGCAACCCGGAGAACGTGTTCGCGGATGTCGAGCAGGCCGCGTTCAGCCCGAACAACTTCGTGCCGGGGATCGGGCCGAGCCCGGACAAGATGCTCCAGGGCCGGCTGTTCGCCTACGCGGACGCGCACCGCTACCGCCTGGGCGTCAACCACACGCAGCTCGCGGTGAACGCGCCCAAGGCGACCGCGGCGCTCAACCACGGGCGGGACGGCGCGATGGCGACCAACGCCGGTGGGCGGGCCCGGAATTACGAACCGAACAGCTTCGGCGGTCCGTACGAGAGCGGCGAGCCGCTGTCCGCTCCGCTCGCGGTGACCGGCCACACCGGCGCGCACGCGGCGCCGGCGCACGCGAAGGACGACGACTTCTACCAGGCGGGCGAGCTGTACCGGCTGATGTCCGACACGGAACGGGCCCGGCTGGTCGAGAACATCGCGGGCAGCCTGGGCCAGGTCACCCGGGACGACATCGTGGATCGGGTGCTCCAGCACTTCCACGCGGCGGATCCGGAGTACGGAACGCGCGTGAAGCGGGCGGTCGCGGCGATCCGGGACGTCTGACCCCCGGGCCGGCGGGTCCGGTCCCGGACGAGAGCCACCCGAAGCCCGATCGGGTCGGGTCGACGCGCGCCCGGATGTCCTCGGACGTCCCGGGCGCGCATTCGGCCGTTCGGCCCCATGCCGCGTGGGGCCGGGTGGCCCGGAAACCCCTGGGCAACCGTAGTTACATAGCCACTTCGACGCCTCTCCAGTCTCACCCGTTCGGGTAATGGCCGGCTGCCCTCGCACCGGCAACGATTGACCGCGAAGACCGGTTCATCCAGGGGAGGCGGAATCGTTGTCGATCGATGCTGGGGCCGAAACGAACAGTGAGGCCCAGGACACGCAGGCTCGTTCGAGTCTTGCGACGGCGGCGGCGCGAAATCTCGCGACCACGACCAAGACCGTCCCGCAGATGCAGGACATCACGTCTCGGTGGCTGCTGAAGATGTTGCCGTGGGTCCAGGTGTCGGGTGGTACGTACCGGGTCAACCGGCGGTTGAGTTACCGGGTGGGCGACGGGCGGGTGCAGTTCGTCCAGACCGGATCGGAAGTCCGGGTCATTCCGGCGGAGTTGCGCGAGCTGGCTCCGTTGCGCGGGTTCGAGGACGAGGAGGTGCTGCGCGCGCTGGCGGACCGCTTCGTGCGGCGGGAGTTCGCGGCGGGGGAGACGCTCGCCACGATCGGCGAGCCGAACGACCGGGTATTCCTGGTCGTGCACGGCAAGATCGGCAAGTTCGGGGTGGGACCGTACGGCGATCGCACTTCGCTCGGACTGCACGGCGACGGCGACCACTTCGGCGAGAAGATGCTCGTCGACCGGGAGTCGACCTGGGACTACACGGCCACGGCGGCCACCTCGGTGATCGTGCTCGAGATGCCGCGGGACGCGTTCGACGGGGTCCACGCCGACACGCTGCGTGACCACCTCGCGGATTACGTCGAGAGCAGCGGCCGGCCGCAGAACGCGAAGGGTGAGGCGGAGATCCCGATGTCCGCCGGCCACCACGGCGAGGCGGTGCTGCCGGGCAGCTTCGTGGACTACGAACTCAAGCCGCGCGAGTACGAGTTGAGCGCGGCGCAGACGGTGCTGCGGGTGCACAGCCGGGTGGCCGATCTGTACAACCAGCCGATGGACCAGATCGAGCAGCAGCTGCGACTGACCATCGAGGCGCTGCGCGAGCGGCAGGAACACGAGCTGATCAACAACCGCGAGTTCGGCCTGCTGCACAACGCGGACTACGAGCAGCGCATCCAGGCCCAGGCGGGCCCGCCGACGCCGGACGACATGGACGAGCTGCTCAGCCGGCGGCGCGGCTCCCGGCTGTTCCTGGCCCACCCGCGCACGATCGCCGCGTTCGGCCGCGAATGCAGCCGGCTCGGCCTGTACCCGACCACGGTCGACGTGGGCGGCAACCAGATCCCGGCCTGGCGCGGGGTGCCGATCTTCCCGTGCAACAAGATCCCGATCTCCGAGGCGCGCACGAGTTCGATTCTGGTGCTGCGTACGGGTGAGGACGACCAGGGTGTGGTGGGCCTGCATCAGACCGGCCTGCCGGACGAGTACCAGCCCGGCCTGTCCGTGCGATTCATGGGCATCAACGAGCAGGCGCTGATCTCCTACCTGGTCACCGCGTACTACTCGGCGGCGATCCTGGTGCCCGACGCGCTCGGCGTCCTGGAGAACGTGGAGATCTCCCGAGTCGGGTGACAAAGGTCACGAGAATCACCAAATTGTGTCGGATGGGTCGTTTCCGGTTATAGGTCGGGCTGGACGTCGCGCGAACAACGGACGCGCGCGGTCGATCGTGACAGGAGACCCGAGACATGGGCATCGACGACAACATCCGCAACAAGGCCCAGGATGTCGGCGGCCAGGCCAAGGAGAAGGTCGGCGAGGCGACCGGAAACGAGGACCTGCGCGACGAGGGTCAGCAGGACCAGGGTTCGGCCAAGGCCAAGGAAGCCGTCACGAGTGCCAAGGACAAGGCCAACGAGGCGATCAACAAGATCAAGGGCTCCCTCAAACGCGACTGACCCACCCTCGCAAGGCCCGAGGCCCCCGGCGCGCGCCGGGGGCCTCGGGGCGTTCCGGCGGCGGATGCGCGTCACCGGGGCGCGGCGGCACGGGATTCCGGGGCTCGGGGTCGGCGGGAATCGTTCGGGCTCGGGCGGGAATTTTCTGGATCAAGGCACCGATAAACGGTGATCATTTCATCCGATCGGTTGCCGGTATGCCCATATGCGTTGTCCGGTCGGTGCGGGCGCGCCTACACTGGGTGATCAATGGCGAGTTCGAGACTTGGGGGAGTCATGAATCGACCTTGGGAAGCCGATCCGTCCGCCGCGCTGTCACGGAGACTGGGCAAATCGGCCGCGGAACTGGGGCAGAGCGAGGGGCGTGAGGGCTGTCCTGATATCTGGGAGTTGGACAACGGTGACATTGCGATCATCGGTCGCGATCTGACCGACGCCTACCTGCCGCTATTGCCCGCTGGTGTGACCGTCGCTTCCGACGAACGCATGGTGATCATTCCGCGCATCATGCTCGTCGCCGCCAAGAAGGATATTCCGGATGCCTGATCCCGACCTCTTCGACGAGGCTTCGGGCGAGTTCCTCGCACTTGCGGACTACCGGGACGACTTCGCGGCTCGCGAGGCCGCGGGCCGGGGCCAGGCGTCCTGGAAGCTGGAGCGACGGCAGGTCTTCAGGGAGCCCGGCAACGAGAGCTGGGAGGCGTTCGCGCGCGGGGACTGGAGCGAGGCGCTGCGGCTCGCGGAGCAGCGCCGTGGTTCCCTCGCCGAATATCAGGCCACGGTCGACGCACAACGGAACACGTTGTATCGGGTGCGTGTGGTGGAGGAGCCGATCGCGCCCTATCTGCAATGGGAGCTCAATCTTCTCCGGGTTCGCGCCGAGGTCGGCGAGAATATCAGGATCATCGGGCCCGAGAAAATTGCCGACCGTGAAAGAATCGCCGCGCTGCCCGAATTGATCACCCTCGGTTCGCATACGCTCTATAAAATCGTCTACACCGACGAAGGCGTGCTCGACGGCGGTATTCGAATTACCGATCCGGAAAGTGTCGCCAAGGTCACCGAATTGGCCGAGGAGCTTTACCGGGGCGGCGAGGAGATCGATAGCTTCTTCGAGCGCCGGGTAGCCCACCTGCCGCCGCCGAAACTCGAATAGGAGCCGATCAGGATGCCCACTCCCGCCGGCGGAAGCGAATTCGGGTCGGCGGATCCGTCGGGCGCCGCGCCCGGGTCGACGCATTCCGAATTGTCCGGGGCCGCGGGCAACGTCGTCCAGGCACGTGAGGTCTCCGGCGGGGTGCACTTCCATCAGGACGGTGCGCCCCGACGCCCGGTGCCTCGCCAGCTTCCGGGCGACGTGCGCGGATTCGTCAATCGAACCCGGGACCTCGAACGCCTGGACGAGATCACCGCCGCCGATTGCACGGAACCGGGCGTCACGGCCCTCGCGGTCATCGCCGGCACCGCCGGGGTGGGCAAGACGTCGCTGGCCCTGCGGTGGGCGCATCGCGAACAGCATCGATTTCCCGATGGTCAGTTGTACGTCAACCTCAGGGGCTACGACCCGGGCAAGCCGGTGACGCCGCAACACGCGCTCGACTGTTTCCTGGAAGCGCTCGACGTACCGCCGAGGGCGATCCCCCGGAAGTTGCCCGACAAGGCTGCCGCCTATCGGTCCCTGCTGGCCGGGCGGCGCATCCTGGTGGTGCTGGACAACGCCGCGGGCGTGTCCCAGGTACGCCCGTTGTTGCCCGGCTCGGGTGGCTGTCAGGTGCTCGTGACGAGCCGGAGTCGGCTGTCCGGGCTTGCCGCCCGGGAGGGTGCGCGCCGGATCACCCTGGACGTGCTGTCCGAGGACGAGGCGGTGCGACTGGTGCGTGAGGTCACCGCGGGACAGCGCCCGGACGACGAACCGGCCGCGCTGGCCGAACTGGCCCGGCTGTGCGCCCACCTGCCGTTGGCACTGCGGATTGCCGCCGAGCGCGCGTCGGCCCGTCCCTGGATGCGGCTCACCGACCTGATCCGCGATCTGCGCGACGAGTCGGTGTTGTGGGACGCGCTGACGGTGGACGACGGCGAGGAGGCGGACGCCGTACGCACGGTCTTCGCGTGGTCGTACCGCGCGTTGCCGCCCGAGGAGGCTCGGCTGTTCCGACTCCTCGGCCTGCACCCGGGGCCCGATTTCGGGGCGGGCGTCGCGGCGACGCTTGCCGGGGTGACCCTCGCGCGGGCACGGACCCTGCTCGACGTGCTCATCGGTGCCCACCTCATCGAGCAACACGAGGCGGACCGCTACCACTTCCACGACCTCCTGCGGACCTACGCCAGGGACCAGGCCTGCCACGAGGAGGCCCCGGAGCTGCGGAACGGTCTGCTTCGTCGGGTCCTGAACTGGTACGGGCATACCGCGGACGCGGCGCAGACCTGGATCAATCCACACGAGCCGCATGTCGAACTCGACGCGCCGGAAGAGGGCGTCGTACCGCTGGTCTTCTCCGGTCACGACGAGGCGGTCGCGTGGTACGAGGCCGAGCGCGCCGGCCTGCCGGCGATAATCCTCGCGGCGGTCGACGCGGGACTCGATCGGCCGGCATGGCAATTGGCGGTGGTACTGCGGGCCATTCACATGCGCCTGCAACCCTTCGACGAATGGATCGCGATCGCCGACGCCGGCCTGGTGGCGGCTCGACGCTCGGGGGATCGTGCGGCCGAGGCGGAAGTTCTGGAAAGCCTGGGGATGGCGTACGCACAGCGAGGGCAGGCGGTCGAGGCGGCCGACTTCCACCGGAATTGCCTGACGATCCGTCAGGAATTGCTGGACCCGCGGGGAGTGGCGTTCGCGCTGAACAATCTCGCCGTACTCGGGTTGCGCACTCTCGATTCGGCGGCGGCGCTGTTGTGGGCTCGGCGCGCGGCCGAGGCATTCGAGGCGATCGGCGAGTGGCATTGGGCCCGGATCTCCCGGGTGAATCTCGCCGAAGCATATTGCGAGGCCGAAGAGTTCGGCTCCGCCGTCGCGCTCGTGAGCGAGGTGCTGCCGGAGTTGCGGGAGCCGGCTTCGGCCGGTCATCGAGGCAACGCGCTGAATGTGTTGAGTACGGCGCGGCTCGGGCTCGGCGATGCCGAGTCCGCACGCGCGGCGGCCGCGGCGGCCGTGGAAGTCGCCACGAGCCGGCACAACCGGGTCTGGGAGGGCCATTGGTTGTGCACCCTCGGCCGTGCCCAGCAGGCCTGCGGCGACATCGACGAGGCGCTGGCCTCCTATCGGCGCTCGGCCGCCCTCCAGCACGGCCTCGGTGACCGTGTGCGTGAGGCGAGGGCCTGGCATCTGACCGGTGTCGCGTATCAGGCGCTGGGCCGGCATCGCGAGGCCGTCGACTTCCACCTGACGGCTGCGGCGGTCTTTCGCGAACTCGACGACGGGCGGCGCCTCGCGGTCGTCCTGGCAGATCTCGCCGAGGCCCGGTCGTGCTCGGGAGAGCACGACGCGGGTGCGGCGGCCCGGCGTGAGGCGGTGGGGATTCTGGCCCGCTATGACGACGTGCGGGCATCGCGACTGAGGGAGCGACAGGCGCGGATCCTCGGCGACTGAGCCGTTACGTCGCGATCTCCTCGCTCTCCACGATCCACAGCGGACCGTCCCCACACTCCACCCGGACGGCCCCGGACACCGGAGTCGGGGAGGTGCGGTGTACGAGCAGGCGGCGACCTGCCACGGTGGCGATCGCGGCGCGGTCGACGAAGAAATGGAACATTCGTACGTCGTTGTGGATGTCGCGGGCGGGGCGGGACCAGTCCACGAGCCGATCCTCCTCGGGAACCCACCCGGCGGTGGTGGCCGCCGTGTCGTCCTGGGGTGTGCCGGGGGCGCGGGCCGCCACCAGGGCCAGGGCCTCGGGGAGCAGACGTTCGATCGTCGCGTCGATCTCGGCGAACAGGGCGTCCGGGTCGATGTCGTCGGCGAGTTCGATGCCGCCGGCGCGGGCCAGGACGGGACCGGTGTCGAAGTCCTCGGTCATTCGGTGGATGGTGACGCCGGTCGTGGCGTCTCCCGCTCGAATGGCCCAGTGGATGGGGCACGGACCCCGGTGTCGAGGCAGCAGCGAGGAGTGGATGTTGATCGCGCCCAGGCGCGGGAGGCGCAACGCGCTCGCCGGGACGCGCCACGGGAAGCCGTGTACCAGGATCAGGTCGAGGTCGGCGCCGGCCAGTAACCGGGTCAACCCGGCGCCGTCGCGGGGCAGCGCGAGATCCACGTCGGCGGGCAGGCGTTCGACGATCTCCGCGACCTCGGCCGGGGTACGGGGGTCGGCGGCGCGACGGGGGCGTAGCGAGCGGGCGCGCACGTAGGTGACGGGGTGGTGGCCGGCGGCGGCGCAGATCGCGTGTAGTCGGGCGAAGCTCGCGGCGGAATGGGATGCGATTGCGACGCGGAGCGGCGGGGGTGTTGCGGGTGCGGGGGGTGTTGGGGCTGGTCGGGCTGGTGGGGGCGCGGTCATGGGGCTCCTGACGGAAGGGTGGACGGCCGGGCAACGGTCGTGTTGGCCTGGCTGGTTCCACTATTCCGAGAGTTGCGTGGCTCGCGCGGGCAACAGCGGAATTGGGGGCCTCATTCGCCGGCGGGCTGTTGGGTTGCTTGGTTGGCCTCAAGCGCCGGCCGGGCTGTTGGGGTGCCTGGTGGGGGTGATGGGTGGCCTCAAGCGCCGGCCGGGCTGGAGGGTGCCTGGTCGGGTTGATGGTTGGCCTCAAGCGGCGGCCGGGCTGTTGGGGTGCCTGGTCGGGTTGGGAGGTGGCCTCGAGTTTCGGCCGGGCTGGGAGGTGTCGGCTGGGGGGTGTCGGTTGGGTTGGAGGGGTGTCGGTTGGGTCGGCCGGGGGTGGGGGTCAGGCGGCCTTGGAGTGGATGGGGCCTGTGGCTGTGCGTAGGGGGAGGCCGGTGGCGGCGTGGTGGGTGGCTATCACCTCGGCGAAGATCGACAGGGCTGTCTCCTCCGGGGTTCGGGCGCCCAGGTCCAGGCCGATGGGGGAGTGGAGGGCGGCCAACTCCCTTTCGGTGAGCGTGGTTTCGCGGAGGCGGGTGAGGCGGGCCTCGTGGGTGCGGCGGGAGCCCATCGCGCCGACGTAGGCCAGGTCCAGGCGCAGCGCGAGGTCGAGGAGGGGGATGTCGAACTTCGGGTCGTGGGTGAGCACCGTGACCACCGTGCGTCGGTCCAGGGACGGCGCGATCGAGGCCAGGTGGCGGTGCGGCCAGTCCACGACGACCTCGTCCGCCTCCGGGAAGCGCCGCCGCGTCGCGAACACCTCGCGGGCGTCGCACACCGTCACGTGGTAGCCGAGCAGCTTGCCCATCCGGGCCACCGCCGCCGCGAAGTCGATCGCGCCGTAGACCAGGAGACGGGGCGGCGGGGTGCGGCTCTCGACGAAGACGGTGATGTCGTCCGGGCCCGCCTCCGGGCACGGGCGGCCGTCCGGACGCAGCGTCGACAAGCCGGTGCGGCCCGCGTTCAGCATGGCCCGGGCCGTGTCGATCACCGACGCGTCCAGCGCGGGATCGGCGCCGTACGTACCGATCACCTCCGCGTCGGCGATCACCGTGATCACCGCGCCGAGCAGCTCGGCCGGCCCGGCCACGACCTGGGCCGCGGCGACCGGGATGTCCCGCTCGGCCGCGGCCAACGCCGCCTCCACGGCGGCGTCGCCGCCGGGTCGAACGAACACGTCCAGCACTCCGCCGCAGGTGAGCCCCACGGCGAAGGCGTCCTCGTCGCTGTAGCCGAAGCGCTGGAGCACCGGGGTCCCGCTGTCCAGCGCCTCGCGGCACAGCTCGTACACCGCACCCTCCACGCACCCGCCCGAGACGCTGCCGACCACCGTGCCGTCGGCGGCCACCGCGAGCGCCGCACCCGGGGGGCGGGGCGCGCTCCCGCTGACGCCGACCACGGTGGCCAGGGCGTATGGCGTTCCCGCACGTCGCCATGCCGCGATTTCGGTCCCGAGGTCGAGCATCGACGTCTCCTGGGTTGTGGGTGGCGCGGTCGGTGCGTCAGCTGACGCCCAACCACTCCTTGATCGGATGCAGGGCGAAGAACACGAGGAACGCCAGGGTGAGGACCCACATCAGCGGGCCGATGTCGCGGAACTTGCCCTGGGCGGCCTTGATCAGGGTGTAGACGATCACGCCGGCGCCGACGCCCGCGGTGATCGAGTACGTGAACGGCATCAGCACGATGGTCAGGAACGCCGGGATCGCCGCCGCCTTGTCGTCCCAGTCGATGTGCTTGACCTGGGTGATCATCATCGAGCCGATCACCACGAGGGCCGCGGCCGCGACCTGGTCCGGGACCACGCCGGCGATCGGTGTGAAGAACAACATCAGGCCGAAGATGCCGCCGGTGACCACGCTGGACAGACCCGTGCGCGCGCCGTCGCCGACGCCGGTGGCCGACTCGATGAACACCGTCTGACCGGACGAGCTGGTCACGCCACCGATGACGCCCCCCGCGCCGTCGATGGCCAGCGCCTTGGACAGGCCGGGCATCCGACCCTTGTCGTCCACGAGCTTGGCCTCGTTGCCGATCCCGATGATGGTCGCCATCGCGTCGAAGAAGCCCGCGAACACCAGGGTGAACACCAGGACGGAGGCGGTGATCCCGCCCGCCTCGGCGAAGCCGCCGAACACGCTCACGTCACCGAACAGCCCGAAGTCGGGCGCGTCGACCACCTTGTCCGGCAGGTTCGGGACGCCACCGCCCCAGGTCTTGTCGGATATGTCGACGACCGCGTTGACCACCATCGCCAGCAGCGTGCCGAACACCAGGCCGATCAGGATCGCGCCGCGGATGTTGCGGGCCATCAGCAGGAAGATGCTGATCACCGTGACCGCGAAGATCAGTACCGGCCAGCCGGCCAGCTCCCCGGCCGGGCCGAGCGTGACCGGCGGTCCGCCCGGCGCGGCGTTCTCGGTGACCACGCCGGCCTTGTTCAGGCCGATCATCGCGATGAACAGCCCGATGCCGATGGTGATCGCGTGCTTGAGCGCCATCGGGATGGCGTTCATGATCCGCTCGCGCAGACCCGAGACGACCATCAACATGATGATCAGGCCGTAGATGACGCACAGGCCCATCGCCTGCGGCCAGGTCATCTCGGCGGCCACCTGACTGCCCA
This sequence comes from Embleya sp. NPDC127516, assembly GCF_044765325.1. Classification (NCBI taxonomy): domain Bacteria; kingdom Bacillati; phylum Actinomycetota; class Actinomycetes; order Kitasatosporales; family Streptomycetaceae; genus Embleya; species Embleya sp. NPDC127516. Next base: position 315,589 of record NZ_JBIWJT010000008.1, on the reverse strand, counting down.
CCACGCCGGCCACCGACAGACCCGCGGCGAGCGCGAGCGGCACGTTGCCGATCAGGCCCATCGCGACCGTGGTGATGAACGCCGCCAGCGCGGTCATCGTGGTGATCTGCGCGGGGTCGAGTTGATGCCCCTTGACGTCCTTGCCACCGAGCAGAATCGGGTTGAGCAGCAGGATGTACGCCATCGCCATGAACGTGGTGAGGCCGCCGCGCAGTTCGCGGCCCACCGAGCTGCCGCGCGCGCTGATCCTGAAGTACTTGTCCAATGCGCCCGAGCCGCCCGAGCCGCCCGAGCCGCCCGAGCCGGTCGGGGGCGACGGGTCGCCGGTGAGGGTCGTCCCGGATCCGTGTGGCGGATGCGGGGGATTTTCGCCGGGTTCCGTCGGAACCGAGGTCTGAGCCACTTCCCACTCCCAAGTGTCTTAGGTGTTGTTGGGGTGGAGCCGGTCGCCGCGTCGGGGCTGCCCGACCGCTTCGGGCAGGCGAATGCGACGACTTTTCTGCGTGGGGGCGCGTCCGTTCGACGACACGGCGATCGGCCGTGCGGAGTCGGGCCGGTCCGGCCCCGGGGAGGCGTCTGCGCCGCCGCCGGGGCCGTACTACGGTCTTGAAACCAGAACTGACGGTGTCTCAGGTCCCGGTGAGATGTTCCGGCCGAACCGGTACCCGGTTCAGCGCGAGGCCGGTCGCCGCGCGGATCGCCGCGACGATCGCCGGTGTCGAGGAGAGGGTGGGCGCCTCGCCGGCCCCGCGCAGCCCGTACGGCGCGTTGGGGTCGGCCAGTTCGAGCACGTCCACCGGCATCGGCGGGGTGTCGAGAATGGTGGGGATCAGGTAGTCCGTGAACGAGGGGTTTTGGACCTTGCCGTCCCTGACGATGATCTCCTCCATCACCGCCAGGCCCAATCCCTGGGTGCTGCCGCCGTGGATCTGGCCGACCACGGCGAGCGGGTTGATCGCCTTGCCGACGTCCTGCGCCGCGGCCAGCTCGATCACCTTGACCAGACCCAGTTCCACGTCCACGTCCACCACCGCGCGGTGCGCGCAGAAGGTGTACTGGACGTGCCCGAAGCCCTGCCCGGTGACCTTGTCGAACGCCTCGGTCGGCCGGTGGTGGAACACGGTGGTCTCGTCCACCGGCTCGTCGCCGAGCAGTTCGGCCAGGTCGGCGACGACCTCGCCGGCGGCGTTGACCACCTTGCCGCCGGACAGCCGCAGGCCCGCCGTGGACGCGGGCGCCCAGCCGTGCCGAGCCCGACCGCGGGCGAGCACCGCGGCGCGCACCGTCTCGGCTGCCAGCTTGACCGCGCCGCCGGTCATGTACGTCTGTCGGGACGCGGACGTCGAACCCGCCGAGCCCACCCGGGTGTCCGCCGGCGCGATGGTCACCTGGTCCACGCCCAGCTCGGTACGCACGATCTGCGCGTGCACGGTGACCCCGCCCTGGCCGACCTCGGCCATCGCGGTGTGCACCAGCGCGACCGGCGCGCCGTTGATCACCTCCAACCGGACCCGGGCCGTCGAGTAGTCGTCGAAGCCCTCGGAGAAGCCGACGTTCTTGATGCCGACCGCGTAGCCGACCCCGCGCACCACGCCCTCGCCGTGCGTGGTGTTGGACAGTCCGCCGGGCAGCTCGCGTACATCCGGGCCGTCGGCCGTGCGCCAGTTCTCCACCTCGGGCAGCGGCATCTCCTTGACCCGCCGGAGCAGATCGGCGACCGGCGCGGGGGCGTCCACGGTCTGCCCGGTGGGCAGCACCGAGCCCTGCTCCATCGCATTCAACCGGCGCAACTCGACTGGATCCAGGCCCAGTTCCTCGGCCAGTCGGTCCATCTGCGTCTCGTAGCCGAAGCACATCTGCACCGCGCCGAAACCGCGCATCGCGCCACACGGCGGATTGTTGGTGTACACCGCCGTCGAGTCGACCACCGCGTTGGGGATCACGTACGGCCCGATGCCCAGCGAGGCCGCGTTGCCGACCACGGCGGGTGAGGCGGACGCGTAGGCGCCGCCGTCCAGGACGATCTCGGCCTTGACGAAGACCAGCCTGCCGTCCCGGGTGGCGCCGTGCTCGAACACCATCGTCGCGGGATGGCGGTGCACGTGGCCGAAGAAGGACTCCTCGCGGTTGTACACGATCTTGACCGGCTTGCCGGTGTGCTGCGCGAGCAGGCACGCGTGCACCTGCATCGAGATGTCCTCGCGCCCGCCGAACGCGCCGCCGACGCCGGCCAGGGTGAGCCTGACCTTCTCCGGCGGCAGGCCCAGCACCGGGCACATCTGCTGCTGGTCCACGTGCAGCCACTGGGTGGCGATGTACAGGTCGATGCCACCGTCCTCGGCGGGCACCGCGAGACCGGACTCCGGGCCCAGGAACGCCTGGTCCTGCATGCCGACCTCGTACTCGCCGCGCACGATCACGTCCGCGAGCGCGCGCACCTCGGCCGAATCGCCGTCGCCGTGGTGGATGTGCTGGCTGTGCACGATGTTGCCGAAGGCGTGCGCCTTGTAGTCGGCCGGTGCGTGAACATAGCCGAACCGTTCCGGATCCAACGCCTCGACCGGGCCGATCGAGGGCAGCACGTCGTACTCGACCACGATCTTGGCGACCGCGCGGCGCGCGGTCTCGGGGTGGTCGGCCGCGACGATCACGATCGGCTCGCCGTGGAAGCGCACCTCGTCGATCGCCAGCACGGGCTGGTCCTGGATCTCCAGGCCGTAGTACTTGGCGCCGGGGATGTCCTCGTGCGTGAGCACCGCGTACACACCCGGCTGGGCGAGTGCGCCGGACACGTCCACCGACAGGATCCGGGCCCGGGCGTGCGGACTGCGCAGGGCCGTGCCCCACAACATGTCCTCGTGCCACAGGTCCGAGGAGTAGGCGAAGTCGCCCTTGACCTTGAGGATGCCGTCCGGGCGCAGCGGCGAGGCGCCGATGCCGTCCCGGCCGTGTGCGGTCACGTCCTGGAGGTTCTTCGGCTTGGTCAGACCGGCCATGGCTCAGCCCTCCGCTACGGTCGAGGCCGCGTCGCGGGCGTCGGCCTTGCGGGCGGCGGCGAGGCGGACCGCGTCCATGATCTTCTCGTAGCCCGTACAGCGGCACAGGTTGCCCGAGAGCGCCTCGCGGATCTCCGCGTCGGAGGGGTGGTGCGCCCGGTTCAGCAGGTCGTGCGTCTGGACCAGCAACCCCGGCGTACAGAACCCGCACTGCACGGCGCCCGCGTCCACGAACGCCTGCTGGACCGGGTCCAGGGTGTCGCCGTCGGCCAGGCCCTCGACGGTGCCGACCTCGCGGTCCTGCACCTGGCCGGCCGCGACCAGACACGAACAGACCGGGTCGCCGTCGAGATAGACCGTGCAGGAGCCGCATTCGCCCTGTTCGCACGCGTTCTTCGAGCCGGGCAGGCCGACCCGTTCGCGCAGCACGTACAGCAGGCTCTCGCCCTCCCATACGTCGTCCGCCTCGGTCGGGCGGCCGTTCACGGTGAATGTGACCTTCATGCGGCGGCCCTCCCGGTGGTGCGGTGGTCGTTCCAGGTCCAGATCAGCGTGCGCCGGGCCATCACGGCCAGCGCGTGTCGCCGGTACGCGGCCGAACCGCGCACGTCGTCGATCGGCGCCGCGGCCTGCGCGACCAGTTCGCCGAAGCGCTTGGCGGTGGCCACGGGCAGCTCGGCGCCGGAGGCCCACAGGCCGGTGTCCTCGAGCTCGGCGCGGATGAACGCCTCGGCCTCGGTCGCCCGCCGCGGGGTGGGTGCGGCCGAGCCGATCCCGGTGCGCACGTCGCGGGCCCGCGGATGCAGCGCGACCGCGAACGAGCAGACCGCGATCACCATCGCGTTGCGGGTGCCGATCTTGGCGAACTGCTGCGGCCCGGTCGCGGACGGGATGTGGATCGCCCGGATCAGTTCGTCCGGCTCCAGCGCGTTGCGCTTTACCCCGAGATAGAAGTCGTCGATCGGGATCAGCCGGGTGCCGCGCACCGAGGCCGCCTCGACGGTCGCCCCGGACGCGAGCAGCGGCGGGTGCGCGTCTCCCGCGGGCGAGGCGCCACCGAGGTTGCCGCCGACCGAGCCCCGGTTGCGGATCTGTGGTGACCCGACCGTGCGCGCGCCCAGCGACAGGCCCGGAAGCCGGTCGTGCAGCGAGTCGATGATCTTCGCGTACGGCACGGAGGCGCCGAGACGCACGGTGTCGTCCTTCTCGATCTGCCAGGTGTGCAGCTCGTGGATACGGTTGAGATCCAACAGGGCTTCCGGACGATGTCGATCGAAGTTCAGTTCGACCATCACGTCGGTGCCACCGGCGATCGGGACCGCGGACGGGTGCTGCGCCTTGACGGCGAGCGCCTCCTCCCACGTCGCGGGCCGCAGGAATTCCATGACGGGTGTCTCCTTCTGCCTTGCGTATGGCCCTACCGTCCTTGTACCCGTCGCGGGGGGCGCTTCGCTTCGGGTGGTGTGGATCGGAGGGTGCGCACCAGTACACCGAGACGAGGGTCACTGTGAGTACCCACCAAAGACATGACCCAGGCGTGTCAAGCGGGCGTTGTTCCCGTACTTTTCTCCAAGTGTTCGTCCGCTCGTCGAACCGGTATGACGGATCCGCCGCGTGTGCCGAGGCCACGCAGGCTCGATCGAGAGGGGGCCGTCGATGCGATTGCGCGCGCTTCTCGGCGACGGAACAGCCGGTACCGGCATACCCGGGATCCGGCTGTTGGTGGGGCAAGGGGAGCTGGACCGGGCGGTGCGGGCCGTGATGACCACCGACCTGCACGACCCCAGCCGGTACCTGACGGCCGGGGCCCTGGTGCTGACCGGTATGGGCTGGCGCTCGGGTCCGGAGGACTCGGAGCGCTTCGTCCGGGTGCTGACCGGGGGCGGGGCCACCGCGCTGGCCGCCGGGCAGGCCGAGATCGGCGACATCCCGGCGGATCTGGTGCTGGCCTGCGAGCGGCACCACCTGCCGTTGTTCGCGGTCGAGGAGGAGCTCTCCTTCGCGCATCTGACCGAGTTCGTGATCCGCCGGATCTCCGCCGAACGGGCCGGCGACCTGACCGCGGTGGTCGACCGGCACCGGCGCCTGGTTCAGGCCGCCGCCGGCGGCGCGGGGCTGGACGGGGTGCTCGGGCTGATCGCGGCCGATATCGACATCCACTGCTGGGTGCTCTCGCTGACCGGGCGCCAGGCCGCCGCCGGCGGGCCGGACCTGGCGCCGGGGTTGCGGGTCAAGATGGCCCGCGCGCACTTCGCCGCCCGCGAGCGCAAGGCCAGGGTGCCGTTCCGCTATCGCGTGGACGGGCGCTCGTTCTCGCTGCTTCCGGTGCCCGAGGCGGGCGGCTCGGCCGACCTGGACGCGTGGGGCGACTGGTTCCTCGCGGTCGAGGACGACGTCACCGACTGGCCGGACCGCCACCAGACGCTGCTGGGCGAGTTGGTCCGGCTGGTGTCGGTGGGTCGGGATCGGGTCGAGGATCAGCGTCGGCGCACCCGACGGTTGTCCGAGGACGTGCTCAACCTGCTCGCGGCCGGTGCCGATCCGGTCGAGGTGGCCGCGCGGCTGCGTGCCGCCGAACCGGACGAATCCGGCGAGACCTGCTGGCAGTTCGCCACCGCCACCATCCCCGACCTGCCCTCACGCGACGCGCAGCGGCTGGCCCGGGTGCTGCTGGAGGAGGCGTTGGCGGATCAACCGAGCGCCGCCCTGGTGTCGGCGACCGGGCCGGGCGCGGTGGCGCTGATCCCCGGCGAGCCTCCGCAGGACCAGGAGGGCGGCGAACCCGACCCCACCACGCGGCTGCTGCGCGAGCGGCTGGCCGCGCTGGAGGGGCCCATCGCGAGCGGCGTACGCGTGCACATCGGGGTGAGCGCGCGGGTGGCCCGCGCCGACGGGCTGCGCGGCGCGCTGGAGGAGGCCTGGCACGCGGGCCGGATCGCGGCCACCAGGTCCGGCCGGGTCGAGGTGGTCGGGCATGCCGAACTCGCGTCGCACGTCGCGCTGTTGGCCGCGGTGCCGGAGGACGTGCGGCGGGCGTTCCGCGGGCGCCTGCTGGAGCCGCTGCGCGCGTACGACGCGAGCCATCAGGCCGATCTGGTCGGCACGTTGGAGGTGTTCCTGGACTGCGACGGGTCCTGGACGCGGTGCGCGGCGCGGCTGCACGTACACGTGAACACGCTGCGCTATCGGATCGGCCGGATCGAGGAGTTGACCGGGCGTCAGTTGGCCCGGCTGGAGGACAAGGTGGACTTCTTCCTGGCGCTCAAGCTGCGCTGAGCGGGTCCGGGACGCCGCCGCGTGCCGGCGGTGGGCCGCGGAGAAGCGCGCGGCGCGCCCTCGACCGGCCGCGACGCGCTCTCGACCGGCCCGCGCCGGGCCGACCGCGCGGCCGGTGTGCGCCGTGGTGGGTCAGCCGAAGGACACGCCCGACGTGACCGGGGTGACCGTGCCGGTGATCGCCTTGGCCCCGGGTGAGGACAGGAACGCGACCGCGTCCGCGATGTCCTCGGGCAGGGTGATCCGGCGCAGCGCCGACGACTTGGTCATCTCGGCGCGCACCTCGGCCTCGGGTACCTGTCGGCGGGCCGCGATGTCGGCGATGTACGCGGCCAGCTTGGCGTTCTCGGTGTAGCCCGCGACCACCACGTTCACCCGCACGCCGTCCGGCCCGACCTCCTTGGCCAGCACGCCGGAGGCGACCTCCATCGCGGCCTTGGTCGCCGCGTACGCGCCCAGGTTCACCAGCTTCGCGCGCGGCGCCTCCGAGCTGATCTGCACGATCGAGCCCCCGCCGACCGCGCGCATGTACGGCAGCGCGGCGCGCGAGACGGCCAGTACGCCCAGCACGTTGATCTCGAACGCCCGCCGGAACTCCGCCGGATCCAGGTCCTCCAGCCGCCCCGAGGGGTTGTAGGTGGCGACGTTGACCACCACGTCGACCCGGCCCAACTCCCGGGCCGCGGTGTCCACCAGCGCCCGGCACCCGGCCTGGTCGGCCAGATCGGTGGGTATCGCGAGCACCCGACGGCCGGTCAGCCCGCCGATCTCCTCGGCGAGTCGGCGCAGCGGCTCGGGTCGGCGCGCGGCCAGCGCCAGATCCGCGCCGTCCCGGGCCAGGGCGATCGCGCAGGCGCGCCCGATGCCGTCGCCTGCTCCCGCGACGATTGCGACCCGTGCGTCCGGTTCCTCCGCCATCGATACCTCCGTGACGTGCCAAAACTTCGTAACTCGCCACCCGTCCTACCGCACGGTGCTTTCAATCGCCATGATCATCCGGTTGGGTTACTGTGCGCGGCCGTTTGCCGCCGAAGAGTCAACCCGGCCAGCCGTACCGACACCACCGGAGGCACCGATGCCCACCGTCGTACTGATCGGAACGCTCGACACCAAGGGATCCGAATACGCGTGGCTGGCCTACCGGCTGCGGGCTCGGGGAGCCGAGGTGGTCCTGATGAACGTGGGTGTGCTGGGCGAGTCGCTCGCCCAGGCCGACGTGCAGGCATCGGACGTCGCGGCGGCGGCCGGCACCGATCTGGCCGACCTGCGCACCCGCGCGGACCGGGGCGCGGCCACCGCCGCGATGGCCGAGGGCGCCGCGTCCATCCTGCGTGAGTTGTTCGACCAGGGCCGGGTGGACGGTGTGCTCGCGATGGGCGGCTCGGGCGGGTCGGCGATCGCCTCCTACGCGATGCGCGCGCTGCCGGTCGGTGTACCCAAGCTGCTGGTCTCCACGATGGCCGCGGGCGACGTGTCGCCCTACGTCGGCGCGGTGGACGTCACGATGATGTACAGCGTCGTGGACATCGCCGGGATAAACCGGCTCTCCGAGCGGATCCTGGGCAACGCGGCGGACGCGATCGCGGGCATGGCGGGCGGCTACGCCGAGGATCGCGCGGCGGTGGCGGGGGTGAGCGGCGAGGGCCGTCCGCTGGTCGCCGCGTCGATGTTCGGGGTGACCACGCCGGCCGTGGACGCCGCGCGCGAGCGGCTCACCGAGCTGGGCTACGAGGTGCTGGTCTTCCACGCCACGGGCGCCGGCGGCACCTCGATGGAGAACCTGGCCGAGGCGGGCTTCCTGGCCGGGATCCTCGACCTGACCACCACCGAGCTGGCCGACGACCTGGTGGGCGGGGTGCTGAGCGCGGGCCCCGAACGGCTGACCGCGGCCGGGCGGATGGGGCTGCCGCAGGTGGTCAGCGTGGGTGCGCTGGACATGGTCAACTTCGGCCCGCGCGACACCGTGCCCGAGCGGTTCGAGGAGCGGAAGCTGTACGTGCACAACCCGACGGTGACGCTGATGCGCACCACGCCGGCGGAGAACGCCGAGCTGGGTCGGCGGATCGCCGCGAAACTGATCGCCGCGACCGGTCCCACCGCCCTCTACCTGCCACTGCGCGGGGTCTCGGCGATCGACGTCGAGGGCGCGCCCTTCTACGATTCCGTCGCCGACAAGGCGCTGTTCGACGAGTTGCGGTCCGGACTCGCGGGCAGTGCCGTCGAGTTGCACGAGGCGGCGACGGACATCAACGATCCGGCGTTCGCCACGGCGGCGGCGGATCGACTGCACGAGATGATCACGAAGGGACGTGTGGACTGAGATGGACGGACGCGAGGCGCGGGGCCGACTGCACAGGACGGTCGGGCAGGGCGGCGTCGTGATCGGCGCGGGCGCGGGCACCGGATTGTCGGCCAAGTGCGCCGAGGCCGGCGGCGTGGACCTGATCATCATCTACAACTCCGGCCGCTACCGGATGGCCGGCCGCGGCTCGCTGGCCGGGCTGCTGCCGTACGGCGACGCCAACGCGATCGTGGTCGAGATGGCCGGCGAGGTGCTGCCGGTGGTGCGCGGTACTCCGGTGCTGGCCGGGGTGTGCGGCACGGATCCGTTCCGGATCATGCCGCACTTCCTGGACCAGCTCGCCGCGATGGGCTTCGCGGGCGTGCAGAACTTCCCCACGGTCGGCCTGTTCGACGGTGTCTTCCGGCAGAACCTGGAGGAGACCGGCATGGGCTACGACCTGGAGGTGGAGATGATCCGGCTGGCCGCCGAGCGCGGCCTGCTCACCGCGCCCTACGTCTTCGACCCGGAGCAGGCCCGCGCGATGGCCGCGGCCGGCGCGGACGTCCTGGTCCCGCACCTGGGGCTGACCACCAAGGGCAGCATCGGCGCGAGCACCGCGGTCTCGCTCGACGAGGCGGTGGAGCGGGTGCAGCGCATGCGCGACGCGGCGGCCGAGGTGAACCCGGACGTGCTGGTGTTGTGCCACGGCGGGCCGATCGCCGAGCCCGAGGACGCCGCGTACGTGCTGGCGCACACCACCGGCGTGGTGGGCTTCTTCGGCGCCTCCAGCATGGAACGGCTGCCGACCGAGACGGCCATCACCGAGCAGGCGCGGGCGTTCAAGGCGATCGGAGCCCGGTAGGCGCCGCGCCGTACGAATCCGGGCAGCACGTGCCGGGCGCAGGGCGGTACCGGTGGGACGCACAGGGCGTCCCACGTCGGAGGCAGGAAGCACAGGGCACCACCGGCAGGAGACACATCCACCACGACCGCGAGGAGTCGCGTGTGTACAAGCTGACCGTGCTGTATGGCCACCCCGAGGACCCGGCGGCGTTCGACGCCTATTACTGGGAGAAGCACGTCCCGCTCGCCCGCACGATGCCGGGATTGACCGGCTGGACCATCGGCAAGTGCGATCCGGACCCCTCCGGCGCGCAGCCGCCCTATTACCTGGTGGTCGGGTTGTACGCGCCGACCCGCGCGGGTATCCAGGCAACCCTGGATTCGCCCGAGGGCCGGGCCACGGTGGCCGACGTCGCCAATTTCGCGACCGGCGGCGCGACGTTCCTTTGGGACGAGGAGCGGGTAGTCGTACCTGTGGAGCTGCCCGCGACGGAATAGCCCGACGGTGAAGCACGGGTGACCACGCGGCCGCGCACCGTGGACGCCGGCGCCGTGACCTGCGAGGATGGCGACATATCGGGCAAATCGGTGTTATTCCTGCTTATGGGGCACCTCACAAAGCGCCCGAAATGTTTGCCAACCCGGCGGCCCGGTGCGTAGCTTCGTGGTTGTTCGCACAAGCGGACTCCCCGGGCGGTACGCCGAATCCTGCCGCCGCCCGAGGGAAGCAGTCGATATCGACTGGCGGCAGGAGCGGGGGAACCAAGTGAGTGCCGGCATCGGCAATGTCGATGCCGTGGGGTGAAGCCATGCCTGTTTTCAGGCGAGGCCGGGCCAATCGTCCGAACCCGACAGCTAACTTCGTAGGCGCCCGACGAGGTAATCAATGACCTTCCGTGCCATCACCGCTCCCGTTCGCTCGCTCTCTCGTGGCCGTCGCGCCGGCATCGCCGTCGCCGCCGGTGCGGGTCTCGTCCTTCCCCTCGTGGGCATGGCGGGCAGCGCGAACGCGGCGTCCTCGTCCACGTGGGACGCGGTCGCGCAGTGCGAGAGCACCGGGAATTGGAGCATCAACACGGGCAACGGCTTCTCCGGCGGTCTGCAGTTCACCCCGAGCACCTGGAACGCCTTCGGCGGCGGCGAGTACGCGGCCAGTGCCGCGCAGGCGAGCAAGGCGCAGCAGATCGCGGTCGCCGAGCGCGTGCTGGCCGCGCAGGGCCCCGGCGCCTGGCCGGTCTGTTCGCAGAAGGCCGGTCTGGCCAAGGGCGGCAACGCGTCCGCCACGGCCGAGTCCTCGACCACCGGCAAGACCAAGGCCCAGGACGCGCCGAAGGCCGCGGCCAAGGCCGAGTCGGCGACCGAGACCGCACCGCGCAACTCCGGCGCCGATGCGCCGAAGGTCCGGGTGCAGCCGAAGCAGGACGTCGCCGCGCAGGACGCGTCGAAGTCGGCCGCGAGCAAGCAGGCTTCGGGCTCCGGCAGCTACACCGTCAAGGCCGGTGACACGCTCTCCTCCGTCGCCGCCAAGCTCGGCGTCAAGGGTGGCTACCAGGCCCTGTACAGCGCCAACTCGGGTGTCATCGGTGACAACCCGAACGTGATCAGCGTGGGCACCAAGCTCTCCGTCTGACACGCGAACGGCAACACGTGGGCCCCGTCGAGTACTTCGGCGGGGCCCACGCCCATGTCCGGTCGGTGGTGATCGAAACGGGATGTCGATTGGCCGTGTTGCCGTTCGCTTCGTCGATCGATCAGGCCCGGCTGGGCAGTTCGGCGGGTTCGGTGGACCGGGTGGGGGCGGGGATCGCCGGTTCGTCGGCCGCTTCGCCGGACGCGGATCCGGTGTGGTTGAGCAGCAGGTTGAGTACGACCGCGATGATCGAGCCGGCCGAGATGCCGGACTCGGCGATCATCGCGATCTTGTCCGGGAACGCGTGGTAGAAGTCCGGGAACGCGATCGGGAAGACGCCGAAGGCCAGGGCCACCGCCACGATCAGCGCGTTGGGTCCGGTGTCGAGTTCGGCCTTGCCCAGGGTGCGGATGCCGGCCACCGCGACGGTGCCGAACAGCACCACGCCGGCGCCGCCGAGGACCGGCTGCGGGACGAGCGCGACCAGGCCGCCGACGATCGGCATCAAGCCCATCAGGACCAGGAATCCGCCGCACACCGCGACCACGAACCGGCTGCGGATGCGGGTCAGCGCGACCAGGCCGATGTTCTGTGCGAAGGCCGTGCACGCGAAGCCGTTGAACACCCCGCCGAGCGCGGTGGCCAGGCCGTCGGCGCGCAGACCGCCGGCTATCGTCCGGTCGTCGGCGGGTTTGTCCACCACCTCGCCCAGCGCGATGATGTCGGCCGTCGACTCGGTCATGCAGACGATCATCACCACGAGCATGGACACGGTCACCGACACGTCGAACTGCGGCGCGCCGAAGGCGAACGGCTGCGGGACCTCGAAGACGGCCAGGTCGCCCAGGGCGCCGCCGTCCACCTTGTCGAACGGGATGGCCAGCAGGGTGCCGAAGAGCAGGCCGAGCAGGATCGCGATGCGCTGCAGGAAACCGGTCAGCACCCGGTGCAGGACCAGGATCGCGACCAGCGTCGCCGCGGCGAGCCCGAGGTTGGTCGTCGAGCCGTAGTCGGCCGCCTTGCTGTCGCCGCCCTGCGACCAGTTCCCGGCGACCGGCAGCAGGGACACCCCGATCAAGGTGATCACCGTGCCGCTGACCACCGGCGGGAAGAAGCGGATCAGTCGACAGAAGACCGGCGCGAGCAGGAAGCAGAACACGCCCGAGACGATCGTCGCGCCGAAGATCACCGGCAGTGTCGCGTCCTGCTTGGCCGCGGCCACCGCCAGGATCGGCGAGACCACCGCGAAGGTGACGCCGTTGACGAACGGCAGTCGGGAGCCGATCCGCCAGAAGCCGAGCGTCTGCAGCAGCGTGGCGAGCCCGGCGATCAACAGGCTCGCCCCCAGCAGCGTGGTCAGCTCCGCGGTGGACAGGCCCAGCGCCCCGCCGATGATCAGCGGTGGCGCGGCGACCCCGGCGTACATCGTGGCCACGTGTTGCAGGGCGCCGGCCAGCATGCGTCCCGGCGGCAGCATCTCGTCCACGGGGTGCACGGGCGACGCCCCGGTCCCCGGTGACGCCCCGGCGGTGGCATCGCCCGGCGATCGTGCCGCGCCCGCAGTCTTCCTGGTGGTTCTCCAGCCCATGATCGGCGCCTCCACATCGGATGCCGTCGTAGGACGGCCCGGCCCATTGGACGTACTGGATCGCAGGATCGGGCAGTGGGAGTGGATGCGGATCCGGGGCGTTCCCCTGCCAAGTATTTCGCTATGCGGAATCAATATTCCGTTGATCAGAAGGAGACTGTAGGGACGGGCCGGATCGGCGGTCAATAGGCACAGGCGTCGGCGGTTCGGGCCGGTCACATCTTGTGGCTTCCTCCGAACGCGGCGTCGATCTTCGGAAGGCGGCTGGATGGCATTCTCAACTTATTCGGGCAAAACGTACCAGCGACGATAAGATTGCGTTTGGAACGCCCTTGCGGCGTTAAATTCTTTTGACATAGGTTCTTCTGACCGTGGTTCCTGCTTTCTCCTGAGAGGGTTCCATGTCGAACATGACCCGCGTAGCCGTCCGTACCGCCGTAGACCACCCGCTGTGGCCCGTGCTCAAGGAAGCCGTCGCCGACCTGCGTCCGTTGCAGGCCAAGGACGGTTCGATCGAGCCGTCCGAGCACGCGTCCGCCCGGGCGCTGGTCGCCGACATCACGTCGGCGGTCACCGGGCTCGCACCGCTGTTCCCGCACGACGAGGCGTACCTGGAAGCGGTCGTCGCCGACTTCGCCCGCTGGGCGGCGGACGGCTTCGGCCGTCCCGACTTCCTGGACTCGCTTGTCGCGTTCCGCCCCGAGCAGGCTCGGCACGACGGTCTGGAGCACTTGGTGGTGTTCCCGATGACCACCCAGAACGGCAATCCCAACCGCAACGTCGAGGCCGTGCTGCTGCGGGTGGTGTGGCCGCAGTGGCTGGCCGCGCTGGAGGCCGAGCGCTACGACAACGCGATGTTCGTGCCGGTCGCGTTCGTCGACTTCACCGCCGGCTACGACACCGACTCGGCGGTGCTCTTCCCGGAGACGGTGGCCGTGCGCGAGGTGCCCAGGTTCACCTGGGGCGGCATCTTCTGCGACCGCGAGGCGGCCCGCTTCCGTCGGGTCGCGGCTGCCGCCGCACACAGCCTCGATCTCGAACTTCCGTCGGAAGCAGCGGAGTTGGTGGAGAACCAGCAGCTCGCGCAGGACGCCTTCGTGTTGTGGGACCTGATTCACGACCGCACCCACATGCGCGGCCACATGCCGTTCGACCCGTTCATGATCAAGCAGCGGATGCCGTTCTGGATGTACGCGCTGGAGGAACTGCGCTGCGACCTGACCGCGTTCCGCGAGGCGGTCGCGCTGGCCGGCGAGGGCGTGGCGACCGCGCGTTCGGTGCAGTACGCGGTGATCTTCGACCGGCTGTTCCGCTTCCCGGTCACCGGGGGCCGGGTGCGCAACTACGACGGCCTGGGCGGGCAACTGCTGTTCGCCTACCTGCACCGCGCGGGTGTGCTCGAGTGGGCGGACAACCGGCTGACGGTGGACTGGGACCGGATCACCGAAGCGGTGCTCGGGCTGTACGAAGAGGTGGACCAGCTCTACCGCGAGGGTGTGGACCGGCCGAAGGTCGGCCACTGGCTGGCCGGCTACGCGTTGGTCGCCAAGTACGTTTCCCCGCACCCCGGTTCGGTGTGGGCCAAGGGCACCGCCGCGCTGCCGATGGACGGGCCGCCGAAGGCGCTCGTGGACGCGGTGTTGCCCGACGAGTTCCCGCTGAGCATGTTCTACGAGGCGCTGAACCGGCGGCTGCGCGACGTGATCGCGTCCACCCGCGGGATCACCGCGGACAGCCCGGTGGAGCGCCTGGCGGAGGACGAGGACGCGGCCGCGGCGTCGTGAACGCCGCGGCGAGGATCCGTGGTGAGCGGTTCGGCGACACCGGGACGAACAGTGGACAGTGAACGGCAGGGTGAACGAGGAGTGGGCGTGACGAAGGGTCTCGACGGCGCGGTGATCGCGGTCGCCGGCGCGGGTGGGCCGACCGGGCGGGCCGTGCTCGCGCGGCTGGCCGGCGCCGGGGCGCACGTGTACGGCGCGGACGCGGACGCCGGGCGATTGCACGAGAGCGTGGAGGCCGCGCCCGGTACGCACGGCGCGGTGGTGGACCTGCTCGACCCGGCCGCCACGCGCCGGTGGGCGGACGACGTCGAGCGCGAGCACGGGCGGGTGGACGGCCTGGTGCACCTGGTCGGGGGGTGGCGCGGCGGCAAGCGGTTCGCCGACAACTCGCTCGAGGACTGGGCGCTGCTGCACGACCTGCTCGTGCGTACCGTGCAACACACCAGCCTGGCCTTCCACGAAGCACTCGCGCGCAGCCCGCGCGGGCGGTTCGTGCTGGTCTCCGCCGCTGCGGCCGGGCAGCCCACCCAGGGCAACGCGGGCTACGCGGCGGCCAAGGCGGCCGCGGAGACCTGGACGCTCGCGCTGGCCGACGCGTTCGCCGAGTCCGACGCGGCGGCCACCATCCTGGTGGTCAAGGCGCTCGTGAACGACGCGATGCGGCAGGCTCGACCCAACGCCAAGTTCGCCGGATTCACCGACGTGGCCGATCTCGCCGTCGAGATCGCCGGTCTGTGGAACACCCCGGCCATCGATCTGAACGGGAAACGACTGTGCCTGAACGTCCCCTGACCCCGCGTCACGACCCCGACACGCGCGGCTTCGCCAGCGACAACTACGCGGGCATCCACCCCGAGGTGCTGGCCGCGATCGGCATCGCCAACGGGGGTCACCAGGTCTCGTACGGCGAGGATGTCTACACCGAGCACCTCACCGAGGTCTTTCGCGCGCATTTCGGCGAACGGGCGCAGGTGTTCCCGGTGTTCAACGGCACCGGCGCCAACGTGGTCGGTCTCCAGGCGATGACCGACCGCTGGGAGTCGGTGATCTGCGCCGCGTCCGCGCACATCAACGTGGACGAGTGCGGTGCGCCGGAGAAGGTGGCCGGTCTCAAGCTGCTCGCCGTGGACACGCCGGACGGCAAGCTCACCCCCGAACTCGTGGACACCCACGCGTGGGGTTGGGGCGACCAGCATCGCGCGCAACCGCGGGTGGTCTCCTTCGCGGAGAGCACCGAACTGGGCACGGTCTACACGCCGGACGAGATCGCCACGCTGGTCGCGCACGCGCACGAGCACGGCATGCTCGCGCACCTGGACGGCTCGCGGCTGGCCAACGCCGCCGCCGCGCTGGACGTGCCGCTGCGCGCGCTGAGCACGGACGTCGGCGTGGACGTGCTGTCCTTCGGCGGCACCAAGAGCGGCCTGATGTTCGGCGAGGCCGTGGTCGTGCTCAACCCCGACGCGGCGCGCGGTGTCGGGTACCTGCGCAAGGCCGCGATGCAACTCGGGTCGAAGATGCGGTTCATGTCGGTGCAGTTCGAGGCGCTGCTCGCGGGCGACCTGTGGCTGCGCAACGCACGGCACTCGAACGCGATGGCCGCCCTGCTCGCCGAGCGGGTCGCCGACCTCGACGGCGTGACGCTGACCCGCACGCCGCAGGCGAACGCGGTGTTCGCGGTGCTGCCGGCGGATGTCACCGAGCGGATGCAGAAGCGGTTCCGGTTCTACACGTGGGACGAGTCGATCGGTGAGGTGCGCTGGATGACGGCGTTCGACACCACCGAGGGCGACATCGACGCGTTCGCGACCGCGCTCGCCGAGGAGTTGGGCGCGCGGTAGGCGATCCGCGCGAAGGACCGGCGGGCCGGGGCTCTAGAGCCCCGGCCCGCTTTTTTGATCTCGGCGCGCGTCCGCTCGCGGAAGCGGGCCCGAGGGCCGGCGGGCGTGCCGGAGGTCACGAGTGCGTCCTTGGATCGAGCGTGCTCGGATCCGGTGCGCGATCAATCATAACAAATGTGATGATATATAACTTTCGAGACTGCCCGTAATAGGCTGCGGCGGCGCCGCCGCGAGGCGCTCGGCGTGGTGTGGATGGTCCATCGTTGTCGTTCCGAGTCGTCCGAGTCGTTCGACGGGGAGAACCGATCATGAGCATCCGAAAGCCCTACCTCAGCGGCCACTTCGCACCCGTGGTCGACGAGATCACCGGGTACGACCTCGCGGTGCGGGGCACGCTTCCACCGGAGTTGAACGGCCGGTACATCCGCAACGGGCACAACCCCAGGCCCGGCGACGTGCCCGGCCACTGGTTCCGCGGCAGCGGCATGCTGCACGGGATACGGCTGCGCGAGGGGCGCGCCGAGTGGTACCGCAACCGCTGGGTGCGCACTCCCGCGCCGGCCGGCGCGCCGCTCGTGCGCGAGGACGGCACCGCGGACCCGACCGCGAGCATCGCCGGTACCCACATCGTCGAGCACGGTGGCCGGTTGCTCGCGCTCCAGGAGGGCGACCTCCCGTTCGAGGTCACCCGCGAGTTGCACACGGTCGGCCCGTACGACTTCGCCGGTCGGCTGACCACCGGGATGACCGCGCACCCGAAGCGGGATCCGGTCACCGGCGAGTTGCACTTCTTCGGCTGCTCGCCGTTCCCGCCGTACCTGACCTACTACGTCGCGTCGGCCCCGGGGCGGATCACCCGGGCCGAGGTGATCCCCGGTGCGGGGCCCTCGTTCATGCACGACTTCGGTCTGACCGAGCATCACGTCGTCTGGCTGGACCTGCCGGTGGTGTTCAATCCGGCCGAGCGCTCCGGCATCCCGTACCGCTGGAGCGACTCGTACGCGCCGCGGATCGGCGTGCTGCCGCGTACCGGGCCCGCCTCGGTGACCTGGTTCGACGTGCGGGCCGGCGCGCTGTTGCACGTGGAGAACGCCTACCAGGACTCGCGTGGACGGATCGTGCTCGAAGGGCCACGATTCGACCGGTCCTCGTGGGAGAGCAGTTGGAAGTGGTGGGTGGGCGCGCCCGGACACCCGGACACGCCGCTGATCGGCGCGGTCCGGCACCGCTGGATCCTGGACCCGGTCTCGGGGGTGTCCGGCGAGGAGGACCTCGACGAACTGGTTACCGATTTCCCGACCATCGACGCCCGCAGGCTGGGCCGCCCGCATCGCTTCGGCTACGCGATCGCCTTTCCCGGCGGCGGACTGCACGAGCACGCGATCGTCAAGTACGACGGGGCCACCGGGGAGCGGCGGATCGCCGGCCTGGGGCCCAACCGGATGCCCGGCGAGGCGGTGTTCGTACCCGCCGAGAACGGCACCGCCGAGGACGACGGGTACCTGCTCACGATCGTCGGCGATCTGTCCGGGCAAACCTCGGAATTGCTGGTGCTGGACGCCGGGGACATCACCGCGGCACCGCTCGCGGTCGTGCGACTGCCGCGCCGCGTCCCGGCCGGCATGCACGGTTCGTGGTTCCCCGATCACACCTGACACCCGGCCCGCGCCGCGAGGTGCCGGGCGCCGCTGCGCGCGAGGCGCGACGTACCGGCGGGCTTGATCGGCGTGCCCTACAGTCCGAGCAGGTCGTCCGCGTGGACGGCCGGATCACCGGGTGGGGGAGTGGAGTTCGGGTGAGTGCGGCCAAAGGTTTGGGAGCGTTGCTGCTGGTCGGGACGACGGTGTTGGGCATCGTCCTGTACTTCGTCAACGACACGTCGTTGACCGATCTGTTGTCGCTGGGCGCCGGAGCGCTGTGTCTGTTCTGGCTGATCGCGGTGCTGACCGTGCCCTGGAACCTGTACTTCCGGGCCCGGCAGTTGATCCGGGAGATCGCGATCAGCCGGGAGAAGGGCCTCGCGGTCCCGGAGGCGCGCGACCCGGAGGCGCGCCGGATCGCCCGCCGGTTGTTGTGGGGAGTGATCGGCGCGCACGTCGTCTCGGCCGGGGTGATCGCGGTGATCACCTGGGCGTCCGGTGGTGTGGTGGGCTACTGGTTCGCCGGGTTCTATCTGCTCAGCACCATGTTCCGGCCCAGCCAGGCGTACCTGGAGCACCTCGGGCAGCGGCTACGGAGCATGCTGCGCGAGGTGACCCACCCGCGTGAGGACGTGCTCGCGCTGATCGACCGGGTGGCCACACTGGAGAGCAAGGTCGAGAGCCTCGACGAGCGCACCAGGGAACTGACCGAGACGGTGGCGCAGTTGCGCACCGCCACCGAGCAGGACGCCGAGCGGGCGACCGAGCGGCATCACGCGACCGACCGCAAGATCGACGCTCTCGGCCGCCGATTCGAGGACACCGTGAGCCGGTTGACGGACAACCAGGAAGTGATCTCCGGTATCAAGGCGTTCCTGCGCCTGCTGCGCACCGAACAGAGCTGATCGGCCCGTTCGGCCGCGGCATCGGTCGGCGGTCGGGGCCTGTCGCCCCGATCGCCCGGCGGGGGACGGCAGTTTCAGGTCGACGTGGTGCGCACCGCCAGTGCGCTCTCGCGTACGTCCGGGTCCGGGTGTGCGCGCAGTTCGCGCAGCAGCGCGCGCCACTCGGCCGGCCACCCGGCCCGTACGCCGAGCGCGCGGGCCAGTTCGCAGCCGAACAACCCGGCCGCCGGCGCCGGACACGCGGCGAGATCGCGCGCGGCGGCCGTCAGCGCGATGGCATCGATCGGTGCGCCGGCCCGGCCGAGGCGATCGCGCAGCACGCCGGCCGCGCGGATCGCGGGCAGCGCCCGGCCGGCGCACAGTTCCACCAGATCGGTGAAGCCGGCCTCGACCGCGTCGCCGGACAGCGGCAGGACCGACGCGGTCAACGTCGCCGCCTCGATCCGCAACTCCGGGACGCCCGCCAGCGCGGCCCGCACCGGCCGCAGTACCGGCGCCGATTCGGCCGGTGCGCGGACCGCCCACGCACGCGCCTGGTCGAGCAGTACCGTCAACCGTCGTCGGGCCGGGCGGTCCTGCTCCGGCTCGGCGTTCGGCGCGTCCGGTGCGCTGTCCGACACGATCAGCGTGGTGATCACGTCGAGGTAGGTCTTCGGTGCGACGCCGTCCGTGGTGAAGGTGTGCAGCGCGTCGGCCGCCTCGCGCCACCCGATCGGGTCGGCCGGGTCCAGGACCGCGCGGGCGATCGCGACGACTCCGTCGGGCGAATACCGGGCCCAGCGCGGGAAGGCCCGATAGGCGGCCCGCCGCACCTCGGTGTCCGCGCTCGCGCAGGCCGTGCCGATCAACTCCGCGTACCGGGCCCGCCAGGCCGGCGCGAGGGCGGCCGGCGGCCGGGCCACGATCGCCTGGGCCGCCTCCCGGGGACCCTCGATTCCGGCCCGCAGCACCGTCCACGAACGTTCGTCGTCCAGCCGGGTGGTCAACCGGTGCAGGATCGCGCCGCGCACGTCCCGATGCTGATCCGGCGCCGACCACGCGTGTGCCAACATCTCAACCGCGCCGGGCAGCGCCTCGCGCACCACGACCCGGGCCGCCTCCTTGCGCGAGGTCACCTTGGCCGGCCCGAACAGCACCTTCCGCAGCGCCGGTTCGAGCACACTCGGCGGCACGTACCGCGCGGCGCGCGACATCGAGTACGCCGCGACCCGGGCCCGATCGTCGCCCACGTGCGCGAGCAGGATCGGCAACGCCGCGCCGGGGTCGTCGGTATGGGTGAGACCACTCAGCGCGGCCTCCATCAACGGCACCTCGGTGGCGGTCAGATACCGCAGCACCGCGGGACGGCCGAACCCGGGCACCCGGGCCAGCCGACGGATCGCGTGCACTCGGGTGTCGACGTGCTGGCGCACGTCGTCGGCGAGTTCGACCAGCCGCGCCGCGTAGGCCCGCCGCTGCCTGGGCAACAGCCGCGCCATGGTGTCGAACGGCAGGTACGGGATCCAGCGCACCCCACGCGTGGCGAAGCGACCACGCAACGTGCGGCCGTCGAGGTAGCCGTCGAGCAGGTCGGTGCGGCGATAGGCGAGCGCGTGCAGGACCACCGGCAGGGTCGGCGTCGACTCGTCCCACTCGACCAACTCGGCGACCCGCTCGGCGCGCCGACGCGGGTCGGCCAACCACAGCCCGATCGCGGTACCCGCGACGGCGTCCGAGTCGGCGCGGGTGGCCAGGCGCAGGATCTCCTGCAACGGCTCCAGCGCCCACGCCCGCCGGTCCAGGGTGCCGGCGAGGGCGAACGCGAGCCAGTGCTCACCCCGGGCCACCTGTGCCCGGATCCACGGCAACAGCGCCTCCAGGATCTCCCGTTCGCGACCGCGACGCAGGTCGTCGGCGAGGCCGGCCAGTCGGACCACGCCCGACCGGCCCGCCACCCGCTCGAAGGTGGTCAGAGCCCACCCGGTCAACTCCGGTGCGCCGCCCACGACATGCTGGGTCAGCAGGCGTGCGGCCAGGTCGGTCAAGGCCGATCGGGTCCGGTACGAGGTGTCCCGCGCCTCCAGGGTGTCCCGTACCAGGTCGGTGAGCACGCCCACCACCTCCGCGTCGAACAGGCCCGGATGCGCCTCGGCGATCGCGAACAACGCCGCGCCGCGCACCGGGTCCTGCTCGTTCCGCAGCCGGGTCAGCGAGCGCAGTACCGCGCCGAACTGCTCGGGGTCGCCGGTCCGGGCCGCGCACGCGATCAGTCGCCGATACCCCTCGGCCCGGGCGCCGGCGTCGGGAAGTCGCGTGTTCGCGTCGAGTTCGGCGTGCGCCTCGGCGAGCGGCAGGAAGGCGAGCAGCGGCAGGCGGCGCGGCTCGTCGGCCGCGATCGAGGCGAGTGCGAGCATCCGGCGCGCCTCGGCGTGCCGACGCGCGTGCGGGAGCACGTCGAGCAGGGCGCCGCTCGGCATGTCCCGACTCCGGTCCCGGTCGGCGTGCACGGCGTCGAGGAACCCGGCGCGCCGGCTCGGCGCCATCGCCTTGAGCAGGCGGATGGTGACCGCCTCGTCGGTGCGCACCGCGCGACCGAGCGCGATCAGTTCGGCGGAGTCGGGCCCGGTGTCGACGAGTCGGCGCAGCGCGCTCACGCTCACCCCGGACAGGGTCCGGCCGCGCCGCTCGGAGGCGGCGAGCAGGCGCAGCACCCGGTCCCGATCCGCGGTGACGAACGGCTGGATGCCGCCGACGAACGCCCACGGCAGCGGCCCGCGGGTGGGGTGACGCTCGATCAGGTCCAGCACCCGATGCGGGAATCGCTGACCGGCCGCGATCACGCCGCGACCGTGGTTCGTCCACCACGCGTCCCGGTCGGAGACGGGGAGGTCGGCCAGCAGGCGCTCCGCGTCGTCGAGGCCGAGTGCCGGATACCGGCGCAGGAAGGCGTCCCGGACCCGGTCGATGTGCCCGAGCACGCCGACGTACTCGGCCGCCACGGTCGGACCGCACGCCGGCAGCACCCGGGCCGCCTCGGCAGGTCCGCGGATCGTGAGCACCTCGGCGATGACGCGATCCGCCAACGCGGTGCGCCGGCCCGCGCGGATGGCGCGGTAGATCGAGTCGCGCAGCACGGAGGGGGCGTCGTCCAGCAACGCGGCCAACGCGTCGTCGGGCACCGGCAGCGAACGGGTCGCGCTCACCGCGCGGCGGGCCAACGCGAGATCGGGATCCCGAGTGGCCCGCAGCACGTGCTCGACATCGCCCGCGACGATCGCCATGGTCAACGCGACACCGCGCTCGTAGCCACCCTGTCCGGCCAACACGGCCAGTGTCGCGGCCAGTTCGGCGGACCCGCGAAGCTGCCGGGCGACGCGGGCGATCTCCCGCACGCGTTCGCGGTGGGGCAGCGCGTCCAGGGTGGCGATGAGTTCTTCGGCTCGCGTCGGCATGCGGGCCATTATGCGGATCCCGGCGCCCGGTCCAAGTACCGATTATTCCCGGTGCCGCCCGTCGCCACCTGCGAGGATGGGGCGGTGCACGCGCCGACCGAAGCCACCGAGACCGACCACGCCCGCCACTTTGGCAGGGCCGGCCGGGCCTTCCCCGCCGATCTCGCCGGGGTGTTCGAGACGCACGTCACGGTGCGCACCGACGACGTGGACGGGCTGGCCCGTCTGGCCGGCGCGTACGGCGTGGGGTTGACCCACATCGTGCTCGCGCGTGGGCACACGGTGTCCCAGCCGATGGTGACCGAGCGGGCGACCACGACCCTGGCCCGGGCCCGCGAGCGGGCCGGCGAACTCGCCGCGGCACTGCGCCGGGACGGGTATCCGGTGACCCGGACCAAGATCGAGGCGGCGCCGTGGCATCCCGGCGTCCCGGCCGGCGACGCGCAGGCGCGGGCGCTCGGGCCCGGGCTGTACTTCGAGCATCACCTCAAGCTCGTGCTCGCCGAGGACGCCGACCTGGCCGCGTTGGCCGCCGAGGTGGTCGGGCACGGTGCGCACCTGTCGCACAACGCGCGTCGGACCCGGGCGCACGGGCGGTCCGAACGGTTCGTCACGCAGCGCTGCCACGGGATGGGCGACGAGGCCGCCGCGCGCGCGATGGCGGACCTGGTGGCCGCGCTGGCCGGATACGAGATCGCCTCGGTGGAACGCGAGTTCGTCGTGTACGACGACAACGGCGCACTGGACGACGGCTGGCTCGACGGCGACGGCTGACGACCGGGCCCCGGCCCGAACCGGTCAGCCGGATGCCGGTACGGCCCCGGTGGGCGTCAGGAGGTCCTCGGCGGTGTCGGTGGCGTGGTCGTAGCTGCGCGCGCCGGTCAGCAGCGCGGGTAGGGCGGGCCGACCCCGGAGCAGTCGCCACGCGTGTTCCTGCCACCCGTCGCCCGGGCGGAGCGTGCGGGCGAGCGTGACGTGCGGGACCCAGGCCGCGGGGTGGTGGTAGGGGTTCTCCGCGTCGATCGTGCGCCACACCCGCAACTGGAGGGCGAGCAGCGCGTCGCTCGGCGCGACCTCCCACGCCACGGTGCGCGATCGGCCGCCGAATCGCACCGGCCGGGTGAACTCCACCTCCAGGGGCAGTGCGGTGAGCGCTTCGGCAAGCAACTCACGTACCGGGTCGCTGAGTTCATGGCAGGTGCCGAGGGTGATGTGCGGTCGGTCGGCGGCGGACGGACGCGGGCTCTGTCCGGGCAGGCCGAGGTCGGCCAGTTCCTTCCACACGCGACGGACGGCGAGTTCGGCGGCTCCGTCCAGGGTCAGTTCCACAGTGTGCATCGCAGCACGGTACCTCCCCGCTCGGGCCGCGCCGGGTGGGGAGGATGCCGTGTCGGGTGGAGGCGGTCAGGGCAGCAGGACGTCCAGGAACGTGTTGGAGAAGACCCGACTCGGGTCGTACTTGTTCAAGGTGGCTCGCGCGGCGTCGAAGTTGCTCGTCGTGGGAAGGCCGGTGCGGAACGAGTTCGGGATCCGGCCGGTGATCGCGGCCGTGTCCGTCCACGCGCCGCCGATCCCATACGCCCAGCCCTTGGACCACTCCGGGCGCACGCACGCGTAGTTGCCGGTGTAGTTGCCCCAGATCCAGGCGTCCATCTGTTGGTAGAAGTCGTGGTTGGCGGGCGTGCCGGGCAGGGTCGCCACATCCAGCCAGACCACCGTGTCCCACTCCGGGTGGTCGGGGCGCGGTCGGGCGGCGGAGAGCGTGGGCTCGACCGCGTTCGCGGTGACCACCTCGTTCGCCCGGTCGACGCCGGTCACCCGCAGTTCGATCGGACTGTTGCACGGATACTGTCCGTTGGCCTTGTACGCGCCCAGCAGGCCGGTGTACTTCACGAAGAACTCGTTGAGTACGCGCTGCACGTTCGCTCGCGTGGTCAGCACGGCCCAGCCGCCTTCGTGGATGCGCAGCGTGGTCGGTTCGACGAACAGCTGGGTGTTCTTCGACCAGCCCCAGATGTCCCAGGTCCAGGTCACGATCAGGCCCGAACCCACCACCGCCATCTCGGCGTTGGTGAACACCTCGGTCGCACCTACGTTGCCGGTCGCGATGTCGGCCAGGAACTCGGCCTGGTCCTCGGTGACGAAGTTGGCGAACGTGTACGGATACGGGCTGTTGATCTGCGTCGAGACCCACGGCTTGCTCGGCGCCACGCTCCACACCTTGAGCCAGGGCACGGTGGTGAACGGGAACCAGATCACCTCGACCCGGCCCGAATCGCGGATGTAGTCGGCGAGTTTCTTGCCGCCGCCGCCGGGTGGGCCCAGCAGCGTGCCGATCTGGTCGTGGTAGAAGTTCTGGCAGCGCAATCTTTGGTTCGCGTTGGTCTGGAGCGTGACCTCGGTGACGAAGGCCCGGCCCAGGTGCACCAGGAACGGGCCGATCTCCGGGTCGTTGCGTTGGAAGGTCCGGAGCACGTAGGCACCGGCGGCCTGATCCCACACGACCGCGGTCAAGGACAACACCAGGTTGCTCAGCGTGCCGTAGGTGCCGCCCTGCGGAAGACTCTCGCCCGGCTTGGGGATTCCGCTGCCGTGCGCGCCGATGGCCAGCACGCCGCCGACGCTCAACTTGCCCGGCGCGGTGGCCGCGATCAATCCGCGCCCGGCCTCCTCCAGCTTGGTCAACAGGCGTTCGACGCTGCACCCGGTCTGGACGGTGACCGTGGTGGGTGATCCCGGATTGACCACCAGCGAGGTCAGGTTCCGCGTGGTGTCGACCATCAGCGTGCGCGAGGTGTCCGCGCCGGCCGGGATCAGGATCGGCGACCAGTTGTGGCTCATCCCGCGAGGCCGGAGCCGATAGCCGTTGGCTCGGGCCCAGTTCGCGAGCACCACGACGTCGGAGGGGTGCGCGGGCACCGCCGTCCACACGTCGTCGGCGCGCAGTTCGCCGGACCAGTTCTTGTACTGCTGCACGCCCAGCGTGATGCCGGGCGGGAAGTTCGGCGGAGTCGGCGCCGCGACCGCCTCGGTCGCGGGCAGCAGAGCTGCGGGGGTCCACTGGGTCGCGGCGAGCGCGGTGCCGGCGAGACCGCCGAGGACGGCCCGACGGGAGGGCGTGCCGGGGGTGGTGCTGCGCGCGGAGCTTCGGGAGTCGGAGGGGTGGTCCGGATTCGAATCGTTAACTCGCGGCATCAGGAGGCCTTTCCGGGGCGTCCCGAGGGCCTGCAGCCCGGGGGAATTCGACATACGGAAGCGGAGATTCCGATTCCGGAAGATCGATATGCTGCGGTGCCGAGGTGCCGGATGGGTCGACGACGCGTGGGTCGGTGGACGCTCCGGCGCCACGTGATGAGGACGTGTCTGGACGGTGCGATGTCGAGCCGGCGCCCGCCGCCGGCGACCCGCGATGTGGCTGGCCCGAGGGTCCATCCGAGGGCCGGCCAAGTCAACACCCAAGCGGCGGTGACACGTGTCGAGGATACGGAACCCGATGCGGGGGGATCCGTCGGGTATCAGCCGGTTTCGGGATGTGACGCGGTCAGGACTCCGGGTGCCGTTTTCGGTTCCGGTTCCGATCGGTCCGGCGCGGCCCGCCGCGACCGGTCGGAACCGGCCCGGGTCGGCCGTGAGCGAAGCGGCGGGGTGGGCGCGGGCGGCCGTTCGCCCCGGCTCGACGCGGCGGACCGGACCGGCTCCGCCGGCTCCGGAGCCTCGTGCGCCTCGTTCGGCGTGAGCACCTTGTGCGCCCGGTCCGACTCGGTCGACGCGACCGACAGCCGGGCGTCGAGTTCGAAGCCGCCGCCGGGGCGTGGGCCCCGCGGAAGGTGCCGCCGGTCGACTCCATCCGCCGTTGCGGACCGACCAACCCCGGCCCACCGGAGCCCGGTTCGACCCCGGTTCGGGTGCGTCGATCACCGGCACCGGGCCGGTCCGAGCGGGACTGGCGCAGTGAATCGTCCCGATTCGGTGTCGCGCGGGTGACCCGTGTAGTCCCGGAGAGCTACCCGCGGAGTCCACTCTCCGGCGCGACGCGGGCTACCGACGCCGATTCCTAGCTTCGTGCTCGTACTTCGAGGACGGGAGCGGGACATGCGTGGTCGGCTGCGAATGGGCTTGGTCTCGGCGCTGGTCGCCGGGGCGTTGGCCGGACCCGGCGCGGGCGTCGCGGACGCGGCGGCACCGACACCACCGACGCTGCCCGCGATGTCCGCCGCGACGCTGGGCGAGCGCTACGCGGCCAACCAGGGCGCCATCGCCGAGGCGGCCGGCCTGGCCCGGGACACCGGCCACACCGCACGGGCCGAGCACCTCGCGCGGATGGCCGACCCGGGGCGGAACTTCCTGTCCTTCGACGGTCGCGCGGGCCGGGTCCGCGCGGTGGAGGTGCTCGGCGACCTGGCCGGCGCCGACCGGATCGCGGTCGTGGTACCGGGCAGCGACAGCGACCTGGACCACTACGACACCCGCGGCGACAAGCCGTACTCGACCCCCGCCGGCGGCGCCCGCGCGCTCCACGACGAGATCCGCCTCCAGGACCCGACCGCGCGTGTCGCGGTGATCGCCTGGCTGGGCTACTCGCCGCCGCGCACGATCAGCCTCGACGTGCTGACCACCGGCCGGGCCGACCACGGCGCGCGCGAACTGCGCCGCTTAGTCGCCGGTTTGCACACGGTGGCGCCCGCAGCGCAGGTGTCGCTGCTGTGCCACTCCTACGGCTCGGTGGTGTGCGGGCGCGCGGTCTCCCGGATCGACATCGCCGACCTGGCCGTGTTCGGCAGCCCCGGCCTGGGCGTGGACGACCGGGACGAACTGGCCACCGGTGCCCGGGTCTGGGCCGGTCGAGGCGGGGCGGACTGGATCGACCTGGTGCCCAACGTGAGCATCCCGTTCTTCGACACCACCGTCGGCTTCGGCGCCGACCCGACCGGGCACGACTTCGGCGCACGCGAGTTCGTGGCCGGCGCCGGCGGCCACTCGGACTACCTGCGGCCCGGCGGGCCGGCCCTGTACAACCTCGCGCTGATCGCGCGGGGCCGTGCCGCGGAGGTGACCCATGCGTGAACCGGGCGTCCTGGTCCGTCGGATCGCGGACTCGACACCGGCGGACCGCGAGCGCGAGGTGGACGGCCTGCGGGCGATCGCCATCCTGGGCGTCGTGTTCGGCCACTGGATCGTCACGGGCGTGTACGCGGGCGCCGACCACTGGCAGACCGACAGCCCGCTGCGCCGCCTGCCCGACTACGCGCCGGTCACCTGGCTGCTCCAGCCGCTCGCGGTGTTCTTCCTGGTCGGCGGGTACGTCGCGGCCCGATCCCACGCACGCGCGGACCGCTACCGACCGTGGGCCCGGCGGCGGATGATCCGGCTCGGCCGGCCGATCGCCGCGCTGCTCGCGGTGTGGACCGTCGCGACCGCGCTGCTCGCCGACTTCGTGCCCGGCGACACCCTGCACACGCTGGGCAAACTGGTGCTGTCACCGCTGTGGTTCGTGCTCGTCTACGCGGGCCTGACCGCGCTCACCCCGCTCGTGGTCCGGCTCGGCCGGGTGGGACCCGTGCTCGCGATCGGCACGGTCGTCCTGGTGGACCTGACCCGTTTCGCCGCCGACGGGCCGGCCGCGGTCGGTTGGGTCAACGTACTCGCGGGCTGGCTCGTCCCGTACAGCCTCG
Organism: Embleya sp. NPDC127516; assembly: GCF_044765325.1. Taxonomy (NCBI): domain Bacteria; kingdom Bacillati; phylum Actinomycetota; class Actinomycetes; order Kitasatosporales; family Streptomycetaceae; genus Embleya; species Embleya sp. NPDC127516. Next base: position 287,699 of record NZ_JBIWJT010000008.1, on the reverse strand, counting down.
GCGTGTTGTGGGCGGGGCCGCACCGGGCGCGGATCGAGCGGCTCGGCGCGCCGCTGCTGGTGGCCGGAGCGCTCGCGTGTGCCGGGCTGATCCGCTACTGCGGCTATCCGGTCAGCATGGTCGGCGTTCCGGGGCAGGCGATCTCCAACCTCAACCCGCCCACCGTCGCCGCGGTCGCCTTCGGGCTGGCCCAATGCGGGCTCGCGCTGCTGGTGCGGGCACCGCTGCGGCGGGCGCTGAGCCGGCGCCCCGGGATCTGGGCGGCGGTCGCGCTGATCAACCTGTCCGCGATGACGGTGTTCCTGTGGCACCAGAGCGCGATGCTCGCGGTGACCTCGGTCGGCATCGGGCTCGGCGGCCTGACCGGACTGGGCACGGCGCCGGACGGGCTGCCGTGGATCGCGGCGCGCATCGGGTGGATGTCGGCCTTCGCCGCCGTGCTGCTGGCGCTGTGGGCGGTGTTCCATCGCTGGGAGGCCGGCGCGGACAGATCCGGGCATCGCACGTAGCTCCTGAGAGTGACACCCGGGATCACCCGGGGCGGGGACGCGGTGGGCCACACGCGCCGCGTAGCGTGCTGCGGGTGAGTGTGAAGGCAGGCGGAGTGCACGCATCCGACACGGCCGCCGCCGGCGCGGCCCGGCCGGGCCGGGTGCATCGAGGGCTGAGCGGGCTGCGCGCGGACCTGTTCGACGTACGGGTTCGCACCGAGCGTCCGCCGGCACCGTTCAGCAGCCGCGCGGTCGCACTCGGCCTGCTCTACGTGGCCGTCGTGCTCACCGTGGGCATCCAGGGCGCGGTCCTGGCGGGCTACCCCGGGGTGTCCGGCGGTATGGCCTTCGCCCTGGGCCTGGCCACCGGCGCGCCGATCCTGCTCGCGCCGCAACGGCCACTCATCGCCTGGTGGATGTCGCTCGCCGCGACCGCGGCGTGCGCCGTCGCCGGCGAGGGGAACGGGCACGACCTGGTCCAGTGGCCCTGGACCAGCGTGGGCATCTTCGCGCAGATCGTGGTGCTCGCCTATGTGGCGTTCCACGCCCGGTTGCGGGTCGTCGTGGAGACGTGGGCGATCACCGCGCTGCTCGGAGTGGCGCTGGTCCGCAACACGCAGGAGGACCCTTCGCGCTGGGGCACGATGCCCGTGGCCGCGACGATGACCGCGGTCGCGATGGTCGTCGTGGTCGCCTTCCGGGGTCGCAGTGACGCGCGCCGCGAGCTGGCCGTGCAAGCCGACCTGACCGCCACCGAGCGAGAGCGCAGCGCACTTCTGGAGGAACGCGCCCGGATCGCCCGCGAGTTGCACGACGTGGTCGCGCACCACATGTCGGTGATCGCGATCCAGGCCGAGGCGGCCCGCTACCGGGTCCCGGACCCGCCGCCGGAACTGGTGCAGAGCTTCGTGACGATCCGCGCCAACGCGGTCGACGCGCTCGGTGAACTGCGGCGCGTACTGGGCCTGTTGCGCACTGGGCCGGAGGGTGACGATGAGCTCGACGGGCAGGGCCGGCCGGCCCCGCTGCCCACCCTGGACCGGCTGCCCGAACTGATCGACAACGTCCGCGCGGCCGGGATGACGGTGGAGCACCTCACCGTCGGCATGCCCCGCCCGTTGCCGCAGGGCGTCGACCTGTCCGCCTACCGGATCGGCCAGGAGGCGCTGAGCAACGCGCTGCGACACGCGCCCGGCGCGCGGGTGCGGGTCGAGGTCGCGTACGTACCGACCGGGATCGGTCTGCGGGTGCACAACGAGCCCACGCCGAACGCCGACGCGCCCGCGCGGGAGGGCTCCGGGCACGGCGTGCTGGGCATGCGTGAACGGGCGGCGATGATCGGCGGCACGTTGGACGCCGGGCATACTCCCGAAGGGGGCTACCACGTGGACGTCTTCCTGCCGACCGAGGAGCAGTGACATCGATGGCCATCCGGGTGCTGATCGCCGACGACCAGATGATGGTGCGCGAGGGCTTCTCGGTCCTGCTCGGCGCGCAGCCCGGGATCGACGTGGTCGGCGAGGCCGTACACGGGCGCGACGCGGTCGAACAGGTCGCCGTACTGCGCCCGGACGTGGTGCTGATGGACGTGCGGATGCCGGTGCTGGACGGGCTGGCCGCGACCCGCGAGATCACCGCCGACCCGGGCAACACCACCCGGGTCCTGGTGCTGACCACCTTCGACCTGGACGAGTACGTCTACGAGGCGCTGCGCGCGGGTGCGAGCGGATTCCTGCTCAAGGACGCCTCGGCGGTGCAACTCGCGGACGCGGTACGGGTGGTGGCGGACGGCGAGGCGCTGCTCGCGCCGACCGTGACGCGCCGGCTGATCGCCGAGTTCGCCCGACTCGGCCCGCCCGACGCCGGACCGCGCGGCCGGGTCGAGCGGCTCACCGAGCGGGAGACCGAGGTGCTCGCGCTGATCGCGCAGGGGTTGTCCAATGCCGAGATCGCCGCGCGGCTGGTGGTGAGCGAACAGACGGTCAAGACGCACGTGAGCCGGCTGCTGGCCAAGCTGAACCTGCGCGATCGCACCCAGGCGGCGGTGTTCGCGTACGAGAACGGCGTGGTGCGGGCGGGCGAGGGGCGCTGACTCGCACTCGGCCGGGTTCGTGGCCGCCGCCCGGTCCCGCTCTCGGATCGCCCGCTCGTGCGCTCAGCCGGCCGGCGCGGTGCCGCGCTCGTAGGTGTCGATCAGCCGGGTCAGGTGGACGCCGGCCAGCAGCAGCGGCTGCTCGCTCCGGCTGACCTGCGCGGCCAGTTCGGCGCCCTCCAGGGTGCTGATCACGGTCTGCGCGAGGCCCTCGGCGTCCGTCTCGGCGAAGCCGACCTCGACCAGCCGCACCCGCACCAGCTCCCGCCAGTGTGCGAACGCCTCGGCCGCGGCGGACTGGATGTCGGGCGCGCCGGTCGCGGTGCCGAGCGCGGTCGCGGTGACCGGGCAGCCATCGACCCAGTCGGACGCGCGCAGCCCCTCGGCAAGACTGCGGGTGAGCTCGCGGATCGCCGCGCCCGGGTCCGGCTCGGCGGCCAGCACGTCGCGCAGGACGTCGGCGAACTCGCCGTCCCCGTGCCGGATCGCGGCGACCGCCAACTCCTGCTTGCCGCCCGGGAAGAAGTGGTACATCGAGCCGAGCGTGGCGCCGGCCTCGGTGGAGATCTGCTTGATCCCGGTGCCGTCGTAGCCCTGTCGCTGCATCAGCCGCGAAGCCGTGCGGACGATGCGTTCGCGGGTGCCGAGCGGGGTCGTCCCGGCGGCGGGGGCGGCCGACTCGTGCTGCTGCGCCTTGGTCTTCACGCGGCGAGTTTATCGGATAGAGCGTTCGCTCCAGAGTGGATAGAGCGTTCGCTCTAGTGTGTGCTACGTTCCTGGGACTGGATAGAGCGTTCGTTCTAGTCCACCATTGCGAGATCTTTGGAGTACTCATGGGCGACAAGCAAGCGGTCGACAAGCAGGCGGTCGACAAGCAGCCGGTCACGGTCATCGGTCTCGGCCCGATGGGGCAGGCGATGACCCGCGCATTCCTGGCCGCCGGTCATCCGGTGACCGTATGGAACCGGACCGCGAGCAAGGCGGACGCGCTGGTGGCAGAGGGAGCGTCGCGGGCCGCCACGATCGAGGCCGCGTTGGCGGCGAATGAGCTGGTGGTGTTGAGCCTGACGGACTACGACGCGGTCCACGCGATCCTGGAACCGGCCGCGGCGGCGCTGGCGGGTCGGGTGCTGGTCAACCTCAGTTCGGACACCCCCGCGCGGGCCAGGGCGGCGGCCGAGTGGGCGGCGGGGCACGGCGCCCGGCATCTGACCGGTGGGGTGCAGTCGTCGCCGTCGGGCATCGGCTCGCCCGAGATGTCGACGTTCTACAGCGGCCCGGCCGACGTGTTCGCCGCACACCAGGAGACCCTGGCCGTGCTGACCGGGACCGACTACCGAGGCGCGGACCCCGGCCTTGCCGCGCTCCTGTACCAGCTTCAGATGGACATCTTCTGGACCTCGATGACCGCGGCCCTGCACGCGCTGACGGTGGCGCGGGCGAACGGCATCTCGGCCGCCGAGTTCCTGCCGCACGCGTCGGCGACGGCCGCGTCGGTTCCGGACTTCCTCGCCTTCTACACGCCGCGTCTGGACGTCGGGGACCACAGTGGCGACGTGGACAACCTGGCGATGGGCTTGGCGAGCATCGAGCACGTCGTGCACACGACGCTCCAGTCGGGGGTGGACGCGACGTTGCCGAGCGCGGTCCAGGAGATCTTCCGGCGGGCGGTCGAGGCCGGGCACGCGAAGGACAGCTTCACCAGCGTGAGTGAGGTCTTCCGCTCGGCCTGACGGGGCGGGGCGGGGTGGCGGCGGGCGACTCGGGCGGGCGACTCGGTCGGGCGGGCCGGGCAGGCCGGGTCATCCGAGCACTCCGAGCCATCCGGGCCCTTTCGAGCGCCGGAATGCGGGTCCCGGGCGGGCCGGTCGGCGGTCACGGCCGGCGTAGCGGCAGCAGGCAGCGTGGATCGGGGGTGCGCAGCGCCATGCCCAGCGGGCTCAGCGCGCCGGTGCCGGGGGTCCACCGGAACGCGGCGACCGCGTCCGCGTCGGGCAGGGCCGCGTAGAGCACGTCTTCGACGAAGGCCAGATCCTGCGGGGCGCCGCCACCGGCGGGGAGGTCGGACATCGTGTGCGGGGCGGTTGTGGCCAAAGTGGTGATCGTGCCCGGGCCCCGGTTGGCCGCGTACACGTGCGCGCCGTCGGGCGCGGCGACGATGGCCGAGGGCAGGCCCGGCGCGGCGAGCGGATGGCGGGTCAGGTCGGGCAGGGCCAGGATCGCCGGGTCGAGTTCGCCGAGCAGCCAACGGCCGCTCAGGTGGCGCGGCCCGGTGCCGGTCGGGACGCGGTGGGTGGAGCGCAGCCGCAGCCGGCCCGCGCTCAGGTGGTAGGTGAGCAGGACGTCGCCGCCGAGGTCGACGACGGTGAGCGTGTCCCGGTCCTCGAACACGATCTGGTGCGGGTGCGCGGCGGATTGCCGTTCCGGGTGCGCCCGCGAACCCGGGCCCGGGAGCGCGATCTGCTCGGTCACCTCGGCGATCGCGCCGTGCGTGTCGAGGCGGTGGACGAGCAGATCGCCGGTGCCGTAGTTGGCGACCAGCAGGTGCCCGCCGGCGGGGGACACCGCGACGTGGCACGGGATCGAGCCGCGTGCGGAGACCCGTTGCCGGAGTCGGGGGTGCCGGCTCGGCTCGAGCACGGTGACCGTGCCGTCGAGCGCCTCGTCCACGCCGTAGACCAGGTCCAGGCGCGGGTGGGCGGCCGCGTACGCGGTGCGCACCGGCACCGGTGGGCCGGTCTCCACCAGCGCACCGGTGTCCGGATCGGCGGTGCACACCACGGTGGTGTCACCGCCGACCAGAACCGGCACCCGGCTCGGCGGCACGGGGTGATTCCTCGCCGAGCCGGGCGGTGTGCGGGCGTCCTGACGATGCATCAGAACGCGTCCCCCAGCCAGTGCGTGGCACCGGGGGCGGTGACCGTGGCGCGTACCCGCGCCCGGTCGTTTCGGATCGGCCGGGCCAGACCGAAGTCGGTGTGGCCGGTGCTCACGTCGGTCAACACGGCGCCGATCGCCCGGGTGAGCGCCGCGTCGATCGGTACCCGCAACGTCACCACCGTGCCCGGGCCGCCGAGTTCGTACAGCGCCTCGCGCAACAGCGCGGGCAGTGCGTACGGACGGCCCGGGCCAAGGGCGAGTTCGAGCACCTCGCCGGTGTCCGGGCGGATCACCGCGTAGTCGCCCTGCTCGGTGGCCAACACCCGGGCGGGCGACGCGTACCAGTGCGGGAAGCGGTGGGCCCAGTCGGCCGGCGAACGCACCGTGCTCAGCGGCCGGTTCGCGTTCGAGGCGGCGTGCGTCGTGATCATCCGGGGCAGGTCGGCGGGCCGCGCCCGGCGCACCCGGCGATCGCCCCACGCCGCCTCGGGGCCGGCCACACCGCGCAGATACGGCGTCGGGAAGGTCTCCCAGCCGGATCCCGTGTAAACGCCGGGCGTGCCGCTGAACATCAGCGACCACGCGCAGCCGTATCGGGTCATGTCGTCGATCGCCACCGCGAGCAGTCGGCGGATCAGCCCTCGGCCGCGGGCCCGGGGCGCACTGGCGACGCTGCCCACACAACCGACCGTCTCGACCCCGCCCGCCGCGTCGCGGATCGGGCGGGGCTGCCAGTGCAGGGCGGCGTCGATCGCGCCGTCGTCGGCGGCGACGACCAGGGTGCGCTCGTGCCGGCCCGGGTCGTGTGCGTGCAGCGCGGGCAGGCCGGGTGCGTCCGGGAAGGCCACCGCCCACAGGGCGCGCAGCGCCGGATCGTCGGCCGAGGTGGTGGTGCGCGGTTCCATCTCAGATCGCCAGGTTCCCGGTGGTGACCACCCGCGGGCCGTCCGTGGGCAGCGCGGTCCGGGTGACGCCGTCCTCGACGCACGTGGTGTGCAGCGCCGAGGACGCGCCGGCGAACGCCTGCGGGCGCAGTTCCAGCCGGCCGCCGGTGAACCGGGTCCCGGTGGCCACCCAGTGGTTGATCCCGGATTCCAGCCGCACGTGGGCGCCGTCGGTGGTGGACTCCGCGTCGTGCAACCGCCAGCGTGCGACGCCCGTTCCGGCGGCTCGGGACAGCAGTGCACCGGAGCCGTTGCCGCCGGTCATCCGGGTGCCGGCGCTCACGTGCACGCTCTGGTCGCGGACCGCGGAGAGCACTACGCCGGTGTCGGTCAGCGTGCTCGCGGTCAGCCGCAGCACGGCCGCGCCCACCTCCAGCGGCGCGGCCGCGGGCGAGGCCCCGACGATCGTGCACCCGTCGAAGTCGACCTCGCCCGAACCGCGCAGGATCGCGCCGTCCACGCCGGTGAACGTGCAGTCCCGAAAGTGCACGGTGTTGGTCACCGGCGTCTGCACCAGCACCTGCTTCGCGGGCAGGTGGAACGTGCAGCCCTCGATCACGTTCGGCCGGGTGGAGCGGGCCGAGCGCCGGCCGATCGCGAAGGTGTGCGCGACGCAGCCGCGCAGTTGTACGCCGTCCGCGTTGACCTGGAGGGTGCCGCCCGAGTCGAACGTCGGTCGGGGGATCACCCGGACGTTCTCCAGGGTCAGGTCGGTGATCTTCGTGCCCGCGACGAACCACGAGCACACGTGGTCGCGCACGGTGATGCGCTTCGCTGAAGTCCCCCACAGGGCGCCGGAGTTGGCGATGTCCATCAGTCCCGAGTTGCCCTCGAAGAGCAGGTCGTGCTCGTACTGCCCGTGCGTGGTGAACGGGTTGCCGCCCTGGTCGTCGCCGTCGCCGTGGCAGTTGACCACGTGACAGTAGGCGGACGCGGTCAGGTCGTTCAGGTGTCGGGCGTTGCTGGAGACGCAGTCCTCGACCCGGCCGTACAGGCAGTAGATCTGCTGGGTCAGGTAGCCCGCGCCGCCGTACATCACCGTCGGCGGGTTCTTCAGCGAGGAGCGCGCGGTGTGGAAGTGGGTGCACCAACGGCGCATGATCACCGGCCAGAACGACCCGGTGGCCTCGATCCCGATCACGTCGCAGCGCACCGCGTATTCGTAGGCGATCGGGTGCGAGCCGGTGTATTCGTCGTCGGCGGGGCCGGCGCCGAGGAACACCATGTTGCGGACGTCGGCGCGCCGGACCGGTTCGATTCGGGTCCAGGTGATGCGGCGTCCGGCGGCCAGTTCCCAGCCGTTGAGGTAGTCCACCCGGATGTGCTTGCCGTCGACGATCTGCGTGATCTCGACCAGCTTCTGCAACTCGCGCTCATAGGTGCCGCCGCCCGCGATCGGGTCGATCTCCACGGTCCACCACTCGCCGACCTTGAACCTGCCGGAGTCCGGCACCGGGAAGGCGTCGGTGAGTTCGATGACGGTCTCGGCCAGCGGGTACGCGACCACCGTGTCGGTGACCTTGCCCTTGAAGTACAGGACCGCGCCGAACGGGTTGTCGTGGGTGTTCTTCTCGATGCCGGTGGTGCGGACGGTGTGTCCGCCGAAGTCCAGGACGATCCGGGAGCGGCCGAAGGTGTGCCGCTTGACGAAGAGCAGGTCGGTGTGGGCCTCGATCCGGTGGATGTACGGATCGTCGACCATCGCGTCCAGCGCGGCGTCGGCGGGGACCTTGTCGTCCAGGATGCCGAACCGGCGGAAGTCCATCACCCCGTCGTGCACCTGGATCCACCGACCCTCTCGCTTGGGCGAGCCGATCGTGTGCACCGTGCCGCCGTTGGCGGGCAGTTTCGAGCGCGGGTCCCAGCGCACCACCATGCCGCCGCCGTCGCCCGCCGCGTGATAGCCCGCCACCGAGACCATCGTGTCGGCGGGCAGACGGCGGGTTTCCAGGTCCAAGAGGGCGGCGATCGTCGGCACACTGCCGGAGGGTTCGCGCCGCCCGCCGTCGCGGTCGTCGTCGGGGGAGGCCGAGGCGGTACCCGCGGCCGCCGTGCCGGCGAGCAGCAGCCCGCCCAATCCACCCGCGGCCAACAGGCGGCGGCGGGACGACGAAGGGGAAGAACCGAGTGAGGACATGGGTCCCGCTCACTTTCTCGATCCGTGCACGAAGGGGATGCGGGGCGTCCGGAGCCGGACCCCGGTGCGGGGCCGGCCCGGCGCGCCGGTGAGTCAGAGCGAGTTGCGGTACGGCGGCATGTGGCGCATCCGGGGCATCTGGTCGGCGAGCACACCGCCGTCCACCACGATCCGGGTGCCGGTCACGTAGGACGCGGCGGGGGAGGCGAGGAAGACCGCGGCGCCCGCGCACTCGTCGGGCGTGGCGTACCGCCCGAGCGGGATGCGTTCGCGGTAGGCGGCCTCGAACGGCTCGCGATCGAGCGGGAAATCGCCGTCGATGGGCGTCTCGACCATGCCCGGGGCCACCGCGTTGACGGTGATCCTGTGCGGCGCCAGTTCCACCGCGAGGCTTTGCACCAGCAGGTCCACACCCGCCTTGGAGGCGTTGTAGTGGGCCAGACCGGCCTCGGCCACATGCGCGTTCTTCGAGGTCACCGCGATGATCCGGCCCGGCACGCGGTCCGCGATCATGTGCTCGGCGACGCGTTGGGACAGGAAGAAGACCGCGTCCAGGTTCACCGCGAGCACCCGGCGCCAACTCGCCACGGTGATCTCGTTGAACCGCTCCAGGGCCGCGGTGCCGGCGTTGTTGACCAGGATGTGCAACGGGCCGACCTCGGCCCGCAGTTCGTCCACATAGCCGGCCAACCCGGCGGTGTCGGCCAGGTCGAACGGCCGGATTCGGGCGGTCCGGCCGCGGGCCTCGACCAGGGCGCTCGTCTCGGTGAGGTCCACGCCCGGTCGGTCGGTGAGCACGACGTCGGCGCCGGCCGCCGCCAGGGCGACCGCGAACGCCCGGCCCAGGCCACCGGCGGCGCCGGTGACCAGGGCGGTGCGATCGGTGAGCGCGAAGCTCGCGCCGGATCCGCCGATCGGCGCGACGCCCGGCCCGCCGGGTGCCGAGGTGCCGGTCACGACAGCCCCAGCAGGGGCAGCGCGTCGCGGAAGATCAGCTGCTCGACCGCGTCTCGATCCAGCGGTGGCAGACCGGGGATGCCCGGCACGGCGGCCACCGCACGCAGACCCGCCACCGACGCGTCCACCGTGGTGAACGGGTAGTCGCTGCCGAACAGCAGCTTGTGCAGCACGCCGTAGTCCTGGGCCAGCCGCAGGCTGTGCCAAAGCTGGAACGGGCGGTAGTGCAGTGCGCTGACGTCCGCGTACAGGTGCGGGTGCTTGCGGATCACCGCGATGCACTCGCCCTCGAACGGATGACCCAGGTGCGCGAGCACCATCCGCAGTTCGGGATGGCGGATCGCGACCGGATCCAGCAACCGGGGTTGCGCGTAGGCGATCGGCGCCGCCGAGACGAACGTGGTCCCGGTGTGCACCAGGATCGGCAGGCCGTTGCTCTCGGCGTAGGCGAACAGCGGGTCGTATTGCGGATCCCCCGGGTCGAAGCCCGCGTACATCGGCATCAGCTTGATCCCACGCAGGCCCAACTCCTGGTGACCGAATCGCAGTTCGTCCTGCCAGCCGGTCTGGGTCGGGTCGATCGACAGGTAGCCGATCAGCCGATCGGGCTGCTCGGCCACGTATTCGGCGACCGCCTTGTCCTCGACCCACAGGCCGCTGCGCCGGGCCTTGCCGCCGACCACGACGGTCCGGGTGTCCGCCGGGCTGGATGCCGCGTAGTCGGCCCAGCGCACGGTCAGGTCGACCTCACCGTCGTGCGCGCGGGCCGAGTCGGCCTTGAACACGTCGTCGAAGTCGCAACACTGGCGGAACAGATGGGAGTGCACGTCGACGATGCCCGAGCGGCCGGCGCTCATGTGCGGTTCCTCTTCTCCCAGCCGTCCGAGAACATGTTCCAGAAGCGGTGGGTGGGCGGGTGTTCGGCGAACACGTCGTCGTCCAGCTCGACGCCGAAGCCCGGAGCGGTCGGAATCTCCACGTGCCCGTCGGCGGTCACCGGCAACGTGCCACGGACCGCGTCGAAGACGAACGGCTCCAGCAGACCGTCGAAGGTCTCCAGGATCTTGAAGTTGGTAATCCCGAGCGAGGCGTGCACGGAAACCGTGGTGCACAGCGGCGAGTTGGAGTTGTGCGGGGCGACCATGACGCCGTGCGTGTCGGCGATCGCGGCGATCTTGCGCACCTCGGTGAGTCCGCCCGCCATGGACAGGTCGGGCTGGATGATGTCCACCGCGTTCGTGGCGAACAACTGCTTGTACTCGTAGCGGTTGTGGAAGTGTTCGCCGCCGGAGATCGGGAACGGCGCGCGGGCGCGCAGTTCCGCGTAGCGCTCGATGTGCGTCCACGGCATCGGCTCCTCGAGCCAGCCGATGTCGAACGGTTCCAGGGCCCGCAGCAGCGCGGACGCGGTGGTCATCGCGAATCGCGCGTGGCCCTCGATGAACAGGTCCACATCCGGCCCGATCGCCTCGCGAACCGCGCCGACGAGCTCGACCGACTGCCGCAGTTCGGCCCGCGAGAGCTCGTGCAGGCCGGCCCCGAACGGGTCGAACTTGAGCGCCGAGTAGCCCTTGGCCACGGTCTCCTTGGCCTTGGCCGCGAATACGTCGGGTTCGCGCTCGCCGTTGTACCAACCGTTGGCGTACACCCGGACCCGATCGCGGCAGGCGCCGCCGGTGAGCCGGTACACCGGGACACCCAGCGCCTTGCCCATCAGGTCGTGCATGGCCTGGTCGAAGCCGGACAGCGCGATCCCGCCGACGTCTCCGCCGCGCAGGAAGTCGCCCTGGTACAGCCGCAGCCACAGTTCCTCGGTATCGAACGGGTCGGCGCCGATCAGGTGCCGGTTCGCCAGCGCCTGGGCCAGCGCGGCCGTTTCGGCGACCCGGTAGGGGTGGGTGATCTCGCCGACGCCGGACAGGCCCTGGTCGGTGTGCACGCGCACGTAGCCGAAGTCGCGCCATGCGGTGCCCAGGAGCAGCGTCTCGACGTGGGTGATCCGGCCGGCCGGGCCGGTGGGTCGGGTGCGGTCGACGACCAACATCAGCGTGCCGTCCCTTCGATCGCGCCGCCCATTGTGGACGTGCCGGCCAACTCGCCGATTCCGCCGTCCTTGATCGCGTCCTGCACGGCGAGTTCGGTCGCGGCGATCAGGTGGTCGACGTCCGCGTCGGTGTGCGCGTACGAGATGTGGCTGCGCTTGAGGTTCAGCGGCAGCTCGAACACGCCGTGCTCCAGCAGCCGGCGACGGTAGCCGATGAACAGGCCGGCGTCGTTGGCGAGCAGGTCGTCGTAGCTGCGCGGGACGCCGCCGGACATGAAGTAGGTGACGAACACCGAGCCGTAGCCGGTGACCACGGCCGGGATGCCCAGCCGGGTGTACATCTCGCCCAGGCCGGTACGAACCCGTTCGCCGAGGCGGAACACGTGCTCGTGTACCGGCTCCTCGCGCAGCTTGCGCAGCGTCTCCAGGGCGGCGGCGACCACCCACGGGTGGCCGTTGTAGGTGCCGGCGAAGAACGCGGGAGCGCCGGGGAGGGTGCTGAACTGGTCCATCAGGTCGGCCCGGCCGCCGAGCGCGCCGACCGGGGCGCCGTTGGCGATGGCCTTGCCGAAGGTGGTGAGGTCCGGGGTGACGCCGGCGATCTTCTGGTAGCCGCCGAGGTCGTGCCGGAAGCCGGTGATGACCTCGTCGAAGACCAGCACCGAGCCGTGCGCGGTGCACTGTTCGCGCAGCGTGGTGAGGAACTCGGGGTCGGGCAGCAGGCAGCCGACGTTGTGCGGGATCGGCTCCAGGATCACCGCGGCGATGTCCGCGCCGTGCTCGGCGAACGCGGTGCGCACCGCGGCCGGGTCGTTGAACGGCAGGACCAGGGTGGCCTCGAGCACCTCGGGCAGGATGCCGGTCGAGATCGGGTCGTGTGCGCCGACCGCGTCGGGCGAGGAGATCACGTTCAGGCTCACCGAGTCGTGCCAACCGTGGTAGCAGCCCTGGAACTTGACGACCAGGCGGCGGCCGGTGACCGCGCGGGCGACCCGCAGCGCGTGAAAGGTGGCCTCGCTGCCGGTGCTGGTGAGCAGCACCTTCTCCACCGAGGGGACCAGTTCGACCAGGGTTTCGGCGAGAGTGATCTCGCCCTCGGTGACGGCCACGCCGGTCAGGTCCAGGCGGCCCGCCGCCTCGTGCACCGCGCGCCGCACGTCCGGGTCGTTGTGGCCGAGCAGCGGCGGGCCGAACGCGGAGTGGTAGTCGGTGAAGACGCGACCCTCGGCATCGGTGAAGTTCGCGCCGCTGGTGTTGGTGACGACCAGCTCGGTCAGGCCCGGGATCCGGCGCTGACCGCTGTTCACCCCGCCCGGGATGACCCGAAGGGCTCGGGCGGGAAGGGAGTCGGTGGCGGCTGTGCCGACACTCATCGGTGGGCTCCTTGCGTCGTTCGTGACCGTTCGGATCCGCGGCCCTGCCAGGCCTTGGATCACCGGCGCCATCCGCCTTCGGCACGCGTCGCAGGTGCTGCGCTTGCTCTACACCGTGTTTTCTGAACACTGTTCGGCAGGACCGAACAGTTCCAGACCCTACATTTGGATGTACGGGGCAGTCAAGGGGTCCGGACCGGTAAAGTGTTCTGCTATGTCGAACAGCGTTAACGAGAATGTCGAGGAGTCGAAGTACTGGGTGAAGTCCGTCGCCCGGGCCGCGGACATCCTCGAGGTGCTCTCCACACGTGGTCCGGGGGACGGCATGAGCGTCACCGAGGTCGGTCAGGCCTGCGGGATCTCCAAGAGCGCCACCTTCGGACTGCTCCAGACCCTGCGCGGATACGGCCTGGTCTCGGACGACGGGGAAGGGATGAATCGGCGCTACCGGCTCGGGATGGGCCTGGCCCGGCTCGGCGATCGGGCCCAGTCGCAGGTGTCCCTGCGCGATGTGGCCCGGCCGGTGCTGGCCGAACTGACCAGGGAGACCGGCATGGCCGCGCGCTTCGCGGTGCCCGAGGGCGGGCTCGCGGTGGTCGTGGACCAGGTCGGGATAGAGCAGCGGGTACGCCTGGACCTGCGCATGGGGGTGCGCGAACTGCCGCACTGCACCGGGCTGGGCAAGGCCATCCTCTCCGCGCTGCCCGAGGCCGAGGCGCGCGCGGTGATCGAGCGCTCGGGCCTGCCCCGGCGCACGTCGCACACGATCACCGACACCGCGACCCTGCTCGCACACCTGCGCGACATCCGGCAGACCGGCTACGCGCTGGACGACGAGGAGGACGCGGACGGGATCTTCTGCATCGGCAGCCCGGTCCGCGACCACCGGGACCTGTGCGTGGGCGCGATCAGCATCACCGGCCTCAAGCTCGACCTGCCGGGCTGGCGATTCCAGGAACTCGGCCGCCAGGTGCGGGCCGGCGCGCTGCGGGTCAGCCGCGAGTTGGGCAGCACGGAGAGTGGCGAGGGCGAGGTGGACGCCGGCTGAGATGTGCCGGTGAACAATCGGACCGACGGGGTCGCAACGGGACAATACGTTGCGACCCCATCGTGTTCCCCCGATCACGGACGATGAAAGTCCGCCACGAGGTCTTGACCAGGAACGTCGGGCGGGTCTACGTTCCTTGACTCATCAGGGCCCGCACGTTCGCTGCCACGAATCGTGCCCGGTTTCCGGCCCTGGGGTCGACGGTCCGTCACCGGACCCGGGCGGCCCACCCCAAGCCATCCGCCGCGCGTTTCCCACCCGTTGGGAACGCCGCATCGGCACGTGTCACGGGAAGCGTCCTCACCCCCCTGCCGCCGAAGGCCGAGGTCCCGATGAGCACGTCCCCCGAAACTTCCACCGCCGCCACGACCCCGTCCGGCGCGCCCGCGTCCTCCCGCCGCCGTCTGCTCGCCGCGGGCGGCCTGGGCGGCCTGCTCCTGGCCGGCACCGCCGCGACGGGTACGGCCGCCGCCGCCTCGTCGGCGTCCTCGTCCTCCGACGATCGACACGAGGACGGCAACGTCCCCACCGGTGTCGCCACCGTCGCCGCATTGCTGCGCCTGGAGACTCGCCGACTGGCCCCGAACACCATCGTGGTGGTGGCCGGGTATCACGCCGCGGGCGACGGCGGCGGCATGGTGGTGCGCTGGGACCCGCGCGCGAGCCTGCCGGTCAACGGCGGGACCGTATTGGCCAACCCCTCGCCCAAGCGGGAGGGTCGGTGGATCCAGGTGCACGACGGGGTGATGGACTTCCGCCGGTTCGGCATCCTGGACGACAAGGTCCCCGCCGACGCCGCGCTGGACGCGATGGTCGACGATCCGTACATCCACCGGATCGAGGCCCACACCGACCTGCTCTTCGTCAAGCGGCACACCTTCGGCCGCTCCCGGATCGTCCTGGACTTCGGCGGACACACCGTCCGCACCACCGGCATCGAGAAGAACACCCACGACAACCCGTTCGGCGCGGTCCTGTACTTCAAGGGCAAGGTCACCGACACGGTGGTCAAGGCCAAGCTGTCCCAGCCGATGCCCGACCTGGCGGACGTCTTCGAGGTACCGGACAGCGCGGCCTTCAAGGTCGGCGACTGGTGGGCGGTCACCATCGACCCGGAGCCGGGCAAGGGCAAGTACGAGCAGGAGGTGCAGCGCCTGGTCGAGATCACCCAGCTCGTGGACGCGACGCACATCCGGGTCGGCTACAAGATCGGCTGGGACCTCGCCGCCGGCCGTACCTTCACCTGGACCCGGATCGAGCCGGTGGACCGCGCGCACGTGCGCAACATGGTCTTCCAGGGCATCCAGGACGGCGACCAGTACACCGGGTCGCACCCGATCGCCTACGAGTACACGATCCACTGCGACGTCGAACACGTGGACGCGGTCGGCACGTTCTGGCCGGTGGTGATGCGCCGCTGGTGCACCCACTACCGCACCCGGGCGTGCTCGCTGAAGAACCCGGCCAGCGTCACGTGGGGCGGCGCGGGCTACCTCACCCAGCAGATCTACTGCCTGTACGGGCACGTCGAGGACTGCCACGTCGCGAACAGCCGGCACCTCAACGACCTGACCGCGTCCGCTTACTGCTACGTGACCAACTGTCACGGCGACGGCGACGACCAGGGCCCGTTCGTGACGCACGGTCAGTTCGAGCACGACCTCGTCTACACCGGCAACTCGGGTCTGATGACCTTCGCCAACTCCGGTGCCGCGTGGGGCTCGGTGGCCAAGCGCATCACCGTGCGCAAGCACGTGTGCTCGTGGTTCGTGGCCCGGGTCAAGATCACCGACCTGACCCTGGAGGACATGCAGGTGATCGGCAAGCCGGCGCTGGCCGGCTCCGGGATGCTGTGGGTCAACGCCGACGGCGTGCAGATCCGCGGCTGCACCGCCTCCGGGCCGCTGATCGTGTCGCAGGCGTCCAACCGTTCGCAGCGCGCCAACGTGATCGCCGACTCGACGTTCACGCTCGGCAAGGACGCCGAGATCACCCAGGCCAATGTGAGCGGCGAACTGCACCTGCACCGGGTCACCCTCAAGGGCCTGGACAACGCGAGCCTGAAGAACGCCGGGCGGCTCGTGCTCACCGACTGCACGCTGGTGGGCACGCCGACCGCCGCGCCGACCACGGTGACCGGCCCCGCGCTGAGCGTGTCCGGCGGCGAACTGCGGGACAGCGGCCTGCGGTTCGCGGGCACCGGAGACCAGAGTGTGGCGCTGGCGCGGACCCGGCTCGGCGGCACCAACGCGACCCGCGCGCTGCTGTCGCGCACCGGCGGTGCCCGCACCGTCTCCTGGCAGTTGGACGGCTGCGTGTCCACCGCCGCCGACCCGGCCACCGCACACGTGCTGGTCACCGACGGACCCAACCGCTATCGCGCGGCGGGCAGCACGTTCACCGGCGGTCGGCTCGAACTCGCCGGCGCGGCCTTCGGCGGCAACAGCGCGCTGCTGCACGGCGGCTGCGTCGAGGACGGCGTCACGCGTACCGCACTGCCCGACGAGGGCCCGCGCGTCGCGCACACCGCCGGCAACCAGCTCCTCTGACCCGCCGTCACCCGGGCCCGCGGCACGCTCGTACGCGCGGCCACCGTCGTATCCGCAACACCCTCGCACCACGGGAAGCACCATGACCTCCCCCAGTTCGACCATGAACACCGGCCGACCGGCCATCACCGACCGACCCGTACGGGTCGCCCTGGTCGGTGCGGGCAACCGAGGCCTGACCTACACCGATTGGATCCATCGGCACCCCGACCGCGCCGAACTGGTCGCGGTGGCCGACCCGCGCGCCTCCGCCCGGGAAGCCTCAGGCGCGAGCGTGCAGTTCGAGGACTGGCGTGCACTGCTCGGGGAACGGATCGCGGACGCGGTGATCGTGGCCACCCAGGACCGCGAACACGTGGAGCCGATCCTGGCACTGGCCGGGGCCGGCTACGCGATCCTCACCGAGAAGCCGATGGCCGCCACCGAGGCGGACTGCCGGCGGATCATCGAGGGTGTCGCCGCGGCCGGCGTCCCGTTCGCGGTGTGCCACGTGCTGCGCTACACGCCCTACACCGACTTGGTGAAGGGCGTCCTGGACTCCGGTGTGCTCGGCTCGATCGTGAGCCTGGACCTGCTGGAGCCGGTCGGCTGGTGGCACTACGCGCACTCGTACGTGCGCGGCCCGTGGAGCCGGGAGGCGGACTCCTCGCCGATGATCCTGGCCAAGTCCTCGCACGACCTGGACTGGATCGGGTACGTCACCGGCTCCCGGATCGAGACGGTGGCAAGCTTCGGCGGGCTCGCGCACTTCAAGCCGGAGAACGCTCCGGCCGGATCGGCCCGCAACTGCCTGGACTGCGCGGTCGAACCCGACTGCCCGTACTCGGGGCCCAAGCTCTACTTCCCGGCGCTGCGCAAGACCGGCGACGCGTGGCCGATCAACCACGTCACCGACGCCGCGCACGGGCCGCGGGATCAGGCCGAGTTGGTCCGGGCGCTGCGCGAAGGCCCGTACGGGCGCTGCGTCTACCACTGCGACAACGACGTGGTGGACCACCAGGTGGTGGCGATGCAGTTGTCCGGCGGGATCACCGCGACCTTCACGATGACCGCGTTCACCGAGCAGACGCACCGCCAGGTGCGGATCTTCGGCAGCCACGGCTGGTTGCGCGGCGACGGCGAGCAGGTCACCGTGCACACCTTCGCCGACGACCGGGTGGTCACCCACGACGCGGGAGCCTCCGGGTCGAACGCGGCGGACGGACACGGCGGCGGCGACACCGCGCTGATCGACGCGTTCGTCACCGCGCTGGCCACCGGCGACCACGCCCACATCCGTTCCAACGGCGTCGACTCGCTCGGCAGCCACCTCGCCGCGTTCGCCGTCGAACGCTCCCGACACGGCGGCAACACCGAGACCGTACCCGCGAGTTGAGCGACGCCCCGTTCGGTTGAGCAACCCCCGAGCCGGTCCGGCCGCTCGAGCCGTCCCGCCCCCGCCGCCTCCCGGCGGGGGGCGAGCGGTCGGGCCACCGCCTCGGTCCTTGAACTGACACCCCGTCAAACCCCGCTGTCAGGAGACGCGACCCCCATGAGAAGAAGCATCCGTCCGCGTACCGTCCGCGCGATCGCCCTCCCGGTGCTCGCCACCGCCCTCACCGTGAGCCTCGCCGCGTGCGGCGGCTCCTCCGGCCCCGGCTCGGGCGGCAAGTCGATCACCACCTGGATGTACCCGGTGATCGCCGACGAGGCGAAGAACAAGGAGTACTGGGCCGGCCTCAGCGACGCGTTCAGCAAGGCCAACCCCGGCTACAAGGTCAAGGTCGAGACCTACCCGTGGGCCAACCGCGACACCGCGCTGGCCACCGCGATCGCCGCGAACAAGGGCCCGGACGTGGTCTACCTGGTGCCCGACCAACTGCCCAAGTACCAGCGCAGCCTGGTGCCCGCGGACGAGTACATGCCCGCCGCCGACAAGGCCGACTACCGCAAGGCCGCGCTGGATTCGGTGAGCGTGGAGGGCAAGCCGATGGCGACCCCGCTGCTGACCAGCGCCAACCCGCTGATCTGCGACAAGCGGGTGTTCGCCGCGGTCGGCGAGACGAACTACCCGGCCACCTGGGACGACCTGCTCAACCTGGCGCCGAAGCTCAAGGACAAGGGCTACCAGGCGACCAGCTACAGCGGCGACACCCAGCAGACGCTGAACCTGACCTGGTACCCGATGTTGTGGCAGGCGGGCGGTGACGTGTTCGCCGCCGACGGCAAGTCGGTCGCGTTCAACTCCGAGGCCGGCGTCAAGGCGCTGAGCTTCCTCAAGACCCTGGTGGACAAGGGCTATACGGACAAGGACCAGGTCACCACCACGCCCAAGCTGGAGCAGACCCCGGTGGCCAAGGGCAAGGTCGCCTGCACGTGGCAGAACACCCCGGCCGACGTGGAGAAGTTCTGGGGCAAGGAGAACACGGTCGTGCTGCCGCCGCTCAAGGACGTCAAGTCCGCCGGGTACGGCACGGTCGGCTCGTTCGCGATGCTCAAGGGCGCCAACAAGGACGCCGCCGGCAAGTGGATCTCCTTCGTCGCCAAGCCGGAGAACAGCCTCGCGCTGGTCAAGTCCAACGGCTACTTCCCGGCCCGCACCTCGGCCGCCGATCCCTACCCCGGGGACAAGCTCCAGGCCGACGTGGCCAAGACGCTCGACGTGATGAGCGCCGGCCCGCTCAAGGAGAAGTCGCGGGACGTGATGGGCGTGCTCGCGCCGGAGATCCAGGCCGCGCTGATCGGCAACAAGAGCCCCAAGGACGCGCTCAACGACGCGGCCAAGGCGGCGAACGCGCTGCTCGCGCGCTGACCCCGGCCGGGCGGCCCGGCCCCGCGTCCGGGCCGCCCACCCCTTCACCCGCGCCTGTTCCCTCCCGCCATCCGAGCTGGATCCGCTCCCATCCGCTCCCATCCGTTCCCTCATCCGTTCCTCAGCCCAAGGAGGTCCCCGTGGCCGCAGTCGCGGAACAACCCCGCAGGCTCCGCCGACGCGGGCCGCACGCCCGCCGCGAGGCCCGAATCGGGCTGCTGTTCGTCCTGCCCGCCTTCGTGCTGTTCGTGCTGTTCCGGTTCGGCCCCAGCATCGCCGGCGTGCTGCTCGGCTTCACCGACTACTCGCTGATGGACTCGCCGAAGTTCACCGGCCTGGACAACTTCACCCGCCTGTGGGACGACCCGGTCTTCTGGTCCTCGCTCAGGGTGACCGTGCTCTACACGGTGATCACCGTGCCCGGCACGATCATCGCCGCGCTCGGGCTCGCGCTGCTGACCCGGCGCGCGTTCCGCGGGTCGAAGCTGTTCCGCTCGATCTTCTTCCTGCCGGTGGTCACCAGCCTGGTGCTCGCCTCCACCGTCTTCATCTGGATCTTCTCCACCGACGGACCGTGGTCCACGGTGATGGGTTGGATCGGCGGACACACCGGATCCTGGCTGGCCGACGACGTGTTCGTGGTGCCGGCGCTGGCGATCGTGGGCATCTGGTCGCGGTTCGGCTACGGCATGCTGATCCTGCTGGCCAGTCTGCAGAACGTGCCCCGCGAACTGGAGGAGGCCGCGCTCACCGACGGCGCCGGTCCCTGGCAGCGCTTCCGCTACATCATCGCGCCGAGCCTGAAGCCCGCGCTGTTCTTCCTCGCCGTGATCGAGACCACCGCCAGCTTCCAGGTCTTCGACGCGGTGTACGTGATGACCGGTGGCGGCCCGGCGAACGCCAGCTACACGCTGGTGTTCCAGCTCTACGACGCCGGCTTCAAGTACTTCGATCTCGGCTACGCCAGCGCGATCGGCCTGGCCCTGTTCGTGCTGACGCTCATCGTGGCGATCATCCAGCGCCTGGTGATCGGGAAGGAGAAGTGACCATGTCCCTCGACACCCACGAGGTCGCCGAGATCACGCCGCCGCCGGTCGCCGCGGCGAAGAGCGAACCGGCGCGCGCCCGCCTGCGGTTGCGCCGCCGCGACCGCTCCGGTCCCCGCCGCGAGCAGGACACCGTGCCGTACGCGATGCGCGGTACCCGGCGCGGCAAGGTGCTGCGCGGCCTGCTGCTCGGCGTGGTCGCGCTGGCCACGATCTTCCCGTTCTACGCGATGGTCGTGTTGTCCCTGAAGCCCTCCGGCGCGGTCGAGTTCCCGGGCAGCCTGCTGCCGTGGAACCTGACCACCAGCGCGTACAGCGACGTCCTCGGTTCGCAGGACGTCCCCCAGTGGCTGATCAATACGCTCATCTACTCGATCGTCGGCGTGCTCGGCACGCTGCTGCTGTCCGCGCTGGCCGGCTACGCGTTCGCCAAGAAGCGATTCCCCGGCCGCGAGGCGATGTTCTGGTCGTTCCTGTCGATGGTCATGGTCCCCTACCACGTGACGATGATCCCGACGTTCGTCCTGATCGCGAAGATGAACGGCGTCGACACCTACTGGGGTCTGATCCTGCCCTCGCTGGCCAACGCGCAAGCGGTGTTCCTGATGCGGCAGTTCATCCAGGGACTGCCGGACGAGCTGTTCGAGGCGGCCAAGATCGACGGCGCCTCGGAGTTCCAGATCTTCGTCCGGATCGTGCTGCCGCTGATCAAGCCGATCCTGGCCACCCTGGGCACGTTCGTCTTCCTGTGGCACTGGAACGACTTCCTGTGGCCGTTGATCGTCGGTCAGAGCACGGACATGCGCACGCTGACCGTCGGCATCGCCTCGCTGCAACAACAGAACGTGCCGCTGAACGTGGTCCTCGCGGGTTCCGTGGTCGCGTTCGTCCCCATCTTCATGGCCTACCTCGTGGGCCAGCGCTACGTCACCGAAGGCGTGGCGGCAACCGGAATCAAGGGCTGATCTCGCGTCATGAATGAGGTGGCTGTAGCTGTGGCCGAAGCGAAAGGCACGCCCACCGGGCTCGCGTTCCCGGACGGCGAGGCCGCGTTGGAGGAACTCCTCGCGACCCCGTCCGCGGCACTGATCGCGGACCTGGCCGATCTGGAGGGCGACCTGGTCGTGCTCGGCGCGGGCGGCAAGATGGGCCCGAGCCTGTGCCGGTTGGCCCGCCGCGCGCTGGACGCGGGCGGGCGCGGCGAGGTGCGCGTGTACGCGGTCTCGCGTTGGTCGGACCGCGCCGCGGCCGAGGCGTTGGAGGCCGACGGTGTGCGAACCGTCGCGTTCGACCTGATGACCGGCGACCCGGCCGAACTGCCGGACGCGGGCAACGTGGTGTTCATGGTCGGCGCCAAGTTCGGCTCGGCCGGCGCCCCCGAGCACGCGTGGGCGGTCAACGCCGCGCTGCCGGACCGGATCGCGCGCCGCTACCCGACCGCGCGGATCGCCGCGTTCTCCACCGGCAATGTGTATCCGCTGGTGGCCGCGGGTTTCGGCGGCAGCGTGGAGAGCGACCCGGTCGGGCCGGTCGGCGAGTACGCGATGTCCTGCCTGGGCCGCGAGCGGGTGTTCACCCACGCCGCGACCACGCGCGGCACCCGGGTCGCGCTCATCCGGCTCAACTACGCGGTGGACCTGCGCTATGGCGTGCTCGCCGACATCGCGGCGGCGGTGTACGCGGGCGAGCCGGTGGATGTGACGACGGGTCAGGCCAACGTGGTGTGGCAGGGTTACGCCAACGAGGTCGCGTTGCGTTCGCTCGGGCACGCGGCGACGCCGTTCACGGTGAACCTGACCGGTCCCGAGACCGCGTCCGTACGGCGCCTGGCGACGCTGTTCGGTGCCGAGTTCGGTCGGGAGGCGATCGTGACCGGCGCCGAGTCGGGCAGCGCGCTGTTGTCCGACGCGAGTCTGTGCCACGAGTTGTTCGGCTATCCCGAGGTCCCCCTGCGCACACTCGTGGCCTGGCAGGCGGACTGGATCCGGCGCGGGTATCCGCTGTCCGGCAAGGCCACCAAGTTCCAGGTCCGCGACGGAAAGTTCTGAGGCATCGTGATCAACTCCGCAACGGATTACCCGGGTTCGATCGGCGCGGTGGATCCGGTCGACCCGGCCGGTTCGATCGATTCGGCCGGCGCGACCGGTTCGGCCGGATCGCCGCTCTCACCGATCGAGTTGTTGCTCGAAGGCACCGTGATCCCCGCGCATCCGCTCGCGCTGGACGCCGAGGGACGGTTCGACGAGCGCCGGCAGCGGGCGCTGACCCGGTACTACCTCGGCTCCGGTGCGGGCGGGATCGCGGTCGGCGTGCACACCACGCAGTTCGAGATCCGCAGGCCCGAGGTCGGGCTGCTGCGGCCGGTGTTGGAACTGGCCGCCGAGACGGTCGCGCGCGAGGCGGGCCGCCCGGTGGTACGGGTGGCCGGAGCCTGTGGGTACACCGCGCAGGCGGTGGCCGAGGCCGAACTCGCCGCGTCGCTCGGCTACGACGCGGTGCTGCTCAGCCCCGCCGTACCCGGTGCGGACGAACAGGGGCTGCTGGACCGGGCCCGCGCGGTCGGCGAGGTGCTGCCGGTGATCGGGTTCTACCTCCAGGACGCGGTGGGCGGGCGGTTCCTGACCCCCGGGTTCTGGCGCGCGTTCGCGGACATCCCGAGTGTGGCCGCGATCAAGATCGCGCCGTTCGACCGCTACCGCACCTCGGACGTGCTCTCCGCGGTGGCCGACGCCGACCGGGCGGGCGAGGTCGCGCTGTACACCGGCAACGACGACGCGATCATCACCGACCTGCTCACCCCGTATCGGGCCGGCGACCGGCCGCGCTGGTTCGCCGGTGGCCTGCTCGGCCAGTGGGCGGTCTGGACGTCGACCGCGGTCACGCTGCTCGACCGGGTCCGCCGCGCCCGCGCGGGCGATCACCGATTGATGGTCGACCTGCTTGGTCAGGCACCGGAGTTGACCGACGCGAACTCGGCGGTGTTCGACGTGCGCGGCGGCTTCCGCGGCTGCATCGCGGGTGTGCACGAGGTGCTCCGGCGCCAGGGCCTGTTGGCCGGCACGTGGTGCCTGGATCCGGCGGAGGCGCTGTCGCCGGGACAGGCGGAGGAGATCGAGCGGGTGTCGAATGCCTATCCGTGGCTGACCGACGACGCGTTCGTGGCGGAGCACCTCGATGCCTGGCTCGCCTAGTCCGGGCCCGGCCGGTGTGCGGCCCGATCGCGCCGTGGTCGCGCTGGCCGTGCCGCCCGGGCTGCGCGCGGAGTTCTTCGGCGCGGCCGACCCGGCCGGTCCGGGTGGGCCGGCCGAGCGGCTGCGGGCGCCGGCCGACCTCGTGCCGGTGGACGATCCCACCGATGTCGAGACGCTGCGCGCGGCCTTCGGGATCGCCGACGTCGTGGTGTCGTCGTGGGGAATGCCCCGACTGACCGGCGAGTTGCTCGCGGCGGCGCCCCGGGTCGGGCTGTTGGCGCATACCGGCGCGGCGATCACGCCGGTGGTGGGCGCGGACGCGTTCGCGCGCGGGGTGCGGGTGACGCAGGCCGGCCAGGGCATGGCCCGGTCCGTAGCCGAGGTGGCGCTGGCCTTCACCCTCGCGCTGCTGCATCAAACCCATCGTTACGACCACGCGTTGCGCGGTGGACGCGAGTGGGAGACGGCCTCGATCGCACCGGCCCGGCACGAGGTGCTCGGCGCCCGGATCGGCGTGGTCGGCGCGTCCCGGACCGGTCGCGCGTACATCGAGGTGACTCGGGCGCTCGGCGCCCGGGTCCAGGTCGCCGACCCCACCCTGAGCGCCGCCGACGCGGCCGATCTGGGAGTCGAACTCGTCGAGCTGGACCGGCTCCTGACCACCAGTCGCATCGTCGCGCTGCACGCCCCGTCGCTGCCGGCGACGCGGCACCTGATCGGGGCCCGCGAGTTGGCCCTGCTCGCGGACGGTGCGGGCCTGGTGAACACCGCGCGCTCGTGGCTGGTCGACGAGCGGGCCCTGCTCGCGGAGTTGCGCACCGGCCGGATCGAGGCCGCGCTGGACGTCTACGACGCGGAGCCGCTGCCCGTGGACCACGCGTTCCGGGCGCTGCCCAATGTGCTGCTGACGCCGCATCGGGCCGCCGGTACGGTCGAGTGTCGCCGACGCCAGGGCGACATCGTCCTCGACGAGGTGGAGCGCTATCTGACGGGCCGTCCGCTCGCCCACGAGGTCGGCCCCGAAGCGCTCACCCGCGTCGGTTGAACCTCCTTCGCAGTTCCACCATCGACACCTTCACGTACCTGGAGAGATCACCGTGCGCCTGATGCGCGTAGGCGAACCCGGCAACGAACGCCCCGTGCTGTTCGCCGCCGACGGCCGCCACTTCGACCTGAGCCGGCTGACCGTCGACATCGACGGGGCGTTCTTCGCCTCCGACGGCGTCGAGCGGGTCCGTGAGGCCGCGGCGGCGGGCACGCTGCCGGAGATCGACGTCGCGGGCCTGCGGGTCGGCGCGCCGGTGGCCGCCCCCGGCGCGATCCTGTGCATCGGCCAGAACTACGCGGCACACGCGGCCGAATCCGGCGCCGAGCCGCCGAGCACGCCGATCCTGTTCTACAAGACGCCGCACACCCTGACCGGGCCCTACGACGACGTGTTGATCCCGCGCGGCGCGGTCAAGACCGACTGGGAGGTCGAACTCGCCGTCGTGATCGGGCGGCAGGCGCGATACCTCGCGTCGCCGAAGGACGCGTTGGCGCACGTCGCGGGCTACACGATCAGCAACGACGTGTCCGAACGCGCCTTCCAGTTGGAGCAGTCCGGCGGACAGTGGTCCAAGGGCAAGAACTGCGAGACGTTCAACCCGCTCGGCCCGTGGCTGGTGACCACCGACGAGGTTCCCGACCCGCAGACGCTCGGACTGCGTTCGTGGGTCGGCGGCGAGAGCCGGCAGGACTCGACGACGGCCGACATGATCTTCGGCGTCGCGTACCTGATCCACCACCTGTCGCAGTACCTCGTGCTGGAACCGGGCGACATCGTCAACACCGGGACGCCGCAGGGCGTCGCGCTGTCCGGGCGCTTCCCGTACCTGGCGGAGGGCGATGTGATGGAGATGGAGATCGACCGGCTGGGGCGGCAGCGGTCGCACCTGGTGCAGGCCTGACGGAGGGCCCGGGTCTGCCGGACGGCGCACGTCCGGCAGACGGCACAGGTCCGACGGACGGCGGTCGCCGAGAGCGGGCCGCTCGCGCCGGCCGGGTCGGGTCCGCCCGGCCGGCGCCTCGGGGCGTGGCGGCGGTCAGTGGCGTACGGCGACCGCGTCGACCTCGAACAACATCTCGGGCAGGGCCAGCGCGGCGACGCCGCTGAGCGTCTGGGTCGGCGGGACGGAGCCCCAGATCTCGCCGATCGCCTTGCCCAGAATGGCCAGCTTGTCGGAATCGTGGTCGACGATATGCGTGCGCAGCTGGACGATGTGGCTCAGGTCCAGGCCGACGGCCGCCAGCGCCGTGCGCAGATTGGCGAACGACTCCTCGACCTGCTCGGCGAAGTCGTCGGTGGTCACATGGCCGTCGGCGTCCGACGCGTACTGCCCGGCGACGAAGACGAGTTCCCCGGATGCCACGGCCACATGGCTGTAGCCGAAGTGCACCGGGTCGTGCAGGCCGTCGGGGTTGATGATGCGGTGTGACATGGTCGGGGTCCCTCCGAAGCGAACGGTCGTCGAGTACAGGTCGTCGACGCGGCTGATCATTCCCGAAGGACGTCTCGATCATCGGTGCGGCGCCGCGAACCGGATGTTCCCCATCCGCGTCCGGGGAACGGCCCAACCCCGTGGTGGGGGGCGATACCGAGCGAGGCCGGCGCCGAGCTCTTCACCGACGTCGGCGCCGCCACGCCGGTCGGTCGAGTCGGCCGGGGCGACGAAGTCGCGGCCGTGATGCGGCTGTTCGTCGGCAACGGCTTCATGACCGGCACGGTGATCGACCGCACCGGCGGTGCCAACCTCGCGACGGGCCGCCGACCCGGGTTTCGCGGCCCGGCCTTTTGCCCATGCCGCAGACCGGGCGATCCGGCGGCCCGGCGATATCCGGGCATTACGGCAACGGCGACAGGGAATCGTCACAGCGTGTACCGGTCGAGTTCTCTCGGATTATCGGGCCGCCCCGGTGCGGTCAGGGAAATGAATCGTGCTGTCGACAAAGCACGGATTGCATTCGCGGAAATACGCACGGGAATCGCGGATGGAAACGGCGAGGGCCCCGCCATGCGGCGGGGCCCTCGTGGTCGGGTGGGATCACTCGGTGATCCCACCCGGTTCGGCGTTCGTGCGGTGGTCCGCCTCGACGGCGTCAGACCTCGTGGCGAGCGCGGCGACGGTTGAAGTAGATCGCACCTCCGCCGGCCAGCAGCAGCGCGGCGGCCGCGCCGGCGATCATGCCGGTGTAGGAGTCGTCGCCACCGGTCTTGGCGAGGTCCTTCCCATTGCCCGCGGGAGCGACCGGGAGCCAGGGCACGACAACCGCCGGGTCGTCGGTGCCGGGCTCGACGATCGGCTTGGTCGGCCCCGCACTGCCGGTCGGCTGCGCACTGCCGGTCGGCTGCGCGCTGGTGGCCGGGGGCGCCGAGGTGGTCGCGGGGGCGGACGGGCTCGCGGGAGCGGACGGGGTGGTCGGGGCCGAACTGGTGGCCGGCGCCGAAGTCGTCGGCGGGGCGGACGTGGTCGCCGGCGCCGAGGTGGTCGGCGCGGCGGACGTCGCCGGCGCGCTCGAGGTCGGCGGCTTGGGCGTGCTCGGCGTCGTGGTGGCGACCGGCGGCAGGGTCGTCGGCGGCGCGGTCGTCGGCGGGACGGTCGGCGTCTCGACGCAGTCGAGCTTGCCCGTGTACGTCGCCGCGTAGTTGCCCGGGCCGGACACCGTGATCGTGTAGGCCGTGTCCTCGGCGACCTTGACGAACTGCGTCCTGGTCGAGCTCGGCGGCACGGTCACCGTCGTGCCGTTGACCTTGAAGTCGGCCGGTCCGTCACCGGTGTTCTTCAGCGTGACCGTGACGCCGCCCTGGACGCAGTCCTCCTTGTACGTCGACGAGGGGACCGGAACCGGCTTGTGGCTCCACTTGACCTGGGCCGAGGCACTGGCCGAGAACGGCTGCGAGCCCGCGGTGATCAGGGTCTGGGTGTGCTTGCGGTTCTTGCCCAGGAAGACCCGGCCGATGTTGATGCCGGCCTTGGTGGTTGCCGAGATCTTGGCCTCGCCCGGCGTCTTGGGCGCCTTGACGTAGAGCTCGGTGCCGTTGGCGGCCGAGTCGATCGGCTTGCCGTCCTTGCCCACCAGCGAGGCGCCGGCCGGGACGGTGCCGTCGAGCTTGACCGCGACCGGGTCGGTCCCGGACGTCTTGACGGTGATCGGGCCGACGCCCGGAGTGTCGCTGTCGTTGCCGGACCTGGTGGTCGGCGACAGCTCGAGCGAGGCACCGGGCTCGGCGGACTCACCCTTGTTGGCCGGGCCGGTCAGGTACGCGTAGAGCGCGTTGACGTCCTCGCCGTTGCTGCTGCTCGCGTCGACACCGTTGCTGTAGTGCCAGATCGCCGCCTGGGTGGCCGCGACGGCCTCCGCGGCGTCGAGGTCGTAGAACTTCTTGCCCTTGCGCTCGTGCAGCGGCAGACCCGCGGTCTTGGCCAGCGCGTTGAGGTCGGACGTCTTCGGGTACGAGTTGTTCAGCACCCAGTTGATCTTCGCGACCTTGGCCGTGTCGTTGAGCCAGGACTCCCCCCAGGTGCCCTCGCGGTACTCGGCGTCGTCGCGGACCGTGGTGTCCAGGTCGATGCAGTAGACCAGGACCTCGGGCGTCCCCCGGCGCTCCTGGCTGAGAATCATCAACTCGGTCTGCACGCCGAAGGGGTGGCCCTTCAGGCGCACCGAGCCCTCCGTGTCGTCCACGTGGCCCCGGAATCGGAGCTTGGTGCTGTCGGTGTCGGCGTGCGCGGAAGGCGCCAGGCCGACGACCGCGACCGCGGCCATACCTGTGGCGGCGAACGCCGAAGCCACGCGGGATATACCCCGCTGGGTCCTGAACATGAAAGAAACGACTCCTCATGAAAGGCGGCCCCCGCTGCCCGGGTCTGTCACCGGGGTCCCCACCCCTGGGCCGCCGAACGCAAGAATCGTGGTAACCCGAAGTTTAGTCAATTCACGTCCGGGGAAATCCGCCCACAAATCGAAATTCACCCGACCCACCGCGATACCGCGAAAAACCATTTCTCGCCATTTGCCGGATTCGATGCCGGATGAGGGCGGCCGGTGGCACGCCGACTCCGGCGGGCGACGCCGGCTCGACCCGAGGCCGGTGCGCGCCGCGAGAGACGCGAAGCCGCCGACTCCCCGGTGCGGGGAGGCGGCGGGCGGTTGGGGCGGGGTCAGGTCGCGTCGTCGGCGAAGGTGCCTGCGTGGGCGGCGCGTTGCGGGTCTCGCCGGCGCAGGATCGCGTAGCCGGCGATGCCCACCACCAGCGCGCCGACGAAGACGTACGGCAGCACGTTGAGCGGGGACTCCGGGACCGGCCACAGGTTGCGGTAGAAGACGTAGACCATCGCCGCCGCGCCGATCAGGCCCAGGACCCAGGTGATCGCCAAGGCTCGGGCGCCGGTCTTGCGGACGAACAGCGGTGCGGCGAGGCAGACCAGCACGTACGACAGCATGTAGCCGAAGACGCCGATCGTGTCGATGTAGGTGGTCGCGTCCAGGCCGTCGGTGCCGGCCAGGATCACCGCCACGGTCGGGATCGCGACGAACGGCGTGACCACCCGGATCGCGGCGGACGGGGTCTTGTGGGTCGGGTGCGCCCGGCCCAGGCGCGCCGGGACGACACCCTCCCTGGCCATGCCGAACAGCAGCCGGGCCGCGACCGTGACACAGGCCATCACCACCGCCAGGAACGAGGCCGCGAAGCCCGCGTGCAGGAAGAACTTCAGGAAGCCGAGCCCGGAGAGTTCGGCCAGTTCGTCCATCGGGTCGGCACTGGCCACCAGGCCGTCCGGACCGCCGAAGCCGACCACCTGGGCGTAGGTGGCGAACATGTACAACAGCCCGGCCAGCAGCGCGCTGCCCATCACCGCGCGTGGGATCGCCTTGTACGGGTCGGTCGCCTCCGCGCCCAGCGAGGCCGCGCCCTCGAAGCCGACGAAGCCGAGCACGCCCAGGACCACCGCGAACACCACGCCGTCGAGCGTGCTGCCGCTCAGGGTGAGTTGATCGGTGTCGAACAGGTCGTTGCCGCTCTTGAAGAACACCGCGAGGAGCACGACCACGATCAGCACGATCGAGACCACCTCCAGCGTCGCCGCCACGCGCGCGGCGGTGCGCACGCTCGCGATGGTCAGCCGGACCGCGATCGCGGCGAGGAGCACGTCCAGTAGTACCTGACCGGCCACACCCGTGAACGCGCCCACACCGATCCCGTCGAGCGCGCGACCGGTGTAGTAGCCGGCGCCGGCCAGCGAGCCGGAGCCGATGCACACCGCGCCGATCAACAGCGCCCAGCCGGTCACGAACGCGCCGGACGGTCCGAGCGAGAGCCGGGTGAACGCGTACAGCGAGCCGGTGCCTGCCCGGCGGCGGGCGAACACGCAGATGCAGTACGCGATCGCCAGCACCGCGGCCATGGCCAGGAAGAAGGAGAACCACGCGCCGTTGCCGGCGGACGCGGCCATGCTCGCGGGGGCGAACGCGATGACCGCGCTCGGCGCGACGTTGGCCACGCTCTGCGCGCCCACCTCGAAGCTGGTCACACTGCGTCGGGCCAGGCCGCTGTCGGCCCCGCCGGGGGCCGCGGCACCGGAGGAGGGGGCGCCGGACGAGGCTGCGGATGTGGGCACGCTTGCTGCCTTTCCGGACTTTCCGGCCGAATTGCCTGGGGTGAGAGTAGTCATCGGTCAGCCCTCGCGCTTGGTGGGGTCGTACGCGGACGGGGTGTGGGTGCCCGGTCCGGAGCCGGACCGGGGCGCGGTGTACGCCGTGTACGCGTCGTATGCGGCCGAGTCGTAGGCGGCCGATTCGACGGCGGCTACGCCCGGTTCGCCCGGTTCGTACGCCGTCGGTCGGTGGCCGGTGAGCAACAGTTGGCGAAGCGCGCGGCCCTCGTTGAGCTCCGCGAGCGCGTCCCCGGCCTCCTCCAGCGGGCGCCGCGCGGAGATCATCGACTCGACGTCCAGAAAGCCGCCGACCACGAGGTCGACCAGGATCGGGATGTCGCGATGGGGGACCACCGAGCCGTAGTTCGAGCCGAGGATGCGCTGATCGGCCTCGGCCAGTGCGAGCGGGTCGAACCGGGCGGTGCTGCCGGTCGGCGGGAGGCCGACGATCACCGCCGCGCCGCCCTGGCCGAGTGCGGCGATGGCCTGCTCGGTGGTGGCGATCTTGCCGATCGCGTCGAACACGTAGTCCAAGCCCTCGGGGACCAACGCGCGCAGCGCCGCCACCGGGTCGACCGCGCTCGCGTCGATCGTGTCGGTCGCGCCCAGCTTGCGGGCCAGGTCGAGCTTGTCCGCGACCACGTCCACCGCGACGATCCGGCCCGCGCCGGAGAGTCGGGCGCCCTGGACGCAGGACAGGCCCACACCGCCGCAGCCGATCACCGCGACCGTCGCGCCGGCCTCGACGCCCGCGGTGTTGCGGACCGCGCCCACGCCGGTCGCGATGGCGCAGCCGACCAGGGCCAGCGCGTCCAGCGGCGCGTCCTTGCGGACCTTGATCGCGCCGGAGACCGGGACCACCACGCGATCGGCGAACGAGGACACGCCGAGGTAGTGGTGCAGTTCTTCGCCGTCGGTCGAGCTCAGCCGACTGGTGCCGTCGTACAGGACGCCCCGGGGCGCGACCACTTCCGCGACCAGGGAGCACGCGGCGGGGCGACCGGCGAGGCAGTACCGGCAGGCGCCGCAGGCGGGCACCCAGGACAGCACCACGTGGTCGCCGACGGCCAGGCCCGAGTCCTCGGTGTCCGGACCGAGCGCGGTCACCACACCGGAACCCTCGTGACCCAGCACGACCGGCATCGGCACGTCCCACTCGCCGCGCACCACGTGCAGATCCGAGTGGCACACGCCGGCCGCGACCACCGCGACCTCGACCTCGCCCGAGCCGGGCGGGGCCAGGACGAGGTCGGTCATGGTGAGGTCGTTGCCGGGGCGCAGGACCACGCCGCGGACGCGGTCGGCGGGTGCCGGCGAGGGGATGGTGCGCATGACTGCTCCAGGCTGGACGGGATCGCGTTTAGTGGCGCTAAACTTTCGTCAAGGTTTTACAGGAGTAAACTCTCGGCGTAAAGACCCCCGAGCGGGGTGAATCCGAACCTTTATGGACCGCCCGGCGGGCCGCGATCGGTGCGAGGAAGCGGGGGAGGGCGGGTAGCGTGTCGCGCGTGCCAGCACATTCCGGAGAAGAGCCCGGTGAACATCGCGGTGAAGACCCGAGCCGCCCGCCCGGCTCCGAGCCCGAAGCCGAGCCCGCGCCGGCCACCCCCGGGGACACTTCCGGCGATGCCGGCGGTGACACCGCCAAGGAGACCGGCAGGGACACCTCCAGCCGGATGTCCCGGGTCGGCCCGCGGCTGCGCGAACTGCGCCTGGCACAGGGGCTGACCCTGGTCCAGGTGGCCGGCGCCGCCGGCGTGACCAAGGGCTTCCTGAGCCTGGCCGAGCGCGGCAAGGCATCGGTGTCGGTACCGACCCTGCTGCGCATCTGCGACGCGGTCGGCACGAGCATCGCCGCCCTGTTCGACTATCCCGACCAGGACGTGGTGCGCAGCGGCATCGGTGCACCGCTGGAGATGGGCGGCATCGGGATCGAGGAGTTCCTGCTGACCCCGGCGGACGAGACCCATGTGCAGGTGATGCGTACCGTGCTGAGCCCTGGCGGCGGTTCCGGCGGCGCGTACACGCTGGAGGCCGAGACGGTGTTCGCGTACATGGTCCGCGGCAGCCTGGAACTGACCGTCGACGGCACCGTGCGACACCTGGGAGCGGGCGACTCGACCACGTTCTCCGCGCGGCTGGAACACGGATGGACGAATCCGGGCGAGATCGAGGCCGAGGTGTTGTGGTCGATCGCGCCGGCGCTGCCGCGACACGTGACGAAGCTGCGACCGCACCGTTAATCACCGGTTGCCGACCGGTTGCCGATCGGTGTCGATCGGGTGCGGACCCGGTGTGGCCGACTGTCCGACCGGTGGGGACCGCGAGCGGCTCCGATGTCCGTCGGATGTGGGCCACTTCGCCCGATTCCACATCGACGTCGGCGTCACGCCGCCGCCGGGGGTTTCTATGCTTGCCGCGTGACCGACCCCAATGACCTCGATGTCCGACCGGCGTTCTCGCCGTCCGCAGCCGCCTCTGCCCGGGGGGTGATGGCGCTAACCTGCGAGCGTGTGGCCGCGACATTGGCTTCGTACGAGCTGCGGGTACTGCCGTCGACCGTGGCCCAGTGGGAAGCCGGTACGGAGCGCCCGAACGAAGCCGAACTGCTCGCCCTCGCCAAGTCCTTGGTCGTTCCCGTGAGCCAACTCATGGGCGGCCGACCGACCAACCTCCAGGACCACCGGATCGCGGCCGGCCTCACCCGCGCCGAGCTCGCCAAGCGGGTCCGGATGAAGGAGCTCGGCTACACCCGACTCGAACGGGCGAACAAGTGGCGGGCCGACGAGGAGCGGACCGGCTTCCTGGTCCGCGCGCTCGGCCTGTCGATGCGCGACCTCGCCGAGGTGTCCGGGGTGGGCCCGGAACTGGAGACCCTGCTCGCCGAGGCCGTGGTGGGCCGCTGGAAGACCCAACTGCCGGACATCACCCGGCTGATCGGCATGCGCCGCAAACGCATCGGCGAAGTGCTCGAGGCGCTCAGCTCGGTCTTCCCGGAAGGAATGGACGTGGCCGACGTGCCGCGTGCCGCGGTGGTGGAGCGATTCTGGGGCCTGCTCGGCGACCCGGTCGCCGACCCCGGTGCCCCCGGGGTCTGGCTGCTGCAAGGCCGCTTCGCGTAACCCGCCCCGAACCGAACGGTCCTGATGTCTCGTCGGATTCGACGAGGCATCAGGACCGGGGTTCGTTCCGGCTCACCCGGTCACCCGGGCGCGCCCACCGCTTGTGCTCCCGCACGTCCCGCACGTGCCGCCCGAACTACACGGGCACGCTGACCAACGTCCCGCCGTCCGAGGTGCGCACGTCGAAACGGGCGAGTTGCTCCTTGGGCGTCCAGGTGCCGGTCTGCACCACCAGCGGCGCCTCCGAGCCCGGCACGCCGTAGCCCTTGGCCGGTACGCTCCAGCTCGAGATCTGCTGCTCCTTGCCGTTCTTGTCCACCGCGATCAGCGAACACCGCAGCGGACCGCGCACGTTCCGCAGTTCGAGCGCGAGGTTGGTGCCCCAGGCCTTGCCCTCCAGCGCGACCTGTGCGGCCGCGCCGGTGGTCGGATCGCTCGCCCGAACGCTCGTGCCGTTCTTGGTGATGGCCTTGATCGGGTCGAACGGCAGCTCCTGTGCCGAGGTGGACGAGTCGTCCTTGAGCCAGGTCCGCCCGGTGAGCACGCCCGCGCCCAGGCCGATCACGAGCAGGGCGACGCACGCGGCGACCAGCAGGGACCATCGGGGTCCGCGCCGGGCGGCTCGACGCGCGGCCAATTCGTCCACGGGGCCGGACCCGGCGGCCGGAGCGACGGTCGGCGCGGCGGTGGGTGCCGCAGGCGGAGCCGTCACCGGACTACCGGTCGGTTCCGAAACCGGCGTCAGGACCGGTCCGGGTGCCCGCGCGGCGTGCGCCGGCGGTGCGGCCGCGGCCGGCGCGGACGGTTCGGGCCGATCGCGCGGCTCCGGTAGTTCGTACACACCCTCGTCGCGCAGCTCGGTCAGCAGCGTGGCCATGCCGGAGAAGTCGGCCAGCTCGTCGAGACACCGGTCGCACGTGGCCAGGTGCTCCTCGAACGCGTCCCGGTCCGCCGGCTCCAGCAGGCCGAGGGCATACGCGGCGATATCCGCGTGTTCGGGTTGGACGCTCATGCCGACACCCCCCTCTCCTCCAGGACGACCCGCAGGGCGCGCAGCGCGTAGTACACGCGCGACTTCGCCGTACCCGCCGGGATGCCGAGTACGTCGGCCGCCTGATTGACAGTACGGTCGCGGAAGAACGTTTCGATCAAAATTTCCCGGTGCGATGTGGAGAGGGCGTCCAACGCGTCCCCGACCACCACCGAACGCAGCAGGCGATCGACCTCGTCGCCGGTGGGCAGCGCGGCCAACGGCTCGTCGCCGACCTCCGGCGGTCGGGCCGCGCGGGCCCGCTGTTCGTCGATGACGAGTCGGCGGGCGACGGTGACCAGCCACGGCAGCAGCGGCGCGGCGGGATCCAGCTTCGCGCGGTTGCGCCAGGCCCGGACCAGCACCTCCTGCACACTGTCCTCGGCGCGCTGGCGATCGCCGCCGTTCAGCCGCGAGACGACCGCGAGCAACGGCCGCGAGTACTCGCGATAGAGCATCGTGACGAACTTGGTCTCCTCGTCGGAGCCCGGCGGGTCGGAACCCGACGGGCTCGAACCCGGTACGTCCACATCGGACACCCCGACCGGCCTCCTCACCCCGTAGACGAGATCCGTATCCCGAAACAGGCAACACCCTAGGGGGCTCGTGTGGCTCGTTCGGCCCGGACCGGGGACCGGGTGGTCGGTGTGGGTCCGGTCGGCACCGATTTCGCACTGTTCGCCTGCTCGCGGGGACAGGATGGAGTCAATTCCTCCATCCAACGTGTTGGATGAGATTTCGGATGCGGTGGGGACTGAGGGACATGCCCTGGGTGGGCCCGCCGGTTCGGTGAGCCCACCTGGCGTGGCGGGCCGCTCGGATGCCGAGGGTCCGCGGAGAGTGGCAAGGGCGATCACGCGCGGCAGCCGGACGTGACCAGGGTCGTCCGTGCCCGTCATAAGTCGGGTATCGGTGCGGCGTGGTTGATCCGGGTGGCGGATCCCACCACCGTCGGATTCTGTGAGCCTCGGATTCCGGGGGTCCCAGGATTCCGGTGCGCGACATTCGGGGGGCGGCATTCCGGGGATTCCCGGAGTGCTCGGTTTCCCGATGCCGACGTTTCCTCGACGGAGGTTCTCCGCGCCGAAGCCGGGAGGACGCACGCGCGTGCGGGATTCTTGCGGTGGCGGTCCATGGATGGGGACCGGCAATCGGCTTCGCCCGGGCGCCGATACGGGTATTCGGTGGACCCGTGCGCGGATCGGGCCGGGTCGGGCGCCGATCGAGTTCTCGATCCGCGTCCCGGGTAGCCGTTTTCGACCGAGCCCGAGCATACCCTCCGCCTGGAATACGGTGAACGGTGAACGGGAGCCCGGCGTCGTGGGTGCGCCTCCTCGCGGGGAATTCGGCGAATCGCGGAAAGCCGGGCACAGGTGCCTTCGCGACGATGCCCGGCCGGGCGGCCCGTCGGTACCGGCACCGACGAAGGGTGTCCCGTCGACGGGACTCAACCCGGACGAACCGTCCGCCGGGCGTGCGCAGTTCCCGCGCGGCGACCCCGCGGCACCGGCACCGCGCCCGCGCGCCGCCGGCTTGCTCAGCCGCGCAGTTCGAGCGTGCAGCACTTGGCGTTGCCGCCGGCCTTGAGCAGTTCGGTGAGGTCGATTCCGATCGGGACGAAGCCGCGCTCGCGCAGTTGCGAGCCGGCGAGCTCGACGGCCCGCTCCGGCATGAGTACGTGTCGCCCGTCGGACAGCGCGTTGAGCCCGAAGACGGCGGCGGTGGGTTCGTCGGCCTGGATCGCGTCCGGGAATCGCTCGGCCAGCAGGCGTTGGCTGTCCGGGGCGAACGCCTCGGGGTAGTACATGATCTCGCCCGGTCCGAGCACCGCGAGCGCGGTGTCCAGGTGGTAGAAGCGCGGGTCGACCAGGGTCAGGCCGACCACCGGGATGCCGAAGAACTCGCGGGCCTCGTCGTGCGCGCGCAGGTCGCTGCGGAAGCCGCAGCCGGCCAGGATTTCGCTTCCGGTGTACAGGAAGTCGCCCTCGCCCTCGTTGATGTACTCGGCCTGGTGCACCTGCGACCAGCCGGCGGTGCGGAACCAGTCGAGGTATGCCGGGGCTTCGTCGGCGCGCTGCGCGTGGCGGAATCGCGCGACGAGCACCTTGCCGTCGATGACGGTCGCGCCGTTGGCCGCGAACACCATGTCGGGCAGTCCGGGCACCGGCTCGATCAGCGCGACGTCGTGTCCGAGTGCCACGTAGGCGTCGTGGAGCTGCTTCCACTGGGCCAGGCCGGTGTCCGCCGAGGTGGGCACACTCGGATCCATCCACGGATTGATCGAATAGGTGACGTCGAAATAGGTCGGCCGGCACATCAGGAAACGTCGCGACCGAGCCGTACGGTTGTTGTTCGAGATTTGTTCAACGTTTGTCTGGGCCACCTTGATTCCCTTGTTCTCCGTGATTGTGTCCGGGGCGAAATCAATTCCGGTGCGAAACGGTGCGTTCCACCGGGCGAAAAACGGCGTGCGCATGATGCGCGCAGGCCGACAACGAGCGGGATTGCCGCCGACCGAAGCTAGCACGAGGTGTGGGCGCGTCTCGTCCCGTCGACGGGACAGCAGCGCCGACCGCCCGGTGCCACGAGAGCGCCATAAATATTCATCACTGGCGATCGATAATCGCAATTTCCGGTGCGCCGGTCCCGCGTAATGCCAACGATTCCGATGCCCGGCGCGGATGCAATTGCCCGGCGAGCATCGCGGGATCGAACCCACGCGGCAAATCGACCACCCGAGGTATGAGCTCGCGCCGGCCGCCGGGGTGGAGGGGCGGGGAGGTACCCGCGTCGGCCGATCGCCTCGCGCCGCCGCCGGTCTCCGACCGCGACGGCTCGAGTGCTGCCCGCGGCCGTCGCCGGGGCAGCCCGCGAACCGGCCCCGGGATCGGGGGAGTCGAGGCTGCGCGGGATCGACCCGGCTCGGTGGTGCCCACGCCGGCGCATCGGATGTTCGATCGCGTGGCGCACGCGCCGCCGGCGGCCGGGCGACTCCGGCGAACGGGCCACCCGCACGAACCGCCCGCCGCCCCCGAACCCGCCGAGAAGGATGCCGGAACGTAGTCGGACTCAACCTCACAGCATCGAACCGCCGGCTCTCGACCCTGCTCCGGAGCACCCATCCACCCCGATCCCGCGTGGCCGAATCGCAGCGCTCGCCGCGC
This sequence comes from Embleya sp. NPDC127516, assembly GCF_044765325.1. NCBI lineage: Bacteria > Bacillati > Actinomycetota > Actinomycetes > Kitasatosporales > Streptomycetaceae > Embleya > Embleya sp. NPDC127516. The sequence goes on along the minus strand of NZ_JBIWJT010000008.1, from coordinate 250,145 downwards.
CGCGACGGGTTGCCGATCCGGGCGCAGAGCGGGTCCTGGTGAAATCCATCCGGATGGCCGGAGGTATTCCGAGCCCGGCTTCGCTATGAATGCGCGGTGGCTTCCGGCTATCCATGCCGTTAGGACGGCGTCAAGACGCGTGAGTAGCCGAGCCGGAACAGATGAATACCTCTATAGTGACCGCCCCCGTGAAACCCGGCCGACTCGAACCCCGACCGGAACAGGGACCGACACCGCCGGTGTGTAGGCTCTTTTCCGTGGCCGGTCGAGGGCACGACATGGTTGGACGGTTATTTCTCGCCGGTGTCGGAATGGCGGGGCCGACTACCGAGCGGTTGCGCTCGGTGTCGCTCCGAAACAATTAGCGGCCGATTCCTTGATTTCCGGCAGTTGCTGGGATCTACTCGGGTAGGCCTTCGAAGAGAACCACTTTGAATGTGGATCTTCAGGTGTCGGCAGGGTGTGACGCCGACAGCCGCAACGCCAACGGGGATCTGTAAAGAGGCGAACGGGGCGAGTCGTTGATGCGCACATTCGTACATATGTCGACCTTGTCCGGCTGTGCGACCGCGATGGTCGTGCGGTATCGCCGCGCGCTTCCGAAGTCCGTGTCGCCGATCGCCCGACCGGGAGTGATCCGAGGGAGATCGGCGGAGTCGGCCGTGCGGGCACGGTGGACGATCGAATGCATATCGGATATGTCTGGCATACCCCCGTGGCAACGAGCTGCGCAGTAGCAGCAGCGAATGGCGCAAAATTCGCTTGTTCGAGCGTGCACTCACATGGAGGCATGGTGGCGAATCAAACCAGAAGTCACGAAAGTGCAAGGGATACACAACTTCGTTCGGGTCCCGGGATTGTGGCCCGACCGCGAAGGGTCGCCGGAGAGAATCCGCATTGCGGCCGTCTGCTCACGACGAAAGTGGGTCTGCAAATACCTGCAGATATCACCTTCGAGGACTGGGAGCAGGCCGGACGCAAGCTTTCCGGAATCTTGGATTCCTCTTCGTGGTGGCTCGGCGACTGGCTTGTGTATGGAAAGGACCATTACACAGACCTGTATCAACGAGGGATACGGGCCGCGGGATTAAGCTATCAGACGCTAAGGAATTATGCGTGGGTATCGCGACGATTCGAATTCGATCGCAGGCGGTCGGCTCTGAGTTTTCAGCATCATGCGGAGTTGGCCTCGCTTCCCGTTGCCGAACAGGAACTGTGGCTGGACCGTGCCGAACAGATGAAGTGGACCACCAAGCAGTTGCGCAACGCTATCCGAGATGCGCGGGCGGACGAAGTGCGCGACGGTCGTCAAACCGAGGTGACGCGCCGGCTCGCGGTGCCCGGTGATCGCATCCGCTGGTGGCACAAGGCCGCGGAACAATCGGGGATCGACTTCGAGCAATGGGTGCTCGCCACGCTCGACCACGCCGCCGAGCGGGTCCTGGAGGACGTCCAGGAGCAGGCCGGTGTGAGCGTGTGACGCTTCGGCGGTGCCGAAGCGGTGAGGCGGTAGGGCGGTAGGGAGTACGCCGGTATCGGCGTGCGGTAGGGCGACATCGCAGGATCCGAGTGGCTCGGGGCGACTCGGTCGGTGGCGACCTCGGGGCCCGTGCTCACGACCGAGCGCGGGCCCATCGGCGTGGTTTCGCCCGGGTCAGGGCAACCGGCTCATCATCGCGGCCGTCTCGCGATGCCGGGTGCACTCGCGCCCGTCGAACGAGCGCAGCACCCGGTCGCGTATCTCGGCCGGTTGCTCCTGGCTGAGCTTGAACATGCCGTCGGCCCGGGAGACCCGGATCCGGAACGCGCCCACGGCGGGCACGATCTTGCGGAAGTAGTCGACCGACTCGGACATGTCCCACGCGTTGCCGAACTCGTCCTCGAAGGCCCGCACGGTGGATTGCACGACGCCGAGGGTCTCCTCCAGCGAATCGATCTTGTCTACCGTGCCGCGGACGTGCACGGAGGTGAAATTCCAGGTGGGCGCGGCCGGGGTGGTCTCGTACACGGTCGGCGAGACGTACGCGTGCGGGCCGGTGAAGGTCAGCAGCACGGTGTCGCCGGTGGTCAGCGCGCCCCAATGCGGATTCGCCCGGTTCATGTGGCCCAGCAATGTCGCGCCGGACAGGTCATCGGTCCATTCGTCGGTCATCTCCGGGTCGGGAATGATCGGCAGATGCGTGGCGAAAGGGCCGTCCGTGGCGGTGCCGTTCAGCACCAGGAGTGCCAATGGATTTCTGCGGATCAGCTCGACCATCCACGAACCGTCCGGTTCGCGATACTGCTTGGGAACGAACATGCGGAACTCACCCTTTCGGTGACCTGGTGCGGCGCACGGCTCCACGCGAGGAAGCCGGCGGTCCGGGCGCGCGCGGGCACGGTCGCGTCGACGGTCGGACCGAAGTGTTGTCCCGTCGGCAGGACGGCGTACCCGGCTGTATTGCGGACCGAGCCCTTGAAAGGCGTGCCCGGCCCCCTTAAGTTGAAGCTGCGGTGCCCCCCGGCGCAATACCGAATGCGTTTCTCCCGGACGGCCGGTCGAGAGATATGGGATCATAGGGCACGTTCGACGAATTCCATCCCGAATCCACGACCGGCGTTTTCTACCGGTTCCGTGACGACTCGTCGAAGATACGGAAGTCCCTGTCGCCGCCACGCTAGCGGGAGAGTTTTCTATGGGCACTTTTGCACGCGAAATCTACGACGTGGTGGGCATCGGATTCGGCCCGTCCAATCTGTCGCTGGCCATTGCCTTGGACGAGTATCGAGCCGAGGCACCGGGTGATCGGGCCGAGCCGGCGGCGATGTTCTTCGAGCGACAGCCCGCGTTCGGCTGGCACCGCAATATGCTGTTGCCCGCGACGACCATGCAGATCTCCTTCATGAAGGATCTGGCGACCTTCCGCAATCCGGTGTCGCGATTCAGCTTCGTGTCGTATCTGCACGCCTCGGACCGGCTCGCACAGTTCGTCAACAATCAGGATTTCTTTCCGACCCGCCAGGAGTTCCACCAGTACCTGGAATGGGCCGCGACCGGCTTCACCGACCGGGTTCGCTACGGCTCGGAGGTCACCGGGATCCGGGTGCCGGCGGCGGCGAAGGCCGGGGCCGCGGCCGACCATGTGCAACTCGAGATCCGCAGCGGCTCCGCGACCAGGGTGGTCGACGCGCGCAACGTGGCCATCTCGACCGGCCTGGTACCGCGCATGCCCAAGGGCGTGCTGCGCGACGAACGGGTCTGGCACAGCTCGGAGTTCCTGGAAAAGTACAGCCGGATGAAGCCGTCCGACCTGAGGTCGGTGGCGGTGGTCGGCGCGGGGCAGAGCGCGGCCGAGATCACCCGGTTCCTCTACGACGAGCTGCCGGACGCGCAGGTGTTCTCGATCATCCCGTCCTACGGCTACTGCGTCGCGGACGACACCCCCTTCGCGAACCAGATCTTCGACCCGGGCGCGGTGGACACCTACTACTTCGGGACGGACCGCTCCAGAGAGGCGTTCTGGCACTACCACCGGAACACCAACTACTCGGTGGTCGACGACGAGGTGATCCGTGACCTGTACCGGCGTTCGTACGACGAAGAGGTGCGTGGCCTCCGGCGGTTGCACTTCCTCAACCTGACCCGGGTCGACCAGGTCAAGCGGGCCGGTGACGAGACGCGGGTGTCGCTGCTGTCGCTGCCGGCCGACGAGTCCCGGGAACTGGACGTGGACGCGATCGTGTTCGCCACCGGCTACGACGCCATGGAGCCGACCACGCTGCTCGGCGACCTGGACCGGCACTGCCTGCGCGACGAGACCGGCCGATACCGGGTGACTCGGGACTACCGGCTGGTCACCACGCCCGAACTGGCCTGTGGCATCTACCTCCAGGGCGGCACCGAACACACCCACGGGCTGACGTCGTCACTGCTGTCGAACATCGCGGTCCGCAGCGGTGAGATCGCCGAATCCATCATGAGCCGGCGCCCCGAGCCGGAACCGGAACCGCCACTTCCGTCGGTGGTCGCCGGGGAGACCGGGTGACCCCTCCACCCGACGAGCGGCCCGTCGGCACCGCCGGCGGGCCGCTCGTGCCCGGGGCCGGCCCCGGGTCGGTCGGACGGTGGCGGCTAGGACACGCCTTGGGGCTTGATGCCGACCGCGCCGTAGCCCCAGACGTTCTCGACCGTGTCGAGGGGGTGGTCCGGTTCGGCGTCGGGGTTCCAGTGGGTGCGCAGGCCGGGTTCGACCAGGTCGAACCCGGCGAACATGGCCAGGATGTCGTCGTATCGGCGCATGGTCATCTCGGCGGAGGCGTTCTTCCACCCGTCGGCGCCCTTGCGGCCCTGGTTCGGGTTGGCGTCGAAGGACGCGTGCGAGAGCAGGAGCATGCTGCCGGCGGGCAGGGCGTCGCGCAGCCGGGCGACGATCTCGTGCGGCTTCTCGTCGTCCCGGATGAAGTGCAGGATGGCGACCAGCATCAGCGCGACCGGCTCGCCGAAGTCGATCACCTCCAGCACCTCGGGCGCGGTCAGGATGTCCTCGGGCGCGCGCAGATCGGCCTGGGTGAAGGTGATCCGGCCCGGGCCGGCGTCGGTCATCAACGCCCGTCCGTGCACCAGCACGATCGGATCGTTGTCCACGTAGGCGACCCGGGCGTCCGGGGCGATCTCGTGGGCCGCCTCGTGGGTGTTGCCGGCCGTGGGGATGCCGGTGCCGATGTCCAGGAATTGGCGGATGCCGCGGCGTGCCGCGTAGCGCACCGCGCGGCGCAGGAAGAGCCGGTTGAGTTGCAGGGTGACCGGCAGATCGGGGATCGCGGCGACGATCGCGTCCGCCGTCGCGCGGTCGACCGCGAAGTTGTTCTTGCCGCCCAGCAGATAGTCGTAGATCCGGGCGGTGTGCGGGATGCTCGTGTCGATCCGAGCCGGCAGCCGACTCTCCACCTCGTCGAGTCGAGGCAACCGCCAGGCCTTCTCGTCGCCGTCCCCCGCGTTCCCCGCCGGTATGGATGTCACGTCCGCCTGCCTCCGCAGTACCGATTCCCTACGTTCGCCGACTGTACTGGGGGCATTCGTGGTTTGGGCCGGCGACGTAGGGCTGTCGAGGAATCGGTACACATCCGAAGTCGTCGGACAACCGACCGGCTCGTACCGGGAATCGGGTCGGTGCCGGCGGTCCGCGCCGTGACGCGGACCGCCGGCCGATGTCCGCCGAACTACTCGGGCTTGCCCTCGGCGACCCAGCGGGCGAACGCCTCCACCCGCTCCGCCGGCCAGGCGCCGTCACACGGCATCGTGCCCTGGCGCAGCCGGGCCAGGATCGCCTCGGCGTGCGTGCTGACGTCGGCGTGTGCCCACAGGTCGAACATGAAACTCATCGACTTGCGGTCCATCTCCCGGAACAAGGGCCTGATGTGCTCGTCGAAGCCGATCGGTTGATCCGCGGTCGGCAGGGACATGTCGGTCGTCTCCTGTTTCGGGGGTGGTGCCAGTGCCGACACCCGGGCGCCCGGGGTGGCGCCGCAGACCCACCACCAGCGCGGTACGGGCATGTGGGCCGGCGGGCGGGCGCCGGGTTGGGAGTTCTCCACCGCGATCCGCGAACCCCACTCGACGTAGCCGGCGAACGCGGCGCGGAACTCGGCGTCGGTGGGCAGGCCCGCGTCGTTCGCCGCGAGACTGATCAACTGCGCCCAGCGGGCTCGCCATTCCTCCTTGAGCGCCTTGCCGGCGTGCTCGCCGACCATGTGGTCGTAGCCGCCGTAGCGCTCGCTGTACAGCTTGGGACCGCCGAAGGTCTCGACCAGCCAGGCCGCCACCCGTTCCGGGTGATCCGGCGCCATCCGGGCGAACAGCGGTGCCAGCAGGGGGTCTTGCGGGACGTACTTGTCGTAGAAGATGTGCGTCATCCGGGTCAGCGCGGGCAGCCCGCCGGCCCATTCGTAGAGCGTGGGTTCGGCGGAGGGCGGCGGGTCGGCGAAGTCGACGTACCAGTGCATTCCGCTGCAGAACGGCTTGTTGCGCGAATGGCCGCACCGGCACAGGCTGTAGCGCTCGGTCGGCGCGCCCGGGCCGCGCGGCTCCGGTTCGCCGTCGGCGCCGACCAACGGGATGCCGCCGGTGACCCGGTACGGGCCGTTCAGCGATACCTCGATCGCCGGTTCGCGCTGCTGCGACGGCGGTTCGTGCCCGTCGAGCAGGTAGTCCAGGGCGCCGGACGGGCAGGCCCGGACGGTCCGCACGATCTCGTCCATCCGGCCGCCGGACGGCGCCACGAACGGCTCCTCCTTCTGCCGGAACACCGAGGAGAGCCGGTCGGTGCACAGGCCCGAGTGCGCGCACAGGCCCCGGTTGTCGGTCACTTCGACCGGGTTGCCCGGGTGGGTGCGGCGCTCGTCGGGCACCCGGCCCGGATCCTTGGCACCGCTGAAGCCGATTCGGGCGTGGCTGCCGTCGCACAGCGGCTTGGTCGCCGACTCGCCGCAGCGGCACAGCGCGGTCTGCGGCAGCACCGGGATCGGTTCGCCGAGCCGGTCGGTGACGTGGGTCGCATTGGTGACCAGATACGGTCCGTCCGGCGCGACCTGGATGCGGGTCGGCAGTTCGCCCTGGATCTCGGCGAACTCGGCGACCAGGGCGGCCCGTTCGGCGTCACCGTCGGTGAACAGCCAGGCCAGGTGTTGCAGCGCCGCCGCGGCCTCGACCAGGCCGGTGGGCGGTTCGGGGCTGATCTGTGCGCGCAACCGGGTCACTTCCGAGGCGAGTTCCCGGACCGGGCCGACCGGATCCCAGTCGGTGTCGGCGGGAGCGCCGGCGGCGCGCGGCTCGCTCGGCTGAGGTCCGGCGGTATCCCCGCCCATCTCGATCAGCGCCTCGGTCATCGGCCGGAGCACGGTGTCGCGCAGCGGGTCGCCCGCGTCGGCGTCGGTCATCCGCCGGGTGAGTTCGCGGTCGAGGACACGTGCCCGGATCAGCAGCGACCGCAGCCGGGCCTGGGTCGGCGCGCCGGTCACGGCGTGCAACCGATGCGTCGGCCCGACGGGATGATGGGACGGTTGAACACGATGGTCACGCTCGCTACCCCTGTCTCGGTGCGGTGCTGATTCAATACAATACAGGAGTGTATTGAAATGGAAAGTGCCAGTCGCGGTTCCGGTCGCGCCCGGGACAGCGCGATCGACGCCCGGATCCTGGCCGTGGCGGGACGCCATCTGGCCCGGGACGGGTACGCCGGGATGTCGCTCGCGGCCGTCGCCCAGGAGGCGGGTACCACCCGCCAGGCGCTGTATCGCCGCTGGCCCGGCAAGGCCGAGCTAGCCGCGGCGGTGGTCGCCGCGCTGGCCGAGGAGGACCGCACCGACGTCGCCGCGGACAATCCGTTCACCACGCTGGTGGCCGAGCTGACCGACTTCCAGCGGGGGGTCTCGAAGTCCGGCCGGCTCTCGCTGGTCGGCACGATGCTCCAGGACACCACCGACCCGGACCTGCGTGCCCGCTACCGGGCCCGGGTGATCGCGCCGCGGCGGGCCCGCCTGTTGTCCGCGCTGGAGTCGGCCCGCCGACAGGGCCACCTCGCCGCCGACGCGGACCTGGAGATCGCGCTGACCATGTGCACCGGCGCCTGGTACGCCCGCGAACTCGCGGGCGCCCCGATCCCGCCGAACTGGCCGTACCGCACCGCGTCCCTCCTCTGGCGCGCCCTCGGCGGCACGATCCCGGCGGGAACCGCACCCCCGCACCCTCCGAATCCCCAGCGGGACTCGCCGACGGATCCGGCGTAGGGCCGACCGGGCGGACCGGGCTGACCGGGCCGACCGGGGTCGACCGGCCCGGCGGACGCGGTGCCGGTGACGGGGGTGAGGCCGGCGCGCACGCTCGACACGGCACGGCACACCGAGCGACCTCCGGATCGGCACATCCGAGTGCGGGGCCCGGAGTGCGGCCACGACCGCCCACAGGGTCCGCTCCAGCGCGCGGATGTACGCACCCGCCCGACGCGCGGCGTCCGGATCGGCGGCGACATCGAACAGCGTGCCGAGGATCGCCACGCCCAGCGTCGTGCCGAGTTGCCGGTGGCGTTCAGTACGCCGGACGCGGAACCGGGCTCGTGTTGCCCCGGGACCGCTTCCCGACCCTGACCGCGCTCAAGCGGCACATGACCAGCGGCGGACGGGATGGACCGCGTCGAGTTCGGTCTGGACGTCTTCATCCGCGGCCGGCACCCCCGCCCCTGACCCGCCGCCGGCACCTCAGCCGGCGGCGGGCGCCGATGGTGGCGGGAAGGGCGGACACGCGGGTGTCGGCGTGGCGGAGAGCCACTCGGGTCGGGTGCGGGTGAATGCCCGGTCGCGGAGCCATCGGGTGATGTCGGCGAAGGCCCGGGCGGCGGCGAGGGGGGTGTCGTGTTCGCTGGACGAGTCGGCGACAGGGTGGCCGGCGCAGTCGGCCGGTGCCGGGCAGTACCGGGTGATGTCGGCGTCGACGACCCATGGTGGGCCCCAGCGCAGGTCGAACCCGCAGCGGCGAGGGAAGTAGAGCGCGGCGAGAAAGATGACGCCGCCGGGGAGTTCGAGTACGCCCTGCACGCTCGCCAGGGTCACGTCCGTCAGGCGTTGGCACTCGTAGCGCACGGACGCCGAGACGCCGACGTGCACGCCGAGCGCGCGCACGTGCGCGTCGGCCTCGTCGAGAGCGCGCCGGACGGCCTCGGCCTCGGCACCGCCGACGGCGGGGAACACCCAGGCGGGGTCCCCCGATTCCAGCGAAACCGGCTCGAAGCCGGTGTCGGACTCGAAGACGCCGCCGTCCGGGGCGGGATCCGGGGTCATTCGGCGGGCCGCATTGTCGCCCGGGCGATCGCCCGGTACTCGGTTGCGGTCGCTGCGGCGGGAAGGTCGATCACCGATCGAGCATGCGCGGCACACGCCCGCCTCGGCAACCGATTCCGCCCCACGCGCACCCGGAGCGCCGCCCCACCACGCCCAGTGGCCGGGCCGTTGCCGGCCCCGGGCTCACCCCACCGACGCCGCGTCGGTCCGGGTGGGCGTACCCGGCGACCCGGCCGGCGGCGCGCGGGTAGGAGCAGGCCGGTCGCCGCGCCCGCGCGGGACAGGCTCGCGCCGAGCGCCGAGACCGGGACGAAGCCGTCGGCGAAGGTGGCCGGCGAGGCGGGGCTGCCCGCGCCGGCGGAGATCGCGACGGCGACGGCGATGCCGAACACGCTGCCGAGCCGGCGCATCATGCCGTTGCTCCCGGCCGCGGTGCCGATCTCGGCAGGATCGGCCGCGCCGACTCGGGTTCCGGGTCAGGGGTGCGCGGTCTCCATGGCCGGGCGGAGCCGGCCCAGGAGGGTGTACAGCGCGAGGCGCTCGTCGGTGGTGAGGCCGTCCAGTGCCGCGCGGGTGGTGTGCATCTCGCCGCGGATGCGGCGGATCGTGGCGTGGCCCTCTTCGGTGGCCACCACGTTCTTGACCCGGCGGTCGTTGGGATTGGGCTCGCGGCGCACCAGGCCGCGCGATTCGAGCCGGTCCACGATGCCGGTGACGTTGGAGGCGTCGCACACCAGGCGGTCGGCGAGCCCGCGCATCGGCAGCGGGCGGCGGAGCAGGGAGAGCGTCTTGGCCTGCACCGAGGTCAGGCCGTGCCGGCTGACCACCGCGGCGAAGTCGTGGAAGTACGCGGTGCCCACGGCGGCCATGGCGTCCATGATCTCGGCCGTGCTCGGGGTGCTGGGATCGACGTCGGTGTCCGTGGCGCTGCTCATGGATCCAAGTTAACGCAAAAAGGTTGAGGACTTCAACCTTTGAACTTGACGTAGCAATTTGCGGGTGTCTACGGTCGGCTCTATTGCTTGAAGACTTCAACCATCGAGGCTGCAAAGCTTCGCCTCGGCGTCCCGAAAAGACGTCCCGAACCCGACTCCCCGAAGAAAGAGCGTCTCCGTGAGTCCCACCCCGCCCGGCACCGGCACCGGCACCGGCACCGGCACCGCTGCCGCCACCGCCGACAAGCGAGGATCCGGTGCCCCGCTGATCCTCGCGCTCGGACTGGCCGCCATGGTCGTCGCGATGGCGCAGACCCAGGTCATCCCGATCCTCGGACTGCTCCAGCAGGAGTTGGGCACCACGCCCGCCGGGGTCGGCTGGGTGACCACCGCGACGCTGCTGTCCGCGGCGGTGTTCACCCCGCTGCTCGGCCGCTTCGGTGACCAGCACGGCAAGAAGCCGACGCTGATCGGCGTACTGGGCGTGATGATCGCCGGCTCGGTGCTGGCGGCGGTGACGTCCTCGCTGCCGCTGTTGATCCTGGGGCGGGTGCTCCAGGGCGCGGCCACCGCGATCTTCCCGCTCGCGCTGTCGATCATCCGCGAGGAACTGCCGGTGGAGAAGCTGCCCGGCGCGATGTCGCTGATCAGCGGAACGCTCGCGTTCGGCAGCGGACTCTCGCTGGTGGCCACCGGACTGCTCACCCGCGGTGACGACCCGAACTACCACCTGGTCTTCTGGTTCTCCGCGATCCTGTCCGCCGTCGCCCTGCTCGCGGTGATCCTCCGGGTACCGGCCGGCCGTACCAAGGCGGGCGGCCGGATCGACCTGCTCGGCGCGGCGACCCTCGGCCTGTTCCTGGTGCTGCTGCTCCTGGGCATCTCGCAGGGGCACGAATGGGGCTGGGCCTCCGGCCGGACGGTCGGCTCGTTCGTCGGCGCCGTGCTGATGGCGGGTGTGTGGGTCCAGGTCGAGCGCCGGGTCGCCGACCCGCTGGTGGACCTGCGGATGTTCGTGCACCGTCCGGTCCTGCTCACCAACCTGGCCGGCCTGTTCGTCGGCTTCGCCGCGTTCAGCCAGTTCATCGGGATCTCCTACCTGGTCCAGATGCCGGAGCGGGTGGCCGGGTACGGATTCACCGCGTCGGTGCTGCGGGCCTCGGTCGAATACCTGCTCCCGGGCGCGCTGATCTCGCTGCTCGCGGCACCGCTGGGCGGCCTCCTGGTCGGCAGGATCGGCGCCCGGATGACCCTGGTGATCGGCTCGCTGGTGGGCATCGCCGGCTTCGCGTGGCTGGCGTTCGGGCACGGCGCCTCGGCGTCGGTGATCCTCGCGGGCATGCTCACCGGCATCTCGATCTCGTTCGGGTACGCGGCGATGCCCGCGCTGATCGTGGCCAACGTGCCGCACCACCAGACCGGCATCGCGAACGGGATCAACTCCATTTCGCGCAGCGTCGGCAGCTCGATCGCCAGCGCCGTGATCACCTCGCTGCTCGCGTCCAAGTCGGTCGCCGGCCTGCCCGCGGGCTTCCCGCCGATTCCGGCCGAGAGCCGGTTCACGCTGAGCTTCGTGATCGCCGGGGTGATGCTCGTGCTGGTCGTCGCGGTGGCGTTGCTCGGCCTCAAGCGGGTACCCGCAAGGGCCGAGCCGGTCGCCGTGTCCGTGCCGCGGACCCAGGAGTCCGTGGACGCCTGACGGCCGAACCACCGCACGGGACGCGTCGCCGGACCGGCACCCGTACCGACCCCCGTCTCCCGACCCACTCCGCACCGCCGAGAAAGGCCACGCCCGATGACACCCACCACCAGCCGCGAATGGCACCTCCTGGCCCGCCCCAAGGGCTGGCCCAAGGAGGAGGACTTCGCCCTGCGCGAGGTCGAGATCCCGGAGCTCGCCGACGGGCAGATGCTGATCCGCAACCTGTTCCTGTCGGTCGACCCCGCGATGCGCGGTCGGATGAACGACGTCAAGTCGTACACCCCGCCGTTCAAGTTGAACGAGGCCATGGAGGGTGGTGCGGTCGGCCGGGTCGTCGCGTCCAAGGCGGCCGGCTTCGAGGTGGGCGACGCGGTGCAGCACTGGCTCGGCTGGCGCGAGTACTCGGTGGTCGCCGGCAAGGGCGCCGGCGCCGTCAAGGTCGACCCCGACCTCGCGCCGCTGTCCGCCTACCTGGGTGTCCTGGGCATGCCGGGCATGACCGCGTGGGCGGGCCTGCTCGACGTCGCGTCCTTCAAGCCCGGCGACGCGGTGTTCGTCTCCGGCGCGGCCGGCGCGGTGGGCAGCCAGGTCGGCCAGATCGCCCGGATCAAGGGCGCCTCGCGGGTGATCGGCAGTGCCGGCTCGGCGGACAAGGTCAAGCTGCTGGTGGACGAGTACGGCTTCGACGCCGCGTTCGACTACAAGGACGGGCCGGTGGCCGGGCAGCTCGCCAAGGCCGCTCCGGACGGTATCGACGTGTACTTCGACAACGTCGGCGGCGAGCACCTGGAGGCAGCGATCGGCGCGCTGCACACGCACGGCCGGGTCGCGATGTGCGGCGCCATCGCGCAATACAACGCCACCGAGCCGACCCCGGCGCCGCGCAACCTGGCGTTGTCGATCGGCAAGCGGCTGCGGCTCCAGGGCTTCATCGTCATCGACCACTTCGGCAGGCGCGACGAGTTCCTCGCCGAGGTCGGCGGTTGGGTCAAGGAGGGCAAGCTCAAGTACCGCGAGACGGTCGTCGAGGGGATCGAGAACAACCTCGACGCGCTGCTGGGCATGCTGCGCGGGGAGAACACCGGGAAGATGGTCGTCGCCCTGCCGGAGTGAGACCCGGGCCCGGTCGCGGGAGCGGACATGCCGAAGGGCCGCGCGTGGGGGTTGGACGCGCGGCCCTTCGGGGTCTTTCCGGGGACGATCCGGCTCGGGGGAGCGGGATTTCGGTCAGCCGATGAACAGGTAGTCGGCCTGGTACGGCACTTCGGCGGTGGGCCGGGTCGCCGGGTCACACGTGCCGGCCGGAGCCACACCGCCCCGGGTGTTCAGTCGCAGCACCTGGGTGGTCGCGGAGAGCAGCAGGCCCGGCTTGCCGGTCTGGGTCGCCTTCAGCACCAGCTCGGGGATGTTGCCATCCCCGTTCGGCAGCTTGGTCGCCACCGCGCCGGTCACCGCGCTGCCGTCCGGGGCGATCCACTGCGGCGGACCGGCGGCCGGGTTCACGAAGCTGTGCTTGAGGTCGCCCTGGAGCTTGGCCGCCACGTCGAGCTGGGTGAAGGAGCTCGCGCCGTCCTTGGTCGTGCACTGGTAGATCTGCTTGCCGGTGAGCACCGACAGGTTCAGCGCCGGCGACTTCGGGGCCACCTTGCGGTCGAGCTGTCCGCGCACCGCGCCGCCCGGGAACTCGCCCGTGTGCAGGTTGGTGTAGTAGTTCGCCGGCGTCGCGTTGATCCGCTCGACGACCGCCGGGTCGATGCCCTCCACGGTGCCGGCCAGGCCGGTCACCGACTGCGGCAGTCCGCCCTTCGCGTCGAACAGCGGCGCGACCACGTCACCGTTGGCGCCCGCCGCGGCCTTGTGCAGGTGGCCCAGCGTGGGCGGGGCGACACCCGTCCAGGAAAACGACCAGTCGATGCAGTTGCCCCACGGGCGGACCGAGGTGTCCGCACGGCCGTCCGGGTCGCCGGTCTTCTTGCCCTCGGCGTTCTGCACCTCCTGCTTCCCGGTCGCCTCGGCGGGCAACGTGCCGTTCTTGAGCACGCTGTTCATGTCGACCGGGCCGGCGAGCGCGACCAACTGGCCGCGGATCGCGCCGCCGGGGAACTCGCCGGTGTGCATGTTGAAGTACAGGCTCGCCGGGTCGCTCTTGATCTTCTCCAGCAGCGCGGCGTCGGTGACCTTGACGCTTCCGGTCACCGCGTTCGCGGTGTCGGGCAGCGCGGTCGCGAAGAACGGCACCTTGACCTCGCCGTTCCTGCCCTTGCCGCCCAGGTGCAGGTGGGCCGCGGTCGGCGCGCCGGTGCCCTCCCAACGGATCCCGAAGCTGACCTGGTCGCCCTTGATCCGGACCAGCGCGGTGCCCTTGCCGTCCTTGTCGCCCACCGCCGCGTTGCCGCCGGGGACCTCGTTCGCGCCGGACAGGCCCGCGGCGAAGAAGGTCTCCTCGCCGGTCGCGGGTTCGGCCGCGCCGGTGGTGGTCCGGTCGGAGGCGGGAACCGCTCCGCCGTGTTCGGAGCCGTGCTCGCCGCCGTGTTCGCCACCGGGCGAGCCGGGGTCGTTGCCCGCCTTGGCCGCGGACACGTTGGTCGAATCGTTCTTCGTGGCAGCGGACTTGGTGTCCGAGGACGAGCATCCGGTGACCGCGAGCGCGAGCGTGGCGGACAAGGCGACGGTGGGCAGCGTGTACTTGCGTGCGGACATGACGAGTCTCCCCGAAGACATGGGTCGTGGAATGCGCGTGGGTTGTCCGGCCGGGCCTCGTCCGCGTGCGTGGCGCGGGGGCGCGCGGGCCGGAGTCACCGCCGCGGTGTCGTTACCGCGGCGTCGTTGCCGTCGTGTTGTTGCCGTGGTGCCTATGGATGGCCAATCGGCTTGTGCCGCTTGGGAGTCGGCCGGTGGCGAGCCGAGGCCGCGCCGGCGCCGGGTGCGATCAGTAGCCGTAGCCGCCGGTCGAGGGCTTGTCGCTCGGCGGCGCCGTGGTCGCGGTCACGCCGGCCTTCTTGCCGTCGGGGGTCACCGCGAACCAAGTGCCGCCCACACCCTGGCCCTTGGTCTCGCCGGGCTTGGTGTCGGCCGCGAACCGGTACACCGGCCAGCCGCCGATGGTGACCTGGGTGCTGCCGTCGCCGCGGGTCACGCTGCCGACGACGGACTGGTCGACGCCGTTGAGGGTGACGCCGCCGGTGGTGGTGACGGCGGGCCACTTCGCGAGGCAGTCGCCCTCGCAGTTCGACTTGGACGGCTTGGCGGTGTCCTTGTCGAAGCGGTACAGCGTGAAGCCGGCGCCGTCGGCGACGATCGGGCCGAGCTTGGCGTCCGTGCCCGCCTTCAACACGGCCTTGCCCGCCGTACCGTTCGCACTCTGAGCGGGCGCGGCGGGCGTGCCGGGCGTGTTCGGCGCGGGCTGGGACTGCTGCCCGGTGGGCTGCGTCGCGGTGCCGGCGGCCTTGCCGTCGTCCTTCGAGTCACTGCCGCACGCGGACAGTCCGAGACCGAGCGCACCGGCGATGGCGACGGCGGCGAGGCTGCGGGTGCTGAAAACAGACATGGTGAACCCCCGGAGTGTGATTGATGGTTTGCCGAACGGCGGTACGGGAGACGGATTTTGGGTTCCGTTCCCGAGTCGACCGGTTCGCGTGCCGGTCGTTGCGCGTCGACATCCAGCAGTACGGGGGAGGGGTCGGAAAGGGTTCAGCGTCGGCGAATGTTTTTTTTGGCGAATCCCGACCGAACCCGAACCGGCCCCGGCGGGAACCTCCGCCGGGGCCGGAACACGCAGGTCGGGGGCCTACCAGGCGGCCGGCGCGTAGTCCTTGAGGAAGCAGCCGTACAGGTCCTCGCCGGCCTCGCCGCGCACGATCGGGTCGTACACCCGGGCCGCGCCGTCGACCAGGTCGAGCGGCGCGTGGAAGCCCTCGTCGGCGAGCCGCATCTTCTGCGGGTGCGGGCGCTCGTCGGTGATCCAGCCGGTGTCCACGGCCGTCATCAGGATGCCGTCGGAGAGCATCTCCTCGGCACTGGTGCGGGTCAGCATGTTCAGCGCGGCCTTGGCCATGTTCGTGTGCGGGTGGCCGGGGCCCTTGTAGCCGCGGCTGAACTGGCCCTCCATCGCGGACACGTTGACCACGTACTTGCGCCGGGCCTTGGCCGCGGCCATCGCCGGACGCAGTCGGCTGACCAGGACGAACGGAGCGGTCACATTGCACAGTTGCACTTCGAGCAACTCGACCGGGTCCACCTCGTGCACGCGTTGCGTCCAGCTGTTGACCGGATCCAGGTCTGGGACCAGGCCGCCCGCGTCGATCGCGGTGCCGGTCTCGATCCGGGCGGGCGAGGCCGAACCGCTGGTCAGGGCGAGCGCGGTGAGTGCCTGCGGGGTCAGCGCCTGCTCCTCCGCGCGGGACTGCCCGGGCAGCAGTACGTGGCCGCTGCCGCCGATGTGTCCGAACGAGACCATCTCCGGCAGTTCGCCGGCCGGCAGCGGCGCGGCCTCGGCGGCGGCCAGTGCCGCGTACGCCTGCGGGGTCCGGCGCACCGTCTGTGCGGCGTTGTTGATCAGGATGTCCAGCGGTCCGGCCTCGGCCACCGAGTCGGCCAGCGCGACCACCTGGGCCGGGTCGCGCAGGTCTATCCCGGCGATCTTGAGCCGGTGCAGCCAGTCCGCGCTGTCCGGCATCGCGGCGAAGCGGCGGATCGCGTCGTTGGGGAAGCGAGTGGTGATCGTGGTGTGCGCGCCGTCGCGGAGCAGGCGCAGCGCGATGTACATGCCGATCTTGGCCCGGCCGCCGGTGAGCAGGGCGCGGCGCCCGGTCAGGTCGGTGCGCTGGTCGCGGCGGGCCCGGTTCTCGGCGGCGCACTCGGGACAGAGCTGGTGGTAGAACGCGTCCACCTCGCGGTAGCGCTTTTTGCAGATGTAGCAGGCCCGGGCGCGTTCCAGGACGCCGGCGATCTCGGTCGTGGTGACCGTGGTCAGCGCGATGCCGAGGGTCTCGTCGTCGATCCGGCCCGGCGCGCCGGTCGCGGTGGCGGCGGTGACCGCCTCGTCGTTGGCGATCACCCGGTCCCGGCGCTCCTTGCGGCGGCGCTCCTTGACGCTCTTGTAGATCCCGGCCGTGGCCCGCCGGATCCGGACCGCGTCCGGGTGCTCGACGTCCAGTTCCTCGACCTCGGCGAGCACGCTCAGGCACAACTCCATACGCGCGGGATCGATGCCCTCCGCCACGCCCGTGTCCGCCTGAATCCCACTACTCGCTGTCATCGCCGTTGCCGTTTCCTGTGCTCGCCGCCGCCACAAAACCCCGGCGGAACTCTACGTCGTGCCGAGACCTGGACCAATTCTCGCGTGCTCGGCCCGAGGGCGGCGCGGGACGGTCGGCGCACATCACGGACGGCCGCGGTGTCGGCCCGGCCGTCGGTCGGGACCGGCGGCCGGCGCCGGTGCGCGGGCGGTAGGGCGGGGTCGCGTTCCCGGGCAACCCCGCGGCCCGGGAACGCGACGTATTCGGGGCGGTCCGCTCAGGTGCGGGACCAGCCGTAGGTGCGCTCGACGGTGATCCGGATGACCACGCGGTGTTCCGTCGCCATCACGTCGCGGTATTCGGCCCAGTCCGGGTGCTCGCCGACGATCAGGCGGTATACCTCGACGAGTTCGTCGGCGATCGGGTCGTCGGGCGACTGGCACGCGGCACTGATCTCGGCGTGGCCCTCGGCGACCAGGTAGGCGTCGTAGTCGGGAGCGGTGACCAGGAAGCTCGCGCGCGGGTCGCGGGCCAGGTTGCGGGTCTTGGCGCGGTCGACGGTGGCCGAGATCCGGATCAACCGGCGGTCCGGCTCCCACAGGTAGGAGACCGGGGAGAGTTGGGGGCGGCCGTCCCGCTTGAGCGTGGTGAGGACGCCGCGTCGGTCGGTGCCGAGGAGTTTCGTGTCCATCGTGGGCGACTCGCTTTCGATGCGGGCTTCGGTGTCAGTCGAGGCAGGAACCAGTGGGCCAGTGGCCCGATGGCGAGGGTGAAGACGATCGTGCCGACGCCGACCGTGCCGCCGAGCAGGACGCCCGTGCCCAGGACGGTCACCTCGATCACGGTGCGGCCCAGCCGGATCGAGTGACCGCGAGCGGCCCAACCGGTCATCAGCCCGTCGCGCGGGCCCGGGCCGAGTCCGGCGCCGATGTACAAGCCGGTGGCGAGCGCGGTGAGCACGATCGCGGCGGCCAACAGCGCCGCCCGCAGCGGCAGGTTCTCCGGTGCGGGCAGCAGCCACAACACGCCGTCCACGACCAGGCCGACGACCACGACGTTGGCGATCGTGCCGAACCCGGGGCGCTGCCGCAGCGGGATCCACAGCAGCAGGACCAGGACGGCGGTGCCGATCACGACCTGCCCGAACGGCAGCCCGGTCCGCTCCGCGACGCCCTCGTGCAGCACGTTCCACGCGTCCAGGCCGAGTCGGGCGCGCACCATCAGCGCGATGCCGACGCCGAACAGGGCCAGGCCGAGGAACAGGCGGATCAGCCGATTCGGCAGGCGAACGGGGGTGCTCACGAGGCATCCGCCTTCCTGGCCGCACGCCCGGCGCTCGTCGGGGTCGGCGAAGTAGTTGATGTGTCATGTAGATCGTCCCGACCAAGTACATGACATGTCAAGTAGCTGCTAGATTGGTGGCCATGGCCCGCATCGAGGAGACGCCCTGGCTGGACCCCGGGCAGCAGCGCGCGTGGCGGGGGTATCGGCGGTTGCGACTGCTCGTGGATACCCGGGTGGCCCGTGATCTGGCCGTCGACTCGGGGCTGTCGGACCCCGACTACGACGTGTTGTCCGAGCTGTCCGAGGCGACCGGCCATCGCCGCCGACTGGGCGAGTTGGCCGAGCGCATGTTGTGGTCGCAGAGCCGGATGTCGCACCACGTCAAACGTATGCAGCAGCGCGGCCTGGTCCGACGCGAGGAGTGCGCGGGCGACGGCCGCGGCGCCGAGGTCGTGCTGACCGCCGAGGGGCTGCGGGTGATCGAGGAGGCCGCGCCGCACCACGTCGCCTCGGTCCGGCGGAACCTGATCGACCTGCTCACCGAGGAACAGATCGCGATGCTGGCGCAGATCGCGGACACGGTGGTCGAACGCATCGAACCGCGCAGCTGACCGTCCCGATCGGGTGCCCCGGGGAAGCGCCCGCTCCGGGGCGGGCGGATACTCCCGCCGACCCGAGAACCGCCCACGGCCGAAGTCGTGGGCGGTCGGCCGGAGCACCCGGCGTCGAGCGGTCGGCCGGTCAGGCGTCCTGCGCGTAGCCCTTGGCGACGTGCTCCAACCACCACTGCGGTGCGGCGTTCATCAACGTGCCGAAGTCCCAGTAGTCGTGCCAGCGCACGATCTCGCCGTCGCGGAACTCGTGGATCGACACGAACGGCAGCACCACCTGCTCGCCGCTCTCCCAGTGCCACTCCTCGGCGTGCTCGGTCACCACCAGGTCGCCCTCGGCGACGGTGCTCTTGTGGTGGTGGATGTAGCCGGAGAGCATCTCCAGGCCCAGCCGCAGCCGGGCCTCCACGGCCGCCGGTCCGGTCGCGCCGGGCCCGGGCGCGGCGACGTCCGTGTAGTGGCCGTCGGCGGCGAAGTAGGCCGCGACCTTGGCGAAGTCGCGGGCGTACAGGTCCTGCCAGAACTGCTCGATCAGCCGCTTGTTCGCGGTCGCGTCACTCATGGCGCGCACCCTACGCACGCGCGCCGAAACTAAACAGAGGCAAGCTTCTCGGCGGGGGATGGCCCGGTCGGGCGCTCAGGTCCGCCAACCACGACCCGAGCGGCCCGCAGGCGACCGACGCCGGTCAGGTGCGATCCAGGAGCAGCGCGGTGAGCAGCGGCGCGTCCGGCCAGGCCGGACGCAGGTCGCCGAGCACGCGATAGCCCCAGCGCAGATACAGCGCGAGGACCCTGGGGTGGGTCGGATCCACCAGCAGGGTCACCCGCTGTTCGGTGCGGGCCGCGAGGAGCGTGTCGTGGATGGTGCGGGCCGCGCCGGAACCGCGCCACGGTTCGCGGACCATCAGCTCGTTGAGCGCGAACGTACGCCGTCCGTCCTCCTCGATGTCCGCCGCCGGCACCGGCTCGGTGAGTCCGGTCCACCAGCGCGCGCCGGCCTGGAGCGTGTACCCGAAGGCGTAGCCGACCGGGATGTCGCGGCTCCACCCCACGACGCACTCGAAGCCGGGCGCCGCGGCGTAACGCGCCAACCGCTCCGCGAAGGTCGGCACCGAGTGGAAGGGTCGGTCCAGATCCGCCGCGTAGACCTCGGCGTAGATGTCGAGCAGCACCCGCCCGATCTCGTCGAGGTCACCGCCCCGGTGATGGGTCCGCGCGATGTCGGTTGCCACGCTTCCTCCAGGTCGAGGTCATCGGCCCCCCGGCACGGGATCCTCCCCACTCCCGCCTCGGCCCACGCGCGGCGGGTCTGATGATCCGTCAACAGCCTTGCGTGACACGGAAATACTCGACGCGGCCGGGCTTCGCGTGGTCCCCTGCAAGGATGGCTGACCCCCTCCACGAACGTGACCTCGCCCGGCCCGCCCTCGACCTGGTGGCCAAGGCCGCCGGGCCCTACCTGGAGGCGCTGCCCGGGCTGCCGGTGCGGATCCCGGCCGCCGACGTGCTCTTCGACCGGCTGGGCGGACCGCTGCCCGAGCGTGGCGACGGCACGTTGGCCAGCATCGAGGAACTGCTCGACGTGGGCACCCGCGCCGCGACGCAGTCCTCGGGTCCCCGGTTCTTCCACTTCGTCGTCGGCGGAGCCACCCCGGCCGCCCAGGCCGGCGACTGGATCACCGGGCTGCTCGACCAGGTGGCCGGACTGTGGGCCGCGTCGCCGCTGGCGACCGAGACCGAGACGGTGGTGCTCGGTTGGCTCAAGGACCTGTTCGGGCTGCCCGACTCGTACGGCGCGGTGCTCACGCCGAGTGCGACGTTCGCCAATCTCACGGCGCTCACCTGCGCGCGGTACTGGTGGGCCGCGCAACACGGCGTGGACGTCACCGCCGACGGGCTGGCCGGACTGCCGACCATGCCGGTGCTCACCAGCGGCTACGTGCATCCCAGCAATCGCAAGGCCCTGCAGATCCTGGGCTGCGGGCGGGACACGCTCCGGGTGTGCGCGCGCGACGACGCGGGTCGGGTGGACATCGACGCGATGGAGCGCGCGCTGATCGAGATCGACGGGCCCGCCGTACTCATCGCCACCGCCGGCGAGGTGGACACCGGTGACTTCGACCCGATCGACGCGCTCGCCGACCTGGCCCGACGCTACGGCGCGTGGCTGCACGTGGACGGCGCGTTCGGCCTGTTCGCCGGCGTCTCGCCGCGGTTGCGGCATCTGGTCAAAGGCGTCGAGCGCGCGCACTCGGTGGCGTCCGACGGGCACAAATGGCTCAACGTGCCGTACGAGAGCGGATTCGTGTTCGTCCGCGACGCCGCGGTGATGGGCAGGGCGTTCGGCGCGTGGAACGCCCCGTATCTGCCCGGCGCCGGCGACACCCACCTCAACTACGGCTCGCTCGGGCCGGAATCCTCACGCCGGGCCCGGTCACTGCCGATCTGGGCCACGCTGCGCGCGTACGGCCGCTCCGGATACCGGGCGATGATCGAGCGGCACAACGACCTCGCGAACCACCTCGGCGCGCTGGTCGAGCAGGCCCCCGACCTGGAGTTACTGGCCCCGGTGCGGCTGTGCGTCGTGTGCTTTCGCTACCGCCCGACCGGGCCGACCGGGGAGGCCGAACTGGACGAGCTCAACCGCCGACTCGGCGCCGAACTCAACGAGGACGGTCGGGTGTACGCGGGCACCACCGTCTACCGGGGCCGGGTCGCACTGCGCCCGGCGATCGTGAACTGGCGAAGCACCGAGGCGGATGTCGAACTGCTCGCGGACGTGGTCCGGGAGATCGGCGCGCGGGTGGCCGCGGACCTGCGCGCGGAGCCCCCGGCATAGATCTCCGAACAAGTCTGCGATCGCACCGCGTGAAGCGAATCATTCGGGGCAGACGTCGGGCGGAGGTGGTTCAAGATGATTCCGCTGCTTGTCGTGCTTTTGCTCGCATTGATCCTGTTCGGTGCAGGATTCGCCCTGAAAGCCCTCTGGTGGATAGCCGTGATCGTGCTGGTGCTCTGGGCCCTCGGGTTCGTGTTCCGCAGCGCCGGTGCGGGTGGCCGTCGTGGGCGTTGGTATCGCTGGTAGTCGACACGTCGTCGAACCGCCGGACGCGGGGCCTGTCGAAGCGACGGGCCCCGCGGCCATGTCCGGGATCGGTCGCCGAGGATCGGTGCGAGCGACGCGATCCGGTGTCGAAACGATTCCGCGAGGGGGTCTGGGCGGCGGAACGGGAGGAGTACTTTGGGGAGACCGAGGGCACCTCGTATGCCGTCACCCATGGCGGCGTCGTCTGCGGCGATCCGGACATCCGCGCACCAGACCGACCAGAGGATTCGAACCCATGTACTCACAGCACTCGATCGCGGGACACCGCCGAAGCTCTCGACCGGAGACCACGGTCGAGATGACCTACGGCCTGGCCTGCACGATGTGCGGCCGCGACCTGCGGGCCGCAGCGGACCGACCCGCGCACGACGCGGTGCCGGTCGGGCATGTGGAGGAACGGCAGACCTTCGCCTGCCGCGGCGTGTGCGCGCGGTTCGCGAGCGGTTCGGCGGACGGTATCGCCGAGGAGCCGGTGCCGCTGGACCAGCGGGTGGCGGCCTTCCCGACCGAATGACCGCCGGCGGCCGACCGCCGCCGACCGGCCTCCGGCGACCGGCCCGGTGCTCAGGCGCTGGTGCGCTTGCGCGTGGTCTTCTTCGCCGCGCTCTTCTTCGTGCTCGACTTCGCCGAGGACTCGGCCGAGGACTTGCTCCCCGACGAGTCCTTCGTCGAGGTCTTCGCGGAGGTCTTCGCCGCCGGCTTGCGCGCGGCACTCTTCCGGCCCGACGCGGCCCGGCCGTGGCCCTTGTTCGCCGCCTCGACGCTCGCGGTGAGCGCGGCCATCAGGTCGACCACGTTGTCCGGCGTCTCGGCCCGCTCTTCCTCGGCGGCGGCCGGGGCGGTGCCCTCCAGGCGCGCGACGACCAGCGAGTCGAGCGCCTCCTTGTAGTCGTCGTGCAGCGCCTGGAAGTCGAAGTCCTCGCTCAGCGTGTCCATCAACGACGTGGCCATCTTCAACTCCTGCGGCCGGATGTCGAACCGGCCCTCGGGGGCCAGCCCCTCGGACGTGCGCACCTCGTCCGGCCAGAGCATGGTCTGCAGGATCAGGATGTCGTCGTGCACGCGCAGCAGGGCCAGGCTCTCCCGGGTGCGCAGGGTGATCTTGGTGACCGCGGACTTGCCCGCCTTGTTCAGCGCCTCGCGCAGCAGTACGTACGGCTTGGCGGCGGCGGGGGTCGCGGTCTGGAGGTAGTACGCCTTGGACAACATCAGCGGATCGATCTCGTCCACGTCCACGAACGCGAGCACGTCGATGACCTTCTTGCTGGGCAGCGGCAACTCCGCCATGTCCTGATCGGTGAGCACCGCCTGCCGGCCGTCGGGCGCTTCGTACGCCTTGGCGATCTCCTTGTACGGGACCTCGCGCTCCTCCAACTCGCAGTAGCGCTTGAGGCGGATCCGGCCGCCGTCCTTCTCGTGCACCTGATGCAGGGGCACGTTGTGTTCCTCGGTGGCGGGGAAGAGTTGGACCGGGATGCTCACCAGCCCGAACGTGATCGCACCTTTCCAACTGCTGCGCATCGGCTCTCCACTTTCGCGGATTATGCATCGATATCTGGACACAAGGGGACCTTTACCGTATGCCGGACCGCATCGCCACGACAGTCGACGGACGTTCGCTGACGCTCACCCACCTGGACAAGGTGTGGTGGCCCGAGACCGGATACACCAAGGGCCAGGCACTGGACTACTACGCCAAGGTCGCCCCGGTCCTGCTCCCGCACCTGACCGGGCGCCCGGCCACGTTCATCCGCTTTCCGCACGGGGTGGACGGCGGGAGCCGCTTCTACAACAAGCATGTGCCGCCGGGTGCGCCCGACTGGGTGAGCACGATCGAGGTCGTCGGCCGGGACGAGAGCAGGCAGCAGGTCGACGTCGACTCGCTGGCCACCCTGATGTGGGCGGCCAACCTGGCCGCGATCGAGCTGCACGTGCCGCAGTGGGGCGCCGACCCCGACGGCCACGACCGGCTGGTGTTGGACCTGGACCCCGGGCCGGGGGCGGGCATGGCCGAATGCCGCGAGGTCGCGCTGCTGGCCCGCGACCTGCTCGCGGCGGACGGGTTGACCTGCGTGGCCAAGACCTCGGGCAGCAAGGGGCTGCACCTGTACGCGGCCCTGGAGCCGACCCCGGAGGCCGCGGTCGGGGCGTACGCCAAAGCGCTCGCGGTGCGCCTGGAGCGGGATCGGCCCGACCTGGTCGTGCACCGGATGGCCAAGAATCTGCGGGCGGGACACGTGTTCGTGGACTGGAGCCAAAACGCCAGTGCCAAGACCACCGCCGCGCCGTACACCCTGCGCGCGCAGCCCGAGCCGACCGTGTCCACGCCGGTGTCCTGGGCCGAGGTCGAATCGGACGCCGAGCTGGTGTTCGACCCGGCCCAAGTCCTCGAACGGGTGACGCGCGACGGCGACGTCTTCGCGCCACTGCTGGCCGCGAGCACCACCGGCCGACTGCCGTAGGACACGCCCCGTAGGCATCGGCCCGGATCAGTCCTCGGCCAGATCCGGGCGCAGGCGATGCCAGGACGGGTGGCGCAACAGTCCCGCGCGAGTGAGTGTCGCGTACCGGACCTCGCCGATCAGCCGGGGCAGCACCCAGCGCGCGTCGGCCACCTCCGGCTCCGGCGTGAACGGGCACGCGTCGATCGCGGACACCCGCAACAATTCGCCCAGTACGGCCCGGTCCCGGTCACCGAAGCCGGTGCCCACCGCGCCGACGTAACGCAGCACACCACCCTCGCGCACACCGACCAGCAGCGCGCCGGGCAGACCGGTGAGCCGGCCGCGACCGGGCACCCAGCCGCCCACGATCACGTCCAGGGTGTGCACGTGCCGGATCTTCACCCAGTGCCGCGAGCGCTCGCCCGGGGTGTACACCGAGTCCAGCCGCTTGCAGACCAACCCCTCCAGGCCCTCCGCGCGGGTCGCCGTGAGCGCGGTCTCGCCGTGCCCGATCAGCGCCGCCGGCGTCGACCAGTGCGGTCCGTTCAGTTCGAGCCCCTCCAGCACCCGACGCCGCTCCGCGTAGGGACGATCGATCAGTGGTCGGCCGGACAGCAGCAACACGTCGAACAGCAGCAGCCGGGCGGGCACCCGATCGCGCATCCGGGCCGCCTCGGCGGGGTGGTCGGCCAACCCCATCCGGGACTGAAGGCGTTCGAAGTCGCTGTGCCCACGCTCGTCCAGCGCGACCACCTCGCCGTCCAGCACCGCCGACCGGGTGCCCAACGCGGTGCGCAGCGCGCGCAGCTCCGGGTAGGCGCCGGTGATGTCGGCCCCCGAACGCGCCCGCAGCAGCACCGTGCCGTCCCCCGGGAGATAGCCCAGACACCGCTGACCGTCCAGCTTCGTCTCGTACGCCCAACGATCGTCCTCGACGGCCGGCGGCAACGATCCCGAGGTGGCGAGCATGGGCGGATACACCGGCAGATCGGCCATGGGGTGAGCCTGGTCGCGACGGCGGTCGGCTACACACACGGTCCCCCGGACGGCCCAGGGGCGTGTCGGTGCCGCCCGCCGGCGGCACGACCGATCGGCGGCGGGCGGGCGGCGCCGGTCAGGGGCGCTTCTCGTCGCGGAGCACGCGGAAGGAGATGCCGGCGGAGCGCAGCCGGGTGATCAGGGCGTCGCCGAGGGCGGCGGCCGGCGTCGTCTGGCCCGCGGTCTCCGGGAGTCGGTCGTGGGCCAGGGACAGCGCGGACTCGGCCAACATCTTGGCGGTCTCGGTGTAGCCGGGGTCGCCGCCGGCCACCTCGGTGATCAGCCGGCGGTCGCCCGCGTCGGCGACGAACAGCACCCGGAACCAGGACCTGTCGCGGGCGGCGGCGGAGGGGCCGGTGCCGGCCGCGCGGCGGGCGAGCAGGCGTTCGCGGACCGGGCCGATCCGGGCCAGGCCGACCAGGGTGCCCAGGCCGACGGCGCCGGCCAGCGCGACCGGGAGGTGCTTGACGGCCGCGTAGTGCCGGTAGCCGAAGTCGGGGCCGTAGTCGGGCAGCGCGGCGGCGGAGCGGACCACCACGTGCGGGTCGATCGTGGGCAGCGGGATCGCCCACATCCCGGTGGTGCGGTCCAGCCGGGGCGGGCCGGTGCCGATCCGGACCCGGCGGCCGAGTGGCGCGGGCTCGGCGGCGCGGCGGGCCCGGTGCGCGCGGTCGGCCTCGCGGAGTCGGGTGAACGCGTTCATCGCGGAGTGGAAGGTGCCGCCGGAGAAGGTGCCGCTCGCCCGGACGAAGCCGTCCACCCGGATCGGTACGTCCCGGGGCAGCAGGCCCACGGTGTACAGCACGCCCAGGTCGTGCGGGATCGAGTCGAAGCCGCACGCGTGCACGAGTCGCGCCCCGGTCGCGACCGCGGTGGCGTGCTGGTCCAGGTAGACCCGGTCGACGAACTCCGCCTCGCCGCACAGGTCGACGTAGTCGGTGCCGGCCGCCGCACACGCGGCGACGAGCGGGCCGCCGTGCCGGAGGTAGGGCCCGACGGTGGTGGCCACCACGCGGGTCGAGGCGGCGAGTTCGGCCAGGGCGGCGGTGTCGTCGGCGCGCACGCACAGCAGGGGGAGGTCGGCGTGGCGCGGGTCGATCACGGCGAGGCGGTCCCGGAGCGCGCGCAACTTCCGCGCGTCGCGGCCCGCCAGGGCCCAGCGGGTCGTGGGCGGGGCGGCGCGGGCAAGGTAGGCGGCGGTCAGTTCGCCGGTGAACCCGGTCGCGCCGAACAGGACGATGTCGTGGACACGGGTATCCGAGGGCATCTCCCGAGGCTGGCGCACGGGTTCGAGGACGCGCAAGCGGGTCCGGCCGATCGGCCTCGCCCGGGGCGGGTCTCGGGGGTTCTCGACGCGGCTTTTCGCCCGCCGTGAGCGCGGACCGGGCCGATCGGGCGATCGGGCGATGGGGCCGTCCGGGCCGACTGATCGGTTCGGGCCCACGTCCCGGCGACGGCGGGGTCGGCTCGGTCCCGCCGTCGCCGCCGAGCGGACCCGAGCCCCGGCTCCGAACCCCGGCCCGGAGCGCCGGGTCGGGACGGAGTGGGTGTCCGTCCGGTGCTTCGGGCCGAGACTCGTTCGGGTGCGTCGTCGTCCGGTCAGCGGGTCAGCAGGGCCGTGATCGTCGAGCCGGGGGCCTCCGGGCTCCAGGTGGGATCGCAGCCGGCGAGGGCGGCGAAGGCGCGGGACCACTTGGTCGTGTCGTCGCCCAGGTGGGTTTCGATCAGGGCGGCGATCTCGGTGCGGGCCTCGTCGGCGGCGGCGCGGAGCGCGGGATCGGCCTCGATCCGGACGGCCGCCTCGGCGATCCAGCGCAGCACGGAGGCCGCGCCGCGGGCGCGGTGGACCAGGTCGTGGCCGGTCAGCAGGCCGGTGGTGACCAGGAGGTCCAGGTGGATGTGCCATGCGGTGTCGCCGAGCAGTTCCCGGCCGAAGGCGACCGAGGCACGCGCGTGCTCCGCGTCCAGCGTCGCGGCCGTGCGGGCGATCCGGAAGTGCACGGGCCCGAGTTCGAGCAGCCGTGCGGGCGAGTCCGGTTGGATCACGAGCCGGTTCAGCACGTCCGCCGGGAACGGCTCCCGCTCGTGCTCGGCCACGATCAGATCCCAGTCGCGCAGGTACGGCAGGTCGAGCACCTCGTCCGTCTCGGAGCCCCGCGTGCACCTGCGCAGCTTGGCGACCAGCTTGTCGCCGGCGCGTTCGCGGTCGATCCGCTCGGTGAGCGCCGCGTCGGGATCGGCCGCCGCCAGGGCCTTGGCCACCATCCGGCCGGCGGTCGCGCCGAGCACGCCCTGTTCGACCAGTTCGCCGACACGATTCGCGCCGCCGTACCGCAACAGACCCCGCACGCCCAGGAGTCGGTCCAGCAGCGCGGCCTTCTTGCCCAGTCGGCGCAGCGTGTGCTCGATCACCTCGGGGTCGGCCGCCTCGACCCGCAACCGCAGCGCCGGCAACACCGACGCGGTCGCCTTGTCGTCGGCCAGGAGTCGTTCGCGCAGCTCCGGATCCAGCGGCAGCACAGCCGGCGACCCGACAGCCGAACGCCCCTGCGGCACGCGGGAGAGCACCGCGCGGCGCACCACGACGTTGCCGCGGACCAGCGGTGAGCCGTACAGGTCGGCGTTCAGCACCGGGTCGTCCAGGCGCGTGAGCCGAGCCCGGATCGCGCTGTCACGACTGTGCGTGGCCAGGATCCGCAGCGCGGTTCGATCCTGGGTGATGAAGGGGTATTCGTCGAGCGCGGGCGCGCGGTGCTCGACGTAGTCCGCGTAGGCCCACAGCGTGGGGTAGGCGTGCTCGCCCAGCCGCGGCAGCAGCACCGCGAGCGCCTCGGCGGACGCGCGCAGGAGCAGGTTGCCGGCCGGCCACCGCCAAGCGCGGCGCACCCGATGGGCGCTCCGACGCACCGTGTCGAACTCGACGGTGATCGGCGACTCGAGCCGCCCCCACTCGAACGTCTCGTCGGGAGCGGACTCCGATTTCACGTCCAGGACTTCGGGCAACGGGAGATCCCCCGCGGTGTCCATCGCGACGAGCGCGCGCAACCACCGCTCCGGGTCCACGCCCAGTCGCTCGGCGACCAGCGCCTCGATTGCCCGGTTCAGCGGACCGGCCAAGGTCAGCGCGCGCCACTTCCTGGGCAGCGGGGTCAGGGCCTGGGTGGGGAGCACGCCGAGCACGTCGGTGGGGCCGACGATGCCGTGCCGATACGCGCCCTCGGCCAGGAAGTCGCCGCCGCCACGCGTCTCGTCGTAGTACTCGCGGATCCAGCGCAGGTACGAACTCGGCTTGGTCGGGCCCGGCCAGGTGTCCCTGGTCGGGTACTGCTCGGGGCGCTCGGCGGGGTTACCGGCCAGGAGCGCGGTGACGCGGTCCTTCGTCGGCTCCTCCAGGCCCTTGTTCTCGGCCATCGACTTCAGCACCTCGGGCTCGCCGAGGTCGATCAGGTCGTTGGCGACCGACTCGTCGAACACCCGGCGTCCCAGGGCCACCCGCGGTTGCACCGAGTCGCTGCCGAAACACGCCTCGTAGAGCCAACTCGGGTACTCGTAGCCCGGCGCGTCGACCGTCGACACCGAGGCCAGCGCCGCGAGCACGGCCGGATCCTCCGGCACCGGCACCGGGACGGGCACGGGATGCAAACCGGCCGCGACGTCGCGCAGGAAGTGCGCCGCGACCAGCCGGGACCTGCGATCGGGATCGGCGGCCCGGATCGTGCCGCCACGCCTGGTGGTCGATGCCGGCGCGGTGGCGGGCACCGGTGTGCTGTTCGCCGTCTCGGCCGCGTCGCGCCGCGCGGCGGCCAGCGTGGCGGCGTCCGCCCGGGCCAACTCCTCGGCTCCCGGCCGCGGACCGGCGGCCTGACCGGCCACGGTGACCAACTCGGCGAGCGACGCGTTGAAGCCGTCGATCAGACCGACCGCGATGGCCAACGCCTCGGTGTGGCCCGCGAGATGCTCCCGGGTCAGCTCGGCCAGCCGGGCCCGCATCGGGGCCAGCACGGTCGTCGGGTTCACCCGGCGCGCGGCCGTCACCACCGCCTGCGCCGGATGGGCCACGTCGATCAGGCGGGCGGGATCGAGCAGGTCGTACTCCACCGCCTCGTTCACCCAGTTCTCGTTCCCGTCGAACGGCTCGGTGCGCAGCCATTCCTCCGGCAGGGTGTCGTTCGTCCGGCGCGCGTAGTTGCGTTGCGCGTTGATCAGCACCAGGCGCAGCCGCGCGCGGTCCTCGTCGGTGGCGTCCTCGTGGCGGATCAGATCGTCGACGGCCTCGTAGGCGAACGGCTCCTCCCGCTCGGCCGCCATCAACAGCGCGAAGTCGTGCGCGTACGGCTCGTGCACCAGGTCGCGCACGGTGGTGCGACTGGTGCGGGTCTGCAAGCGGTGCGGCAGCGTGGCCGGGTCCTCGTACGGTTCGCCGCTCTCGCGCAGGTCGGTCAGGCCGTCCTCGGCCTTGAGCGCGGCCTCCACCCGCTTGCGGATCTGCGCCGCGGTGCCGGTGCCGCTGCTGTCCAGCAAAGTGCGTACGCCGGCCGGGCCGTGCCGTTCCCAGACCTTGACGTAGGCGTACTGCTGGGCGATCTTGCGGCAGCCGAACCACAGTGCGCGGGCCGCGAGTTCGGGATCACCACTGGCCACCAGCGGCAACAGGGTGCGACGGTCGCCGTGGGCGAGCAGTTCGGCGCGCAGGCCGGGGGCCAACGGCGTGCGGGCGGCGATGGTGCGGCGCAGCGATGGCGTCGAGCGCAGGCTCAGGTAGGCGGCGGCGTCCACGGCCGGGACCTGTTTGGCCACCAGCCGGGCCAGTTCGCGGATGTCCAGGCCGACGTTGCGGGCGATCGCCTCCCACACGCGTGGGTCGGTCGAGGTGATCGCCGCCTCGTGCACATGTCGCGGGAGCGAGCCGCTGGAGAGCAGATCGCGCACCAGCGAGTCGGGCAGGTCGGGCAGCAGGGCGCGCAGGTCGTCGGGGTCGGCCGCGGTGAGCAGGTGCCGGTAGGGCTTGGTCAGCGTCGGCGGCGGGCCGCCGGCCGGCTCCGGCGGCGCGGTCACGGTGCCCGCCTCGATGCCGGCCAACAGGGCGGGCAACGCTTCGCGTCGGCGCGGCAGTACGGCCCGCAGCGTGGTCCAGCGGTCGGCGTGGGCGCCCAGGTGCCGGTGCAACAGGTCGCGCAGCTCGGCGCATTCGGGCAGTTCGACCAGGGTGGCGACGGCGGTTCGGGCCGGGGTCACCTCGTGCACCACTCGGGCCAGGTCGGCGGGTTCGGCCAGGTCGCGGGTGAGCGCGGCGATCCGGGCCAGGGCCGGGTGTTTGGGGGTGCCGATCGCCGCGCGCAACACCGCGAGCGTCGGCCTGGCGACCGGGCCCACCACCGTCGGGTGTGCGGTGTACAGCGCGACGAGCAGGTCGTCGGGGCAGTCCGGGTCGGCGGCCAGCAGCGCGGCGATCGCCTCGGGCAGCGGTTCGCGGCGCTGCTCGTCGCGCACGGCGACCCAGTCGATCTCCCGACGCCATGTCAACGGCGGCAGGCCGGCGCGCAGTTCGGCGATCAGCCCGGCACTGCCCTCGGCCTCGGCCACCGCGTCGGCCAGTTCGGGACGCGCGGTGACCACTTCACCGACCGCCAGGGCGGTCGCGGCCACTTCGGGCCGCACGTGGCGCGACGCCTCGGCGAGCAGGTCGGTGCCGCCGTGCCGGCTCAGCGACAGCAGGCCGCGCAGTTCCTCGGCGGCGGTCAGGCCCCCGGCACACGCCCGCAGCGCGTGCGCGACCAGATCCGGTCGATCGGCGACCACCGCGGCGCCCAGTCGGCGCGGCGGCTCGCCCTCGGCGGGCTGTGCGAGCAACTCCTCGTGCAGCGCGGTCAGCGGGTGCGGGGTGCCGGCGTGCCGGCCGGGCGCGAGCACGATCCGGCGCATCCACGCGCCGGCCTCGGGGTGCGCGTACACGATCCTGTCCACGACCGGGTCCGGCTGCTCCAGCAGCGCGGCCAGATCCGCCGCGGTGAGCACCGCCACGTTGTGCGCGAGGGCGCGGCGCACCCACGGGTCGGGGTCCCGCGCGGCGAGCGAACGCAGACTCGGAGCGAGTTTCGGATCGCCCAGCAGCGCGCCGACCACGTCGTCGCCGATCCGATGGCGGACCCGCCCGAGGTCGCCGACAACCGCTCCCTCGAACAACAATCCGACCAGAACGGCCTTGTTCGTGATCTGTACCCGTGCCACCACTCGCCCCCGCACTCGCCTGTCCCACTTTCGGGTTCCACCCCATCACAACGCGCGGACATCGGGCGCGCCGGCCCCGCCGCGGTGGCGATTGGTTCGGACGCGCATTCGGGTCGACGTGTCGACCTGCGGTGATTACGGGTACAACCGATCGAGTCCTCCCAAGTAGTACGGCCTGTCCGGATCATGGTCGAGCGCGTCGCGGGTCGCGATGTCGCACCTGGTGGGGTCCGGGGTCGTCCCGGGGCCTCAGGGTGCGGGCACGGGTCGTGACGTGCACCGGCTACGGATGGTCATGTCCAGGTGGAGGCCCTGCCCGGCGGGTTCGCCCGCTCGAAAGGACGGTTCGGTGATGACCACTCTGGGTGTCGAGGAGGAGTATCTGCTCGTGGACCCGGTCAGCGGACTGCCGGTACCGGCGGCCGAGCGGGTCCGGGCCGAGGCGAGCCTGCGGCCCGGGATCGACCTCGGCGACGTGCAGCCGGAATTACTGAAGGCGCAGTTGGAGGTGGCGACGCCGGTGTGCTCCTCGCTCGACGAGATAAACGGGCATCTGTCCCGGATGCGCCGCGAGCTGTCGGCCGCGGCCGAGCGGATCGGCTGCCGGATGGTCGCCTGCGGGACCGCGCCCGCCGGTGACGGGAAGCTGATGGAGGTGAGCGAGCATCCGCGCTACCTGGCGATCCGGGCGAACGCCCGGCGATTGGCCGACGTGCAGCTCATCCACGGGATGCACGTGCATGTGGCGGTGCCCGATCGGGAGACCGGCGTGCAAGTGGTCAACCGGATCCGGCCGTGGTTGCCGGTGTTGGTCGCGATGGGCGCCAACTCACCGCTGTGGCAGGGGCTGGACACCGGTTTCGCGAGCTGGCGCACGATCCATTACGCACGCTGGCCGGTGGAGGGGCAACCGCCGCTGTTCGCCGACCTGGAGGAGTACGAACGGCGGGTGGACGCGCTGCTCGCGGTGGGCGTGATGCTCGACCGGGGTCAGGTGTACTGGCAGGTGCGGCTTTCCGAGCGGTTCCCGACCGTCGAGATCCGATGCCCGGACGTGCAGTTGCGGGCGGACGACGCGGTGATGCTCGCGGGTCTGGTGCGGGCGCTGGTGGTGACCGCGCTGCACCAGCACGACGAGAAGGCGCCGTATGCCGCACCGGAGCCGGAACTGCTGCGGGCCGCGTGTTGGTTGGCGGCTCGGGACGGATTGGAGGGCGATCTGTTCGGGCCGGTGGGACCGGCGGGTACGGCCCGCCGGATCCAGGCGGGGGACCTGGTCTGCGAGCTGCTCGAGCACGTGACCCCGGTGCTGGACGAATTCGGGGACACCGCCCAGGTGTTCTCGCTCGTGGACCGACTGATCCTGCAGGGTACGGGGGCCGATCGGCAGCGTGAGGCATTCGTGGCCGGGGGTCTGCCGGGCGTGCTGGATCTGCTGATCTCGGACACCACGGGGACCTGACGGGGTGGGCCGGGTCCGGCCGTCATCGGTCGTGCTCGGTCTTCTCGGCTTGTTCGTTGTACGCGATCCTTTCGATGTGATCGGCGTGCGAGGCGTGTTCGTGTGCGCGCGACCGTTCGATGTGTTCGATGTGTTCGATGTGTTCGGTGGTGCGGAAAGGGGCTGACGGGGGAGGGATCGGGAGGCAGGGTGGGGGTGTGTCGACTCCCGCGCATCACCTGACTCCTCCGCCTCGGGCCGGCCACCTCGTGGTGTGCGGCGACGACGCGCTCGCGCAACGGCTGTCCTACGAACTCGCGCACGTCTACGGCGAGCACGTGACCGTGCTGCTGCCCTCGGTGCACCGCAACCACGGCCCGCAGATCGACGACCTCGCGCGCGGCGGGGGGTTGTCGGTGTCGGTGGTGGAGGCGGCCGAGCCCGACGACGACGCGTTGCGCTCGGCGGGCGTGCCGGGCGCGATGGCGCTCGCCCTGGTCTACCGGGACGACCGGGCCAACATCCACGCGGCGTTACGGGCCCGGCGGATCAACCCGAACATCCGACTCGTGGTGCGGCTGTACAACCGCAAGCTCGGCCGACACCTGGAGGAACTGCTCGACCGCGCGGTCGTGGCCCGGATCGGGGACCTCTCGGCCCGGGACGTGACCACGACCGTGCTCTCCGACGCGGACACCGCCACCCCGGCCCTGGTCGCGGCGGCGATCTCCGGCGCGGGCAAGGTCGTTCAGGCGGACGGGCTGCTGTTGCGGGCGGCCGAGCGGCCCGCCGACGAGCGTGACCCCGCGCCGTACCTGTACACGCTCGCGCTCGCCTCCGACGGGGTGGGCGGCAGCCCGGAGTTGCTGCCGGACGACGGCACGGTGGCCGCGGCGGGACGGACGCGGGGGCGGACCGTGCTGGAGACGATCACCCTGGAGGAGGGCGGCGCACCGGTCAACCGGCCCCGGCTGCCCCAGGGACTGCCGGTGGCCACGCTGTTCCCGCCCCGGCTGCGGTACGCGATCTTCGGCCTGGTCACACTGCTCTTCGTGTTCGCGGGCCTGACCTGGTGGGTCACCGGGGATCCGCCGCTGCGCGCCGCCTACCGCTCGATCCTGGACGTGTTCGGGATGGGCGATCCGGCGATCGGCGAGGGCACCGGTCGGCAGGTTTTGCAGGTGTTGTCCGGGCTCGCCGGGATGGCCCTGATGCCGGTGCTGTTCGCGGTGGTGCTGGAGAGCCTGGGCACGTTCCGCACCGCGACCACCCAGCGCCCGCCGCCGCGCGCGATCGCCAACCATGTGGTGCTGCTGGGCCTGGGCAAGATCGGTACGCGTGTGCTGGATCGGCTGTGCGACCTGGGCATCCCGGTGGTGTGCGTGGAGCGCGACCCGCAGGCGCTGGGCATCGCGACCGCGCACGCGCGTCGGGTGCCGGTGGTGATCGGCGACGTCACCCGCGAAGGCGTGCTGGAGGCCGCGCACATCGGCACCAGCCGGGTGCTGCTCGCGCTGACCAGCAACGACGCGATCAACCTCGAGGCGGCCCTGTACGCCCGCGAGGTCGATCCCGAACTGCGGGTGGCGATGCGGCTGTTCGACGACGACTTCGCCAAGATGGTGAACCGCACGCTGCGCGAGTCCTACCCGAACGCGCTGACCCGCAGCCGCAGCGTCTCCTCGTTGTCCGCGCCGGCCTTCGCGGGGGCCGTGATGGGGCGGCAGATCCTGGGCGCGATCCCGGTGGAGCGCGAGGTGTTGCTGTTCGCGGCGATCGACGTGGCCGGCCATCCGGAGTTGCAGGGGCAGACGGTCGCGGAAGCGTTTCGGGCCGGACTGTGGCGGGTGCTCGCGCTGGACGTGGCCGATCCGGCGGAACGCCGCGCCGACCTCGGCCGGGACGCGGCCCCACAGCGCGACCTCCAGTGGGAGCTCCACCCGGGATACCTGCTACGCCCCACCGACCGAGTGGTCCTGGCGACAACCCGCCAGGGCCTGGCCCAACTCCTCCAAGCCAACCGAGGCCCCACCCCAACCCACTGACGCACCCCACTCCGACGCCCCGCGTCCCCACCCTCGCTCCACGGCCCGATTGCCCCTCGACCCGCGCCACCCCTTCGCCCGCCACCCTCGCGCCCGCGGCGTGGGCTGTTCGGTGTGCGTGGTGAGGGAAGGATGTCCGGAATTCTTCTTCGTTGTTACGGTGTGTCGCCGACAGACTTCGTAGCGACACGAGGCGGCGAGGGATGAAGGTGAGGGTGAGTGGTGATGTCCGAAGGACGTGAGGGTGCCGGGACGGGTTCCGGCGAGGCCGATGTGATCTTCCACGGCGGCGAAATCGAGACGGTGGCGGACGGGCCCGGTCCCAAGAGGGTCGTGGCGGAGGACGGTGCGCGGCCGGAGGCGGTCGCCGTCAAGGACGGCCGCATCGTCTTCGTCGGTGGTCTCGACGAGGCACTCGCGCGATGGCGGGGCACGACGACGGAAGTGCGTGACCTGGACGGCCGGGCGCTGCTCCCCGGATTCATCGATCCGCACGGCCACGTGGTCGGCACCGGCCTCCAGGAGACCGTCGCCGACCTGCTCGGCGAACCGGACGGCGATGTCGGTGACATCGAGACGATCGTGCGCAAGCTGCGCGAGTTCGGCGACAGCGAGGTCGGCCGGCGCTCCGCGTGGATCGTCGGGTTCGGTTACGACGACGCGTTGCTCGACGGCGAGTCGCACCCCACCCGGGAGGACCTGGACAGGGTCTCCATCGAGCGTCCGGTGCTGGCCATCCACCAGTCCTTCCACCTGGGCGCGGTGAACAGCAAGGGGCTCGAGGTGTTGAACTACAGCGCCGCCACCGAGAACCCGAAGGGCGGGGTGATTCGGCGCGGCGACGAGTCGGTGCTGCCCTTCGGCGAGCCGAACGGGGTCTTGGAGGAGACCGCGTTCACTCCCGCCTCCGGTCGCGCGATCATGGGCATCGACGAGCGTGACCGGGCCCTGTTCCTGGACAAGGGCCTGAAGGCGGCGGCGAGTTACGGCTTCACCACGGTGCAGGAAGGTGCCGCCGAGCTGGCCGTACTGGGGGACCTGCGCGCACTGGCGGCGGCCGAGCCGCTGCCCCTGGACGTCGTCGTCTACGTGAAGGCGGCCGACGCGATCAAGACCCCGCACCTGGTCGACGCGAGCGGGGAGTATGTGAACGGCCTCCGGGCCGCCGGGATCAAGCTCAACCTGGACGGCTCGCCGCAGGGCAGGACGGCCTGGTTGCGCGAGCCGTACAAGACTCCGCCCGCGGACGAGGGCGACGACTACTGCGGTTACCCGACGCTGGAGGAGGAGGTCGCCCTGGAGCAGGTCCGGGCCGGCTTCGCGCACGGCTGGCAGGTGATCGCGCATGTGAACGGCGACGAGGCGATCGCCCAGTTCATCCGCTGTGTGCGGATCGCGACCGAGGAGTCCGAGCCGGCCGATCGGCGTACGACGGGCATCCACTGTCAGACGGCGGGCGAGGACCAGATCGGGGAGTTCCGCCGCTTGGGCATCATCCCGTCGTTCTTCTCGATGCACACGTTCTACTGGGGCGACTGGTACGTCGAGACCGTGCTGGGCGAGTCGCGCGCGGTCGACATCTCGCCCGCGCAATGGGCCCTGGCCCGGGGCATGGTCTACACGTCGCATCACGACGCACCCGTGGCCCGGCCGAGTTCGCTCGCGATCCTGTCCGGTCAGGTCACCAGGAAGACCCGATCCGGCATCACCCTGGGCAAGCATCAGTGCGTGTCCGGGGCGGACGCGGTGAAGTCGATCACGATCAACGCGGCCTACCAGTACGGCGAGGAGGCGGAGAAGGGCAGCATCGAAGTGGGCAAGCTGGCCGACCTGGTGATCCTGAGCGCGAATCCGGTGACGGTGCCGGGGGAGGCGCTCCTGGATATCGTCATCGAGGAGACGATCAAGGCGGGCCGAACGGTCTACCCGAGGGTCGACACGGTGCCGGTGCCGGTGCCGGTGCCGGAGGGGGTCGGACTGAGCCTGTTCACGCACCACTGCTGACGTCGGGGTCGCCTGCCCGCCGACCCGGTGCGGGCAGGCGACCCGGCGCTCAGGCCAGGGGCACACCGAGGTCGGGAAGGACCTGCGCGCCCGGCAGGTCGGCCAGCAGCCGGCCCGGCACCCACAGCTTGGAGCCGCGGATCCCGGAGCCGACCACGACGCGCGGATGCGCGGCGACGGCGGCGTCGATCAGGATCGGCCAGTCCGCGGGCAGGCCGATCGGGGTGATCCCGCCGTACTCCATGCCGGTCGCGGCCAGTACGGCCTCCACGGGCGCGAACGACGCCTTGCGCGCGTCCAGGTGCCGACGGACCAGGCCGTTCACGTCGGCTCGCGTGGTGGCGGTGATCAGGCACGCGGCGTAGGTGACCGTGCCGCCGCGCTTGGCCGCGATCACCACGCAGTTCGCGCTGTCGGCCGGGGCCACGTCGTAGCGGGCGCAGAACGTGGCGGTGTCGGCCAGTTCGGGGTCGATCGCGGCGACCTCGACCAACCCGGCGGACTCGGCGGGCCAATCGGCCAGGGCGCCGGCCACCGGGTCGGCGAGCAACTCGGGGTGGGTCAGGGCGGGGTGAAGGGCGAGAGCGGTGGTCATGGGACCCATCCAACCCAATCGGCCGCGATCGCGCGCCCGAGGCCGGGTCCCGCGAGCCGCCGATCGTCGCGCGTCGGACACCGTGCGCCGGAGGCCGCACGCGGGCCGCGCGCCGGGCGGCCCGGGCAGCAAGGCCCGGCGGCCGGGACGGGCACGCCGTCCGGGTGTATCGGCGGCGCGCACCGATTCAGCCGCGGACCCGACGGACGGTGCGCGCGTACATGCGGCGGCCGACCAGGTGCCAGATCAGCCGAGCCGGCAGCGGGAGCCCGCCGAGCATGGTCGCCCGCTCCGCGGGCTCGGCGTCCTCCAGCACCACGCCGAGCAGGAGCAGGATCTGCGGCTTGGGCGTGGTCTCGACGAAGTGCTCGCCCATCGCGTGCCACTCGCTTGCGGTGAGCAGCCGCTGGGCGAGCGGGAGCAGTTCGGACTCCTCCTCGTCGAGGTGCTCGATCAACGCCGCGCGGTGCTCGGCGAGCGCCGCGACCAGGGCGTCCCGCTCGGTGACGCCGGGGTTCGCCGCCCACGCCCGGACCAGTTCCTCGGCGGCGGTCAGCGAGCCGGCCACCCGCTCGTGCTGGGCCTCCATCCGCAGGACCAGCTCGGCCTCGAGGTCGACCCGGGCCAGCAGCGGCGGCCACAGCAGTTCGTCCTCGCCGGTGTGGTGGCCGTGCAGGCCCAGCCGGTAGAGGTCGAAGTGGTCGGCGAGCACCTTGGCCCGGGCGGTGTCGCCCGGCTCGACGGCGCCGACCAACTCGACCAGCAGGCGCGATTCGCGGCGCAGCCCGCGGTGGACGATCACCATGTCCCGGGTGTCGAAGCCGGCGGACGCGGGGGCGACGGGCGAGGCGGTCATGGTGGATCCCTTCGATGGGCCCTCGGCGCGGTTGCCGTTGGGCATGCCCATAGCCTGGTCCGGCCGTCTTGGAGGAATCCTGGAAGGAACATGGAGCCGTCCGGCGGGGTTGTTCGACGCCCGGCCCGCTGCCGAACGTGCCGAGGGACCGGGATGGGGGAGAAATGGTGTACCTGCGCGTGCTCGGCCCGTTCGAGGCCGACGTGGACGATGTGACCGTCCCGCTGGGGGGTCCGCGCCAGCGTGCCGTACTCGCGCTCCTGGTGGCCGCGCGTGGACGGGTCGTGTCGATCGACCGGATGATCGAGGACTTGTGGCGCGGCGAACCGCCCGCGCAGGCCGTCACCTCGCTCCAGGCGTACGTGTCCAACCTGCGTCGCCTGCTCGAACCGGGCCGGGCCCGGCGGGCGCCGGCCACGGTCCTGGTCAGCGCGGCGCCCGGATACGCGCTGCGGCTCCCGGACGACGCGGTGGACGCGTGGCGCTTCGAACGCCTGCTCCGGGCCGCACGCGAGCGACTCGACGCCGCACCGGTCGAGGCCCGGACCGTGGTCGAGACGGCGTTGGCGCTGTGGCGCGGACCGGCGTTCGCCGCCGCCTCGGATGAGCCGTGGGCCCTGGCCGAGGCCGCGCGACTGAGCGAACTGCACCTGAACGCAAGGGAGTTGCACATCGCCGCCGGGCTGCGATCGGGCGCCGCGGCAGCCGCGGCGGCGGACGCCGAGCGACTCACCCGGGACGCCCCGCTGCGCGAGGAGGCCTGGCGGCTGCACGCCCTCGCGCTGTGGGCGGGCAACCGCCAGGCCGACGCGCTGGCCACCCTGCGCCGGGCCCGCGCGGTACTGGCGGCCGACGTCGGCCTGGACCCGGGCCCCGCGCTCACCGAGGTCGAGGCGGCGATCCTGGGCCGACGAATGCACGTCCTGCGCGCGGCGACGGGGCGGGCGGAGGCGGCGGTCGAGGGCCCGGGCGTCGGCCGGGCCCCGAGCGGCCCCGAGGCCGGGCCCGCCGCGATCGGTGCGGCCGATCCCGCGGGCGGCCGGAGCGGGAGCCAGGTCGAGGACCCCGCTCGGGGCGCCCGCGCCGACCGCACCGTCACCGGCGCCGACAGCGCCCACAGCGCCGAGGACGCGTCCGGTGACCATCCGGCCGCACCGACCGCAGGCCGGCCATCCGACGCGATCGCCGCCGCCATGAACCCGCGACCCGGCGTCGACCCCCATTCCGGCGTCACCGGTGAACTCTTCGTCGGCCGGGACGGCGAACTCGCCGCGCTCCTGGGCGAGGCCGATCAAGTCGCGTCGGCCGGCCTGCGCGTCGCGCTGGTCACCGGCGAGGCCGGGCTCGGGAAGTCCGCGCTGCTGGGTCGGCTCGGCGCCGGACTCGAACAGGCCGGACTGCTCGTGGCCACCGGGCGCTGTCCCGAGGTGGACGGCGCGCCGCCCGCGTGGGCGTGGGTGGAGGCGCTGCGCGCGATCGCCGCGATCGTCCCGCCGCCGCCCGAGGCCGCCGCCGCGCTCGCCCCGCTGCTCGGCGACGACGAGGGCGACGGCCCCGGGCAGGACACCTCGGCGGGCCGGTTCCGGTTGCACCGCGCGGTCTGGTCCTGGCTGGCCGCCGCCGCCCGACGGCAACCGTTGGCGATCCTGCTGGACGACGTGCATCGGGCCGACGCCGAGACCCTGGCCCTGCTCGCCGCCGGCGCCGACGGCGACGCCGCGGGCGCGCCGCTGTTCGTGGTGGCCGCGTACCGCCCGGACGAGGTGGACGGACGCCTCACCGAGACGCTGGCCGGCCTGGCCCGCCGCTCACCCGTGCGCCTGGCGCTGGCCGGCCTGCCGGAGGCCGCCGTGGCCCGGGTCGTGGACGCCGTGTCACAGACCCCCGTCGACGCCGCGACGATCACCGCGCTGGCCGAACGCACCGGCGGCAACCCGTTCTACGTCCGGGAGAGCGCCCGCCTGCTGGACAGCGAGGGCGCCCTGGTCGCGCTCTCCGACGTGCCCGAGGGCGTGCGCGACGTGCTGCGCCGCCGGCTGGCCCGGCTGCCCGAACCCGCCGTCGCCGTCCTGCGCCTGGCCTCGGTCGCGGGCCGCGAGGTCGACGTGGACGTGCTGGTGGAGTCGGCCGAGGTCGACGAGGGCGGCGTCGTGGACGCGCTGGACGCCGGCCTGATCGCCGGCCTGCTCACCGAACCGGCCCCCGGCCGGATCCGGTTCGTGCACGCGCTCGTGCGGGACACGATGGCCGCGGACCTGAGCGGGCTGCGCCGGACCCGGATGCACACCCGGATCGCCGCCGCGCTGGAACGCCTGGGTACCCGCGACGTCTCGGCGCTGGCCCACCACTACGGCAGCGCCGCCACGGCGGCCACCGCCGCCCGGGCTGTCGAGACGGGCATCGCCGCGGCCGAGTTGGCCGAGCGCCGCTTCGCCCACGACACCGCGGTCGCCCTGCTCACCCGCGCGCTGGAGTGCCTGGACCGGATCCCGGCGGACACCCCGGGCGACCGGGACGCGCAGCGCGCCGACCTGTTCGGCCGGCTGCTGCGCGCGCAGGTGCGCGCGGGCGACGTGGCGGCGGCCCGGCAGACCCGGCAACGGGCGTTCGACGCCGCCGAGTCGGCGCACCGCGACGACCTGACGATCGCCGCGTTCACCGCCTGGACGGTGCCCACGCCGTGGCAGAGCCGGCCGTACGGGGTGCTGGACCTCGGCGTGGTGGCGGCGCTGCGCCGGCTGATCGCGCGGACCGACCTCGCCCCGGAGACCCGGTG
Source organism: Embleya sp. NPDC127516 (assembly GCF_044765325.1). NCBI lineage: Bacteria > Bacillati > Actinomycetota > Actinomycetes > Kitasatosporales > Streptomycetaceae > Embleya > Embleya sp. NPDC127516. The sequence continues at coordinate 209,032 of NZ_JBIWJT010000008.1, read as the reverse complement.
CCGGCTGCTGAACGGCTACGCCGGGGAACTGGTCGGCGAGCGGATCGATCCGGACCCGCGCGTGCTGGCCAAGGAGGCCGTCGCGCTGGCCGCCGACCTGGGCGATCCCGATCTGCGCACGCTTACGCTGGCCACCCTGATCGGCAACCTGGCCGGTCGCGCGGACGCGCCGGCACGAGCCGCGTCGGCCGGCGAACTGATGGGCCTCGCGGACACGTTCGACCTACCGGCGCACCGCTGGTACGCCCGATTCAGCCTGGCCACCGCCGCCGCCGACCTGAACGACCCGAAGACCACCCGTCGGTTGGTGGACGAGAGCGTGGCGATCGCCGACGCGTACCGCATGCCGGAGGCGATCGGCGTCGGCGCGTGCGCGCTCGCCGCCCTCGCACACGTCGAGGGCCGCCTCGAGGAGGCCGAGGAACGCTACGTCCGGGCCACCGAGTCGATGATCGCGCAGGGTTCGCTGCACGCGCTCGGGTTGCGTTGGCTGGCCCTGGCCACGATTCGGCTCAGCCAGGGCCGACTTGCCGAACTGGCCCCGCAGGCACCGGAGATCCTGGCCGGCTTCGGCCCGTTCCTGGCCGACCTGTGCGCCCTCGTGGTGGCCGCCGACGGCCGGATCGAACAGGCCCGGGCGATGCGCGCGTCCGTCGAGCCGATCCGCGCGGACTTCTTCGACACCCTGATGTCCACCTTCCGGGCGGCGGCGGTGGTCGCGCTGGCCGAACACGACGAGGCCGCCGCGCTCTACCCGACCCTGTCGCCCCTGCACGACGCCGCGCCGGGCTGCGCGGGAGTGTCCCTGGCGATCCGTCCGCCCGCCCACACGTTGGGTGAACTCGCCCGCTTCCTGGGCCGCGAGCAGGAGGCGACCGAGCACTTCGACCGGGCCGCCGAGATCGCCGAGACCTGGAACGCGCACCACTGGGCCGCCGAATCCAGAACGGCGCGGGACCTTTATCGCGGCTAGCGATCCTCGCCGCGGTCGCCGTCGTGTTCCGGAGCCTCGTGCCCGTCTTCGCCCTCGTCGTCGCCGTGCCCGTGTACCTCGACGTCGACAGGGCCGTGCCCCCGGCCGCGCGAAGCGGGCCGGGGGCACGGAAATGGGTCGGCCGTCGCGGTTACCACTTCCCCCAAGGCACGGACCAGCCGACGGATCCGCTGTCGAACCCGGCGGTCGGTTGGCCGAGGAAGGTGAAGGCCGTCCAACGGGTCGAGCGGTAGTTGTAGATGGTGTACATGTCCGCGCGCCCGTCCCCGTTGACGTCACCCATCAAGGCGGCCGAGTTGTTGGTGTTCCAGTTGTTCGGTCCCGTGTCGGTGCTCATCACCGGGGCGCCGAACAGGCCGTTCGGTGCGGTGGTGAAGGTGTAGAGACTCATCCTGTCGACGGGGTGCCCGTACATCATTGCCATCTCGGCGCGCCCGTCGCCGTTGACGTCGCCCGCGGTGAGCTGCACGGCCGACCGATTCCAGCCGGCGCCGGCAGCCCCCCACCCCGCGGTGGGGGCGGCGAACGTACCGTTCGGGTTGGCGAGCGCGGTCATGGCGGACACGTCGCCGTTGTCGTACATGTAGACGGCGCCGATGTCGGTGCGCCCGTCGCCGTTGAAGTCGCCCGCCGTGTAACGCGCGCTCTCGTACCACCACCAGCCGGGGTTGACGATTTCGAAGCCCTTGACCGGGGCGTCGAATCCGCCGTCGACCCGCGACGGGAAGGTGAGGTAGGCGATGCGTCCGTCGGCGTAGCCGTACACGGCGAGGAGTTCGTCGCGATGGTCGCCGTTCGCGTCGCCGGCCAGCAACGTGGTGCGATCCCAGTCGAAACCGGACGCCTGTTCCCAGCTCATCGGCCCGTCGACGAACCCGCCGTCCGGGCGCCCGAGCTTGGTGTGCAGCGCGACTCGCCCGTCGCCGTACCGGTACAGCGCGCCGATGTCGTCGCGGCCGTCTGCGTTGAAGTCGCCCGTCGCGTATTTCGCGGAGTCGACGCACCACCAGCCCGTGGGGTTCGTCCACGACTCGAAGGGGGCCTCGAAGCCGCCGGACGCGTTGCCCACGTGGGTCCACAGGCCCGCGGCGCAGTTGACGTAGTCGACGATCGTGGCGATGTCGGCCTTGCCGTCGCCGTTGAAGTCGCCTCCGAGCGTGTTGTGCGTCGTCGGGGTCTCACCGCCGTAGGTGTAGGCCGTACTGAAGCCGTTGGCCTTGTTCCAGCGGATGTAGCCGCCCTGAAGATCGCTTCGCCGACCGTTCGAGACGTCGTACTCGTCCGACGTCGGGAACCCGAGGTAACTGTTCTCCCAGTTCCGCGCCTCCCATTCGCCCCGGATACCGCCGTGAATCTCGTGGGCACCGGTCTCCGGGCTCCAGTAGATCGAGGCTGTGTCGATGCTCCCGCCCGGCCACCGGAAGTGCACGTACTTGCCGGGCTTGACCGGGGTGGCGGTGGTGCTCGTGGACGGCAGTGCCCATCCGGGACCGCCGAGCGCGAGGTACTTGTCGAGGATCGGTCCGCACAGCTTCTGCGTACCGCCGGCCGCGCCCGGGAACGTCGCGCAGTAGTCCCACGCGTCACCGTCGAGGTTGCTGCGAGGGCCGTGCACGGTGCGGCCCCCCGGGTACAGGTAGCGGTTTCCGTCGGTGGCGCCGACCCACAGGTCGGGGATGCCGTCGGCGTTGACGTCCGGGATCGCGGTGATCCAGGCGATGGCGGACGCCTGCCAGCCCCCGGCGCCGTACGCCGTGTCGTCGCCGGAGTCGCCGAGGCGCGCGAGATCGGTACCGGTGCCGGCGGCGGGCGCCTTGCCGGGCCGAAGCATCAACTTGCCGTCGCCCGCCTTCTGACGCAGCAGCAGGTCGAACGTGCCGTCGCCGGTGATGTCACCCGCGCCGTGGATGGTGTACGCGCCCATGCCGCCGGCCTTGACCTTGCGCGCGGTCAGCAGTGACGCGCCGGTGTAGCCGTCGAAAGCCCACAGGTCGTCGGCGGTCGTGGCGAGCATGTCGGGCAGTCCGTCTCCGGTGGCGTCGCCGATCGTGAGAATCTGGGTCAGGTCCTGCGGCGCCGGCGCTCCCTCGGGCAACAGGAGTTCCATGCGCCCCTCGGTGTCGACGCCGCCTCGGCCGTTGCCGGGGTAGATCCACAGTTTGCCGTCCGGCATGCGCGCGACCAGGTCCTGGAACCCGTCACCGCCCCACCAGTCGCCGTGGTAGGTGGTCAACGCGTCCTTGAAGTGGCCCGCGGGCACCTGGGACCGGCCGGGGCTGCCGCTGCCGTCGTCGTTCTTGACCGCGTCGATGGACTGGTTGAGCCGGCCGCCGGAGAACGACGGGTGGATCCGCAGATTGCCGTTCGGGTCCACCGCGGCCAGGTCGGGGATGCGGTCCCCGGTGAAGTCCATCGGCCCGTCGACCTCGTCGCGCGGCTCGACGAAGAACGTGTAGACGGTCTGGCTCGACCAATTGCCGCCGGTGTCGAGCGCCTTGACATACAGCTGTACCGGACCGGCGTGTGCCGGTGTGTGGTTGATCGTCACGCTGCCTCCCGGAGACGGCGCGGCGACGCGAGTGTCCAGCAGGTTGGTGTCGAAGCTGTAGGCGTACGCGGTGGTGTCGTTCGATCCGTTGGCGGCGAACGTGAAGTCCCCGGGGGTGCCGTAGTCGGCGCCTTCGGGCCATGCGTTGTCGCTGCCGGCCCGGTACTGCGGCGAGGTGACCGAGGGCGGGTTCGGGGCGGCCTTGTCCACCCTGAAGTGGCATGTCACGACGGCGTTCGGGTCCGAGTCGGCTCCCGTCCAGTCGTTGGCCTGCATCCGGAACGAGTACGTCGCGCCGTCCTGGAGCCGGGCCATCGGGATGCGGTGGTGGATCCAGCCCTGCCCGTCGACATCGAGGTAGCCGAACAGCACTCGCTCGCCGCCCGCGCTGGAGTCGACGGTGACCCAGATGCGGCGCAGGTCGCCGTCGGGGTCGGTGGCGCGCGCATTGATCGTCACATCCGTCATGCCGACGACCGGGTACGGCTCGGTGGTCCGGCAGGCGCCGCCCGGCGAGATCGAGATGTCGGTCGGCGGATTCGGCGGGCGCCAGTAGACGACTTCCAGACTCGGGTTGACGTCGAACTTCTTCCAACCGTAGGTGTCGGTCTCGCTGTCCGCCTGGAGTTTGAAGGTGATGTCGCCCCAGCCGTTGTTCTTGGCCTGGTCGACCGCGTTCCGCGCGTTGAAGCCGACCCAGTCGCCCGGGCAGGACGCGCTGTAGCCCTTGGCGACGTTGACGCTCTGCTGTTGGTCGTACTGGCCGGGTTGGTTGTTCCAGGTGGTCGAGGAACTGATCGGCCCGGTCAGGTACAGGCTCACCGGCCGTGCCGAGCAGGACCACGAGTGCACTTCCAGCGCCCGGAACGTCGCCGCGGAGATGTTCGCCCCGCGCAGGCTCGGGTCGAACGACATGCGGAAGTACGAACGCGCGGTGCCGCCGGAGGTGTTCTCGTGACCGACGCGTGCGTTCGTGGTGCCGCCGTTGTAGTTCGCGCCCATCCAGAACGACGAGCCGGGGTGTGGCTTGTAGGCCAGGGTCCAGGCCGCCGAGTGGCCCCAGAACGAGGGGTCCACGAACACGGGGAAGACCGTGTCCGGGTTGTCGAGCAGCTTCCGGTCGGGCGTCAGGCGCAGGCGATCGCCCTCCAGGCTCGACCCGACCACCGCCTCGTGGGTGCCGGGTTCGGGGCCGTTCAGAGCCGGCAGACCCGGGAGCTCGGGGGCGTCCGGGGGAGCGGGCACGGATCCGGCGACGAAGGACGTCTGGCGCTGACTCCACAGGCTGTCCGGTGCGTGGCCGGCGGAGTCCCACATGAACGGCGTCGGGGACGCGGCCACTTCGCCGCCCGCGGCGTCCACGACGCGCGTGACGCCGGACTCGTCGTGCTTGAACGCCAGGTCGACGGCAGATAGTTGCAGCGCCAACTCGGCGAGCTTCGGGTGCGCGGCGGCGTCCCGTGTCCTGACCACGAGGACCTGCGAGAAGCCGCCGTCCCGAGCGGTCAGGACGAGGTCGACACCCGGCAGCACATTCGGATAGACCGCCCGGTTCCCGGACGTCTGTGCGGTGGGCAGCGGTCCGTTCGGCCAGGAAACGGTGAAGGTGCGCCCCTCGCCGGTGGTCATCCGCACCAACGCGCCGTCCGGCAGGGGGGTTTGGTCCCAGGAGGGATCGATGGGAATGGGGCCCAGCGGTCCGGTCGGCCACGCTGTCACCACCGGGGGAACGGTCGCCGGTCCACCCGGGGTGGGCCCGGTTTCCCGGGGTGTCGCAGGTGTGTTCCCGTCGGCTGGGGGCACGCCGGACGAAGTCCCGCGAGGCGGGCCGCCGGTGGACTGGATGTCGTGCGCCGGCTTGCCGTCGGCCGGCGCGCCCGCGGCCAGTGCGCCTTCGGCCGCAGGTGCCGCGGCGGGGCGGCGGGGCGCCGGTCGCGGTTCGGGTCGGGTCGCGGCAGGCGAACCTCCGGCCGCGAACACGAGTTTGGTCGTGGTGGCCGTGGTCGCGTACCCGGCGCCGGTTCGCCGCAGGGTGGGGTCGACGTTCGCCCAGCCATCGCCGTTCTTCACCCGGATGGGGAGCACGCGCTCGGTGCGGCTGAACGACCCGTCCGGGTTGGCCACCGTCGTCCCGGTCGCCGTCAGCGTGGTTTCCACGGTGACGGGCTGCCCGGATTCGCGGGCGCGGCGCTGGGCGGCGTTCTCGTCGACGCGCACCGGCGCGGCCGCCGGCTCCGCCGCCCTGCGCGGATTGCCGCCGCCTTCGTCCAACAGAATCAAAGATCCGGCCCCCAGGGCCGCGGCCACCAGTGCAGCGACCGCCGCACCGACCCGCTTTCGCGGCCGACCGGCCGCCCATCGCAAACGCCCAGCCAATTGCGACACGCGCCGCCCCCTTATTCCCGCGATCTTGGAAACGACTCCGTCGCCGCGACCGAACAAACCCACCCAGGGCCGCGCGCGTAGCCAAAAAAGGCGCGCACGGCTAAAGGATCCGCGTCCCCACTTCCCGAGGCGCAGACATGCGGGTCACAGCATGGACCAAGCGGAGACTGCTGTCATGTCTCCAAAGCAGCACATTTCCTAAAGGCAGTCCTCGGTGGACCCGGGAGCGTCGAAATTCGGACGTTCTGTCGCTGCTTCGCTGATCCGGTGGCCCGAAGTCCCGGGAAAGAAAGGATCTTGACCGGGGAAATATTTTGCCCGAATCATATGCTTTCGAAGCCCTTGCGGGTGTGCATTTCATCCGCGAAGGACAATGATTGCGGCAAATAAAAAGTTGGCACTTTAAATTCCCACATGTTCGGTTTTAAGCAGGAAGAGAATCCGCCACGCGGGTATTCGGAAGCCGGTGACGGCCGTCACATCAATTGCCTCGGCTTTGCCGACCTATTGCTTCGGCGTCGATTTATCCGCGATGATCGGCGGCGCTCGTGTGGCTGCGGGGCTGTTTGTGGTGCCCGCGTTTCTGGGGGGCTTTTCGCGTGGTCGATCTGGGGTGGGCTCGCGGTCGACGCGAGCGGGGCGGTCTGGTGGGCGGCGGCGGTGGCCCGGGTGCGGTGGGGCGCCCCGCACGGATGGTTGCGGCGTCGGTGGCCGCGCTGTTGACGGTGACGTTGGTGCCGGCGCAGGCGATGGCCGCTCGCGCGCCGTCCCGGTCCGGTGTGCAACTACCGGAATTGCAGAAGGACAAGCCGGTTCCCGGTACGGAGAGCACGGCCGAGTTCAAGCTTCCGGTGGCGCCGGGAACGCAGGTCGAGTACGCGCCGACCCGTACGACGCCTGTGGACGGCGGCAGCGGGCAGATCGTCATCGGCACCGGCAACGGCGCCCGGCAGGCGAGCGGTTCCGCGCCCGGTGGTGGCTCCGCCGCGATGCAACGGGCGGGAAACCTGCCGATCTGGCTCGGCCCGGCCGGCGGGTCCCCGGCGTCCGGTTCCTCGGCCGCGAAGTCGGCCGCGGCATCGACCGACGCGACCACGGCGGAGACGCCGTCCGGGACATGGACGGTGACGGTGTCCACGCGCGCCGCCACGGAGGCGGCCGGCCTGGACGGCGTGCTGATGAAGCTGGAGCCGTCGGCCGGCGCGACCGCGGTCGATCTGAAGCTGAAGTACGACGCCTTCGAGCAGTTGTACGGCGCGGGCTGGGGTTCGCGGCTCAAGCTCGTGCAGTTCCCGGAGTGCTTCCTCACCACCCCCGACGCGCCCGGCTGTTCGGATGCGGTGGAGTTGGGCTCGGTCAACAACGGTGTCCTCAACGAGGTCACCGCGACGGTCGCGCCGCCCCCACCGGCCGCGCCGCAAGTCGCCGCGATGACCGCGTCGTCCGGCGGTTCGGTGGTGTTGGCCGCCACCGGCGGGAAGTCCGGTGACGCGGGCGACTACCAGGCCACCTCGCTCCAGCCGTCGGGCAAGTGGACCGCGGGTGGATCGTCGGGCGGATTCTCGTGGGACTACGGGATCGATGTCCCGCCGGTCGCGGCCGGCCCGAAGCCGGCGGTTTCGCTGGGCTATTCGTCGCAGTCGGTGGACGGACGCACCTCGACCACGAACAACCAGGCGTCGTGGGTGGGCGACGGTTGGGACTACCACCCCGGCTACATCGAACGGACGTACCGAGGCTGCTCGGACGACAAGACCAACGGCAACAACGCCAAGGACACCGGCGATCTGTGCTGGGGCAGCGAAAACGCCGTGATGTCCCTGAACGGCTCCACGTTGCCGCTGGTGAAGGACAAGACCACCAAGGCGTGGAAGCCCGCGTCGGACAACGGCACGCGCGTGGAACAGAAGTTCGGCGCGGTCAACGGTGACGACAACGGCGAGTATTGGTTGGTCACCACGCCGGACGGGAGCAAGTACCACTTCGGCCTGAACCGCCTGCCGGGCTGGGCGAACGGCAAGGCGACGACCGATTCGGTGTTCACGGTGCCGGTCTTCGGCAACCAGTCGGACGAGCCGTGCCACCAGACGGCGTTCGAGAACTCCGCGTGCGACCAGGCGTGGCGATGGAACCTCGACTACGTCGAGGACACCCACTCCAACGCGATGGCGTTGTACTGGAAGCAGGAGAAGAACTGGTACGCCAAGAACAGCAAGACCGACCAGCCCAAGCCGTACGTGCGAGGCGGCTGGCTGGACCGGATCGAGTACGGGCTGCGCACGGACGCGGTGTACTCGCGTCCGGCTCCCGCGAAGGTCTCGTTCACCGTCGGCGAGCGCTGCCTGGTGTCGGAGGCGTTCGACTGCGCGGACGCGAAGTTCACCAAGTTCTCCACGGACGCGCTGCACTGGCCCGACACTCCGGTCGACGCGATGTGCAAGGACACCGGCAAGTGCTACACCGGTGGCCCGACGTTCTGGTCCCGCAAGTGGCTGACCACGATCACCACCGAGGTGGCCAAGTCGGCCGGGTCGAACCAGTACCGTCCGGTGGACGTCTTCGAACTGAAGCACAACTTTCTCGACGCCCGCTACGACACCAACCCGCCGGCGTGGCTCGACTCGGTCCGGCGTACCGGTTACGCGCCCGACGGCACGGTCGCCTCGCTTCCGCCGGTGACGTTCCACGCGAACGCCGTCGACATGCCCAACCGGCAGTCCAAGCAGGGCGAGGCCCGCCCGCCGTTCAACCGCCTGCGGGTCGAGAAGATCTTCACCGAGACCGGCGGCGGCCTCGTCGTCAAGTACTCCGCGCCGGACCCTGCGTGTACCCCGGGCGCGACCAAGCCGGAGCCGCAGGCGAACACCTCCCGCTGCTACCCGGTGTTCTGGTCTCCGGACAGCGCGGACGATCCGAAGATCGAGTGGTTCAACAAGTACGTCGTCGACAACATCTCCGAAGAGGACTACGTCGGAGGCGCCCCCGCCAAGGTCACCGGGTACCGCTACCTCGACGGCGCGGCCTGGGCGAAGGACGACGGCGAGTTCACCAAGGCCGCCGAACGCACCTGGAGCCTGTGGCGCGGCTACGGACGCGTCCAGGTCGTCACCGGCAAGACCTCCCCGGACGAGGGCACCGTCGCCGGGCTGAGCGAAACCCGCTTCTTCCGCGGCATGCACGGCGACCCGCTGCCGTCGGGCACCCGCGTGGCCCAGGTCAAGGACTCCACCGGCGCCGTCATCGCGGATGACCTGCCCCCGTACCAGGGCCAGACGGCGGAGACGATCAAGTACCAGTCCGACGGCCAGGCCGTGGCCTCGCGGACGGTGACCGTCCCGTGGTCCAGGAAGACCGGGACCCAGCCGCGCACCGACGCGCCCGCGCTGGACATGTACCAGGGCTCGGTCGCCTCGACCACGAATTACGAGACCGTCAGCGGCGGTCGGGTCCGCTCCACGGGATCCAGGACACTCGAGTTCGACCCCGTGTACGCGTTGCCGCTGCGCGTCGAGACGACCGGGGACACGACCGTCCAGGGCGACGAGACGTGCACGGTCACGACGTACCTGCACAACCTCTCGGCAAACCTGATCGGGATAGCGGACCGCATCCGATCGTTCGCCTCCCTCTGCGCCGACATCGACACAGCCGGTCCCACTCGGGTGATGTCCGACGCGCGCACCGCCTACGACGGCGCGGACTACGGGGTGGCCCCGACGCGGGGGAGCCCCACCCGCACCGAGACGACATCGACCGACGGCACCGGACGGATCGAGGACTCGCGGACCGAGTACGACGTCCTCGGGCGCGTCACCAAGAGCTTCGACGCCAACGGTCAGCCGACCACGACCGCCTACACCCCGGACGGCAACGACAGCCCGACCTCGGCGGTGGTGACCAACGCGCTCGGCCACGCGACCACGACGACCTTCGAGCCCGGGCGCGGACACGCGCTCGACAAGACCGATCCCAACACCCGGGTGACCGTCTCCGGTTACGACCCGCTCGGTCGCCTGGTCAAGGTCTGGATGCCCGAGCGCTCGTCGGGCAACCGGTCGCCGAGCATCGAGTACTCGTACTCCGTCACCGGCACCGAGGCATCGGTCGTCACCTCCCGCACGGTTCGCGACGACGGCTCCTACAGCGTCGGAAAGACCTTCTACGACGGGTTGCTGAGGCAACGTCAGACCCAGAACGAGGCCATCGGCGCGGGGCGCGTGGTCACCGACGTCATGTACAACCCGAGCGGCGACGTCCGTCGGGAGAATGCCAAGTACCTGGTGTCCGGTGAGCCGTCGGACAAGGTCTACGCACCGACGTCGTGGACGCAGATCCCGTCCTGGACCGAGAAGAAGTACGACGGTCTCGGCCGTGCCACGACGGTGGAGACCTGGAACGCCGGAGTCCGCGCGAACACCGCGCGCTTCGAATTCGGCGGCGACTACACCGTCGAGATCCCGCCCACCGGCGGGATCGCCTCGCGCCAGTGGACGGATGCCCTCGGCCGCATCGTCAAGCGGGACCTGTTCACCGACACGACGCGCACGCAGTTCAGCGAGACCAAGTACGAGTACGACCTGCGGGGCAACCCGTCCAGGATGACGGACGCCCTCGGCAACGAGTGGACGTACAAGTACGATTCGCGAACCCGGTTGATCGAGACGAACGACCCGGACAAGGGCCGCTCGGCGTTCACGTACGACAACCTCGGCCAGAAGACGTCGTCGACGGACGCGCGCGGTGTCGTTCTCGTCCGGGCCTACGACGCCATCGGCCGGCAGACGACCATCCGCACCGGCACGCCGAACGGGCCGATCGTCAGCGAGTGGGCCTACGACGGGCCCGGCGCCAAGGGACTGCTGAGCAAGGCCACGCAGTACACCAACGGTCAGCCGTACTCCGAGGAGATCGGCGGCTACGACGTGGCGTACCGGGTCACCGGACGCACCATCAAGATCCCCGCGACCGAGGGCAAACTGGCCGGCGACTACCGGTACGGCTACACCTACACGGACACCGGGGCGCCGAAGGAGGTCGTGCTCCCCGCGGCCGGCGGCCTCCCGCAGGAGAAGCTCGTCTTCCGCTACAACGCGGACGGCATGCCGGTCAGCACCTCCGGCCTCGCGTGGTACACCTCCGACACCACCTACGACGCGTTCGGCAACGTGCTGCGCAGCGCCGCGGGCAGCGCGCCGAACCGCCTGTGGACCACCAACACCTACGACGAGGCCACGGGCGCGCTGAAGCAGACCGCCAACCACATCGAGGCCCCCGGGCACTGGTTGGGCGACACCTCCTACGGCTACGACAAGGCCGGGAACGTCACCTATTTGAAGGACCGCCGTCCGGGCGGGACTTCGGGTTCCACGGTCGAAGACGTCCAGTGCTTCAACTACTCCCCGCTGCGCTTCCTGACCGAGACGTGGACGTCGACGAACCAGTGCGCCACCGGACCGACCCGCGGCCCCGGCGGCACGGTCGGCGGCCCGGACCCGTACTACCGCGAGTACTCGTACGACGCGATCGGGAACCGGGTCGGCGAAAAGCGGTTCGACGTCACGGGGGACACCGCCAAGGACGTCACCCGGAGCTATGCCTACGCCCAGCAGGGGCCCGGTAGGAACCACGCCCTGCTCTCGGTCACCACGACCGCCGCGCAACCATCGCAGCAGCAGGACACCTACACCTACGACGCACTCGGCAATACCGAAACCCGCCGGGTGAACGGTGCGACGCAGACCCTGGCCTGGGACCAACACGGCAAGCTGAGCAAGGTCGTCGACTCGGTCCAGGGGACCAGCGAATTCGCCTACGACGTCGACGGCAACCGGCTGATCCGCCGTACCCCGACCGGCTCCACGCTGTTCCTCGGCGATACCGAGGTCACCGCCAAGCCCGACGGATCGGTCGCCGGCCTGCGGTACTACTCGCAGCAGGGCGCTCACACGGTCGTCCGCTCGACCGGCCCGACCGGCGGCCTCACCGCCATGGTCACCGACCACCACCAGTCGTCGCTGATCGCGGTGGCGCTCAAGCCCGGCATGCCGGTCGAGCGCCGGAAGATGACGGCATTCGGCGAGACACGCGGCGCGGCGCCCGCCAATTGGGTGGACAGAAAGGGCTTCGTCGGCGGGGAGGTCGACGACACGACCGGGTTGACGCTGCTGGGCGCGCGGATGTACGACCCCTCGCTGGGTCGGTTCATCTCGGTCGACCCGGTCATCGACACCGGCGACCCGCTCCAGCTCCACCCCTACATCTACGGCTACAACAATCCGCTCTACTACTCGGACCCGTCCGGGCTCTGGGGCATGCCCAAGTGGGCCAAGAAGACGGTCAAGGCGGTCCAGAAGGTCGCCCCGGTCGTCCACGTGGTCCTCGATGTGGCGGGCATGGTCCCGGTCATCGGCGAAGCGGCGGACCTGGCCAACGCGGGTCTCTACGCCGCCGAGGGCGACTGGGTCAACGCGGCGATCTCGGCCGCGGGCGCGATCCCCATCGCCGGCAACGCGGCGACGACGTACCGGGTCGCCGACAACGCGGCCGACGCGGCGGTGGTGACGGCGAAGAAGGCGTCGCCACCGACGCCGAAGATGATGCCGAATAAGTTTGTGCGCCCGAATCCACGCAAGTTCGAGGACGCGGACCGCGAGGAGAAGCAGAAAAAGGATGCCGATGAGTACATTTGGCTTTTCCACGCCACGACGGAAAGAAGTCTCGACAGCATTCTGAAGAACGGAATCGACCCGCAGTTCAAGACCCGCGAGCGTGATTTCGGTGACGGATTCTATGTGACGAACGATAAAACGCAGGCCGACAACTGGGCCCGCAAGCTGGCGAGGTCCGGAGACCGGGGTGTCGTGCTCATGTACCGGGTCAAAAAGTCGGAGCTCGAGACCTACACTCACGTCACGTATCCGAAATCGGGCGGACCGGCTTGGGAGGACACCGTTAAAAAGGGCCGGAGCGGCCGGAGCACGGGCAACTACGACTACATCGAAGGTCCGATGCTCATGAACCCGGACGGTTACAAGGACTATGGCGAGCGGCCGGTCATCAAGGGCCATCAGATTGCCGTGCTGACAGCAATCCTGGCCATGATCTTCAACAGGTGGTTCGCAGGCTTCTACTTCGTGTAGAGGTTGTTTTGCGGGATGGCCCCCGAGCCCCATTGGGCTCGGGGGCCGCGTTGTTCCGGCCTGGCGTCCGGTATTGTCGGCTCAGCCCGAGGCGCGTGCCTCACGATTTGAATCGGAGCGAAAACGTGCGTCAGTATTCCGCCGCCGTAGATTCCAACGACGACAGGCGCCTCGCCCGTATTTCCGAGCGCATCGTGGAGGTCTTCGGCATCTCGGCGGAGGAGGCCTTCGTGCGGGTGGACAGGTTCTTCCGGCCGTACCGATGGGACTTGACGGATGACACGGATCAATACGCGCTTCAGGAGCGGAGCCGCGACGAGTGGGCTCGCGAGATCTACCTCGGCGATGACCACGAGCGCCTCGTCGCCGAGTTCGGACTGCGCGGTGCGCCCGCTCGGCCCATCCCGGGTCCCGGGGATCCGGCTTTCGGCGGTCGGGAGATGAGCGAAGGGGCCCTGTGTCTCTCCCTGACCCACCCGTGGCAGGGCGACTGGGAGGACCTGACCGACCTCGTGGGGGATGTGTTGGGTGCCGATCGGGCGGAAGGCCACTCCTTCGAAACCGATGTGATGCTGGTGCGCGTTTTGCCCGGCCCCACCCCGCCCTATGGGGAATCGGACGAGCGGATGACCGTGTCCTGTTACCCGCGAAGCGCCGCGACTTGGGGCGACGTCGCGATCGTGCTGCGCAAAATCGCCTACCGGCTCGAAGAAACCGGTGTCACGCACGTGGAGATGGCGCTGGTCGACGTCGCCGGCCCGTCCGACCTGCTCAAGTGACCGGACGGGTCTGTGCGCGGAGGCCGAATCCCGCTCCGCGTCGGTTCCCCGCGTTGCCGGGGCTGCCCGTCGGCGTCACTCGCGCGGCGGCACGGATCCGGAGCGCACTTCCACGATCGGCAGTCGCAACGCCGCCGGGGCGCTTGGCGGGACCACCGGGGCCGCCGGCGGGGTGTAGGCGATCGGTCGGTAGGCGGCGCCCAGGGCGGGGCGGGTGTCGGCGTCGCCGCGGTTGGGCCACATCGCGGTGGCTCGTTCCGCCTGTGCGGTGATGGTCAGGGACGGGTTCACGCCCAGGTTCGCGCTGACCGCGGAGCCGTCCAGGATGTGCAGGCCCGGGTGGCCGTACACACGCTGGTATGGGTCGACCACGCCGGTCTCGGCCGAGTCGCCGATCACGCAGCCGCCCAGGATGTGCGCCGTCATCGGCACGTTGGCCAGATCGCCCCAGGTGCCGCCGGCCACGCCGCCCAGGCGCTCGGCGATCCGCCGGACCGCCTCGTGGCCGGCCGGGATCCAGTTCGGATTGGGTTCCCCGTGGCCCTGCCGGGTGGTGATCCTGGTGCGCCCGAACAAGCCGCGCTTGCGGTACACCGTCAGCGAGTTGTCCCGGGACTGCATCACCAGCGCGATGATCGCCCGCTCGGACCAGTTGCGCACGTTCAGCAGCCGCAGCTGGGCCGGGTTCCGCAGCGCGTTCGTCAGGAGTTGGCGCACTCGGGGTCGGTCCCCGTCGGTGAGCAGGGTCTGCAACAGCCCCATCGCGTTGGAGCCCTTGCCGTAGCGGACCGGTTCGATGTGGGTGTCCGCGTCCGGGTGCCACGAGGAGGTGATGGCCACCCCGCGAGTCGCGTCGATCACACCGGTGGTCGGTGCCACCGCGCCGACCAGCGCCTCGGAGTTGGTCCGGGTCAGCCGGCCGAGCGTGCCGGACAGGTGCGGCAGCGTACGCTCCGCCGCCATCCGGTGCAGCAGGCGCTGGGTGCCCAGGGTGCCGGCGGCGAACACCACCTGCTCGGCGGTCCAGGTGCGCGGCGAACGGGGCGCCGTCGCGGGGCCGCTGTGCACGGTCTCCACCGCGTAGCCGCCGGCGGACCCGTCCGCGTGCCACCGCGGGCCCAGCGGCCGGACCCGGCGCACCGTACGCTCCGCGTGCACCTCGGCACCGGCCCGCTCGGCCAGGTGGAGGTAGTTCTTGAGCAGCGTGTTCTTCGCGCCGACCCGGCAGCCGGTCATGCAGGAGCCGCACTCGGTACAGGTGGTCCGGCGCGGGCCGACCCCGCCGAAGTACGGGTCGGCCACCTCCTCGCCGGGCCGCTGTCCCTCCTCGGGGAAGAGCACGCCGACCGGCGCGAGATGGAAGGTGTCGCCCACGCCCATGTCCTCGGCGACGGCCTTCATGTGCTCGTCGGCGGGGGTGGTGTGCGGGTTGGTCACCACGCCGAGCATGCGCTTGGCCTGGGCGTAGAACGGCGCGAGTTCGGCGCGCCAGTCGGTGATGTGGCCCCACTGCGGGTCGTCGAAGAACGGCTGTGGCGGCTCGTACAGGGTGTTCGCGTAGTTCAGCGATCCGCCGCCCACGCCCGCCCCGGCCAGTACGACCACGTCCTTGAGCACGTGGATGCGCTGGATGCCGGTCAGGCCGAGCGCGGGGGCCCACAGGAAGTCGCGCAACTGCCATGACGTCTTGGGAAAGTCGGTGTCGGCGAAGCGCCGGCCGGCCTCCAGGACGCCGACCCGATAGCCCTTCTCGGTCAGCCGCAGCGCGGCGACCGATCCGCCGAAACCCGAACCGATGACCAGGACGTCGTAGTCGAACACGGGGAACCCTTCGCCGGGTGGGCAGGAGGCATGCCATGAGATCTGGCGATCCTACTGCTCGGTAACCCGGCGAAGGCAGTCCCTCGGTGGTGCGTTTCGGGCCGAATCGGGGTGCGGTTCGGTCCGTGAGCGGTCCGAGTCAGCCGCTCTTGCGGCGGAACGAGCGCTGCTGTGCGGCGGGCCCGTGCGCGCCGTGGATCTTCGATCCGTCGCCGCCGGGGCCCTCGCCGGTGCCGTCGGTCTTGGTGCCGCGCTTGCGGGCGAGGGCCTCGCGGAACTTGCGCTTGGTCTCGTCCTCGGGCGTCTCGGCCTCGGCGGCCTCGGCGGCCGTCTCCTCGGTTGTCTCGTTCGCGGGTGTCTCGTCAGCCATGGTGCGTTCCTGCTCTCGAACTGGACTCGATCCGTAGGGACACCCTTCCATGCCGGGGCCCGCGATGGCACGCCCGGACCGGGTGACGCCCACGAGAGTGGACATACCGGTCGCCTTCGGATCGATCGGGTTCGAAAATCGGCGTCTCGACGGCGCCTCAGGTCAGTCGCGCCGTGCGGATGACCAGAGTGTCGATGAAGTCGGTCAGCGGCGGCCAGTCGAAGACGGGCGCGGTCATCCGCAGCAGGATCGCGCCGTGCATCGCGGCCCAGACGGCCAACGCGTCCTCGAACGGGTCGGTCCCGGCCGAGCGACCGGCCGCCGCGGTGGCCGCGATCGCGTCGATCAGGGTCTGGAAGACGTCCATCCGACTGGGCATCGCGGGCGCCGGTTCGGCCGGATCCGTGTTCGGTGGGCGCATCCGGTGGAACAGGGCGCGGTAGCGGCCGGGGCGATCCATGGCGAACCGGGCGTACGCCCGACAACCCGCGAGCAGCGACCGGTCCGCCTCGGTCTCCTCGGCCGCGGCGGCCGCGATGGCCGCCTGCAAGTCGTCGAAGTAGCCGTTGAGCACGGTGTCGAGGACGTCGTCGAGGTCGTTGAAGTGCGCGTAGATCGACGGCGCGGTGATCGCGGCCTCGCGCGCGATCCGGCGCAGCGTCACGTCGCCGGAGTGTCCGTCGCGTTCGATGAGCGCGGTCGCCGCGGCGAGGATGTCGTCGCGCAGAAGCGCACCCTGGCCGCGGCGATTACGTCGGCGGTTCGGCCCCTGATCGTCGTCCATGGCGGTCAGCGTACGAGGCGTGGAAGCGGCGCTCGCGGGCATGGGTGCCTCCTCGGGGGTGTCGACGACCGGTCGCCGAACGACGGGTGCACGGCGACCGGAACGCGCCGGCCGCCGTGCGCTGTGGTGACGATCCGTCAGGCAGGTTGCACCGCCTGGGCGTTGGTCGATTCGGTGGGCTGCCCGGCGGTGACCGGGGTGCCGCCGGTACGCCTGGGCAGACCGATCGCGACCACGATCGCGCCGATCGCGGCGACCGCCGCGGCCGCCAGGGCGCCGTTGTTCATCGCGGTGGTGAAGGCGTGGTCGGCGGCCGAGGTGAGCCGGCCGGCGGACTCGGGGGACAGGTGCCCGGCCACCCCGTACGCGCTGTGCAGGTCGTCTTCGGCGACCGCCGCGGGACCGATCAGGTGTTGGTCGGCCATCTCGCTCCGGTAGTGCGAGGACACCAGCGTGCCGACCACCGCGATGCCCAGCACGCCGCCGAGTTCGCGGACCACGCTGTTGAGCGCACCGGCCATCGCCGAGTAGCGCACCGGCACCGACGCGGTGATCTCCATGCTCGCGGGAGCCATCATCATCCCCATCCCCGCGCCCACCAGGGCCATTTCCCCGGCGAGTGCGGCGAACGGGGTGTCCGTCCCGGTGGTCAGGCCCATCACGGTCAGGCCGGCCGCGATCGCGGCGAGCCCGACGGTGAGCGTGGCCCGGATGCCCAGCCGGGTGGTGACCACCGGGGACAGCCCGGACATCGTGGCCATCGCGACGGCGAACGGCATCGCGCCAAGGCCGGCCTTGAGCGGGCTGTAGCCGTGCACGAGCTGGAAGTACTGGGAGAGCACGAACAGCGTGCCGAAGAGCGCGAAGAAGGTCACCGCGAGCGTCGCGGCGGCGAGTACGAAGCCCCGGTTGGCGAACAGGCGGATCTGCACCATCGGTTCGTCGCGGCGCAGCTCCCAGGCCACGAACACCACACCGAGCAGCACGAACGCGCCGAGCTCGGCGAGCGTGACCGGCGCGGTCCAGCCGCGCTCCGGCGCCTCGATGATCGCGTCGACCAGGACGCCCAGACCGATGACGGACAACACGGCGGCGGGCAGGTCGAGTCGGGCGGTGCCCACGCTCGGGACGCTCGGCACGATCCGCGCGATGCCGATCATCGCGGCGAGCACGAGCGGGACGTTGATCCAGAACGCGCTGGACCAGGAGAAGTGGGTCAGCAGCGCGCCGCCGGTGACCGGGCCGATCAGCACGCCGACGCCGGCCGACGCCGACCAGACGGCGAACGCCTTGGCGCGTTCGACCGGCGGGAACAGCCGGATGATGATCGCCAGCGTCGCGGGCATCACGAACGCCGCGCCCAGTCCCATCACCGCCCGCCAGGCGATCAACTCGGCCGCGGTCGAGGACACCGCCGCGATCGCCGATCCGGCTCCGAAGAGCGCCAGCCCGCCGAGCAGGGCGCGTCGCGCACCGAAGCGGGCGCCCAGACTGCCCGCGAGCAGCAGCAGGGCGGCGAAGACCAGCGTGTAGGCGTCGGTGATCCACTGCAGATCCGCCGTCGACGCGTCCAGCCCCTCGGCCAGCGCGGGCAGCGCGGTGTTGAGCACCGAGTTGTCCAGTGTCACCGCCACCAGCGTCGAACAGAGCACGAGCAGCGCGGCCCACCGACGAGGGTGACCCGCGGGATCCGGCTCGTCGTTCGGAGCGGCGGCGGACCGGGTTTCTGTGCTGCTCACGAGGACCCCCATGAATTAACGCTTGTTAGCTTACGTCTGTAAACATAAGCTGTGACCATACGCATGTAAAGTCAAGAATCGGCAAAGCGTGCCCGGAGGCGAGTGGCACTCGGCACTCGATCGAGCGAATGGCCCTCGGTCGGGCGGGTGGTGCGCCCGGGTGGATGGCCCCGGTGGGCGGCATCCGGGCGGGTGGGTGCCCGGGTGGGTGGGTGCCGGAGTGGGTGGCTGCCCGGGTGGGTCGTTGCCTGGGTGGTTGGGTGCCCGGGTGAGTGGGGCTATGCCTCGGCGGGCCGGGCTACCGCCCGGGTGGTTGGGTGCCTGGGTGGGTGGGTGCCCGGGTGGGTGCCCGGGTGGGTGGGGCTATGCCTCGGCGGGCCGGGCTACGCCTCCGTGAACGGCCCGTCCTCGACGAATCGGCGCAGTCCGCGGGCGAACATCCGCGCCTCGTCGGCGGGCCAGCCCGCGAGCGAGGACTCGATCCGGGTCGCGAGCCGCTCACGCAGTTCCTCGACGCAGGAGGCGCCCGCGTCGGTCAGTGCGAGCAGTACGGCCCGGCGGTCGTCCGGGTCGGGCTCGCGGCGGACCAGGCCGGCCGCCTCCAGGCGCGACGCGCGACGGCTGACGCCGGATCGGTCGAGGCCGATCTCGCCGGCCAGGTCCGCCGCGCTGCGCGGCCCGGTTCGGGCCAGCCCGCTGAGCACGGGATACGTCACCTCGTCCACGGCCGGCCCCAGGCCCTCGGTCAGTCGCGCGTACAGGTTCGCGCGTGTGCCGCGCCGGAGCAGCAGACCCAGCGCGTCCGCGACCTCGTGTCCCACCACGTGTTCCATGACCTCAGATTAGCGTGCGCCGCGCACGCTTATGGGCTATCGTCAAAAGCGTGCGCCAAGCACGCATTTCCTTCGCGTGGGCCGTCCTGCGTGGACCGCCCGGATCGGAGTCACCTCGCCATGACACAGACCGCAATCGTTCCCGCCCTCACCGACCTCCTCTTCCGCCCGGAGTTGGATCTCGACACCGCCGTCGACCGGCACTTCGCGCCGGACTACCGCCAGCGCACCGACGGCGTCTGGTCGGACCGGGCCGGCTTCGTCGAACACATCGCGCACCTGCGCTCGGTCGTGGCCGGCGGCCGGGTGCGCCTGCACGAGGAACTGTTCGACGGGTCGCGCTACGCCGATCGGCACACCGTCGAGGTGCGCAAGGCGGACGGCGCGACCGTGGTGATGGAGGTGTACGTGTTCGGCGAGTTCGCGCCGGACGGCCGATTCCTTCGGATCGAGGAGACCACGCTGATGCTCGCCGGATCGGAGGCCGATCAGGGTCTGGGGTCGGCTCGGTGATGCTTCTGTAGCGATCGCTAACAAATCTGGGGTACGGTGCTGCCCGAACGAGATTTGTAGCGATCGCTAAAGAAGCGGTTCGCGGACGAAAGGCGCAACCATGCACACGCTCACCGCCAAGACCGCGCTCGTCACCGGCGCGAGCAGGGGGATCGGCCGCGCCATCGCCGAGCGGCTGGCCGCGGACGGGGCACTGGTCGCGGTGCACTACGGCCGGGACGAGGCCGCCGCGAAGGAGGTGGTCGCGGCGATCGGGGCGGCCGGCGGGCTGGCCTTCGCGGTGCACGCCGAACTCGGCGTACCGGGCGACGTGGACACGCTCTTGGGTGGACTGCGGGCCGGCTGGGCCGAGTTCGGCGTCGAAGGGCTGGACATCCTGGTGCACAACGCGGGGATCGGCTCGACCGGGCCGATCGAGGCGGAGACCGAGGCCGGCTACGACCGGGTGTTCGCGGTCAACACCCGGGCGCCGTTCTTCCTCACCCGCGAGGCGCTGCCGGTACTGCGCGATGGCGGCCGGATCGTCACCGTCACCTCCGGTGCGACCCGGATCGCCTTCCCCGAGGCGATCGCGTACGCGATGACCAAGGGCGCTCTGGACGCGTTCACGCTCGCTCTGGCCAAGCACCTGGGCCCGCGTGGGATCACGGTCAACAATGTCGCCCCCGGCATCGTCGACACCGACGTCAACGCGGGTTGGCTGCGCGGGAATCCGGCGGCCCAGGCGCAGGCCGCGGGCCGTGCGGCACTGGGCCGGGTCGGGCAACCCGCCGACATCGCCGACGCGGTCGCGTTCCTGGCCTCCGACGACGCCCGCTGGGTCACCGGCACCACGATCGACGCCACCGGCGGGTCGGACCTGTAGAGCGGGCGGGTGTTCCGTCCTCCACCGGGATTTGGGTCGGCGGTGCCCACCCGACTGGGAGGGAGTGTCGCTCGGAAGTGGCGTGGGAGTGTAGCTCGGAAGTGCCGCTCGGGAGCGTTGCTCGGGACTGTCGCTCGGAAGTGGCGTGGGAACGTCGCTCGGAAGTGCCGCTCGCGAGCGTTGCTCGGGACTGTCGCTACAGCTCCCGCGTCACGTCCAGCGGCGCGCACGAGAGCGTGCCGTGCGCGTCGGGTGCGGCGATCCAACTGTCCGTGCTCACGAAGTCCCGCCCTCGCTGCCGCGCCTCACGGGCCGGTGTCGGGTCGTCCCAGGTCACCGCCAGCGGCTTGTGTTCGACGTCCCACTTGGCGCCGCCGAGCGCGCGGTCGTCCGAGGAGGTCGCCTCCACGTGGGTGAGCCGACCGGCGTCCGTACGCAACACCCCCGCGTGCCACAACGTCACGCCCGCCTCGGTGCGCACGATCGCCGGCGGCGTGCTCAGTGTCAGGCCGGTGCCGTCGTGCCGGTCCGAGTCGAAGCGCAGCACCAGGCGGCGCGGGATGGTCGGCAGCACCACGTCCAGCACCAGATCGCCGTCCGGGACGGGACCGAACAGGCAGGAGGTGAACCGGATCGGCCCGGCCGACAATGTCGTGGCCAGCGCCGAGTGGGCGAACCGGTCGCCCGAGCGGGTCACCGACACCCCGTACTGCCCGAACAGCGGCGGCGCCGGCGGGCGCGGGCCGGTGGGACGGGCCAAGGTCTCCATGCCGATGCTGGTGTACAGGCCGGCCGGCGTGCGCAGGATGCCGCTGTGGAAGACCCGTACCTCGTCGTGCTCGAGCAGGATCTCGGGCGGCCTGACCAGCTCGATGTCCACCGGGGCAGTGCTGTCGCTCATGCCGCCGACCCTATCGGCGGGCGGGGATCGGTACGGCGGCCCGACCGGCGCCGGGCGGGGGGCGGCACGCGTCGGCGATGCGTTCGGGCTTCGCCCGATCGGCCCAATCGGGTTTACCGGGGCGTTGTTCGCATAGTGTGCGAGAACGCGGTGCCGGCCGGATCCCGCGTGACCTGCGGCAGGGTTGGCCGTGCGGCATTTCGGTCGGGTTCTACGGGATTCGAACCGCCATATCGTGGGGACACTTTCCGGTTACGGCTTCGCCTATACCGCCCCCGAACGCCCCGCGCGTCACCCGACAGGCGCATACTGGTGGGGATGACGACGTCAGCCGTGACCCGGCGCATTCTGCCCACCAGTCCCTTCAATGTCCCGGTCGCTCCCATCATCGAGGATTTCGAACTCGGTGCACGAGTGACGCACGATCAGTACGGACTCGGTCGGATCGTCGGTGTCGAAGAGGACATCGCGGTCACTGTCGATTTCGGGTCGCGTCAGGAGCGGATCTGCCGTCCCTACGCGAAGCTGAGCAATCTCTGAACATCCCGACTCCACGCGGTCGGTCCAGGGAGGCGCCTCCGGGTAACCGGGTCGGCGCCTCCTCTCGTTGGGGCGGCGGTGGCGGTGTGTGTTGGGCGGGTGCGCTGGGGTGCGTGCGCGTTGGGGCTCTGTGTGCGGGCGTTGTGCGGGCGTGTCCTTGGGCGTCGTGGGGCGTCGTGCCTTGGTGTGTTGCTTTCTTCATTTTGGGCGTAGCCCTCGAGAAAGACATCAGGTTGTCAGACAAGTTGTGCTAGCGTCCTCGTCATGAAGCTGCGCGTCCTCCTTCTCGGCCGCCGCGGCGGGGTCTGATCCGACCGGCACCCCGCCGCGGGGTTCGGTGCTGCCGGTCGATCTTTCGACCGCGAGGACGGTTCCGCACCATGACCGAACACAACTTCCCGACCCTGCGCACCCCCGCCGGCCCCATCCCCGAGGATCGGCCGCACTGGAACCGGCAGCGCCCGAGCGCGATGCCGCACCACCGCTACCGCCCGGCGCACGAACGGGTCCGGGTCGGGATCGACCCGACCGAGCGGACCTGGCCCACCCGGCGGATCGAACAGGCGCCGCTGTGGGTTCCGGTGGACCTGCGGGACGGCAATCAGGCACTGGCCGAGCCGATGGACCCGTCACGCAAGCGGCGGATGTTCGACCTGCTGGTGGCGATGGGCTTCAAGGAGATCGAGGTCGGCTACCCGTCGGCCAGCCGCGCCGACTACGACTTCGTCCGGCACCTGGCCGAGAGCGACGCGGTCCCGGACGACGTGACCATCGTGGTCTTCACCGCCGCCCGGACCGACCTGATCGAACGCACCCACCAATCCATCGAGGGACTGGCGCACGCCGTGGTGCACATGTACACCGCGACCGCGCCGACCTGGCGCGAGGTCGTCCTCGGACACGACCGGGCCGCGCTGCACGGCCTGATCCTGGCCGGCGCGAAGGACGTCGCGCGTGGCGCGGACGCCCGGCCGAATGCTGACATCCGGTTCGAGTTCTCGCCCGAGGTGTTCAACCTGACCGAGCCCGACTACGTCCTGGAGGTGTGCGACAGCGTCACCGAGCTGTGGGACGCGAGCCCGGACCGGCCGGTGATCCACAACCTGCCGGCCACGGTCGAGATCGCCACGCCGAACGTGTACGCCGACCAGATCGAGTACATGCACCGGCATCTGGCCCGCCGAGACGCGGTGATCCTGTCCGTGCACCCGCACAACGATCGCGGTACCGGCGTCGCCTGCGCCGAACTGGCGCTGCTGGCGGGCGCGCAGCGGATCGAGGGCTGCTTGTTCGGCAACGGCGAGCGGACCGGCAACGTGGACCTGGTCACGCTCGCGCTGAACCTGCACACGCAGGGGGTGGATCCGATGATCGACTTCTCCGACATCGACGAGATCCGACGCACCGTCGAGTACGCGAACCGGATCGACGTGCACGCCCGCCACCCCTACGGCGGCGACCTGGTGTACACCGCCTTCTCCGGCACCCACCAGGACGCGATCAAGAAGGGCTTCGCGCGGCACGCCCGCCAGGCCGAGGAGTTGGGCCTGTCCGCGGACCGCGCGCCGTGGGACGTGCCGTACCTGCCGATCGACCCGGCCGACGTGGGCCGCGACTACGAGGCGGTGATCCGGGTCAACAGCCAGTCCGGCAAGGGCGGCATCGCCTACCTGATGCAGAGCGCGCACGGCCTGGACCTGCCGCGCCGGCTCCAGATCGAGTTCTCCCGGGTGGTCCAGGAGGCCACCGACGACAGCGGCGAGGAGATCACCTCGGTCGAGTTGGGCGAGCTGTTCCGGCGCGAGTACCTGGACCGGCGCTCGCCGGTGGACGTGAGCGGATGGCGGGCCGAGGAGGTTGAACCGGGACGGCACGTGTTCACCGGGACGCTCACCGATGCGGCGGGCGGGCGTTCGGCGGTCGGACGTTCGGTGGTCGGGCTTTCTGTGGTCGGGCTTTCGGTGGTTGGTGAGGGGAACGGACCGCTGTCGGCGCTGACGTCGGCGTTCGGCGCGGCCGGGATCCGGGTCGAGATCCTGGACTACATCGAGCACTCGATCGGCGCGGGCGGCGACCGGCAGGCGGCGTCGTACGTGGAGTGCCGGGTGGACGGGGTCACCCGCTGGGGCGTCGGGATCGACACCTCGATCCTGGCCGCCTCGGTGCACGCGACCGTGTCGGCGGTGAATCGGGCCCGGACGGCGGAGCGAGCTCGCGCAGGGGAGCGGGAGGGACGGATCGGGGTTCCGGCGGGTTAGGATTCGTCAGACAACCTGAGATGTGAGGGTGACACGATGACGTTCGGCCCCCTGCGCCGCAGCCCGCTGGTCGGCCAGGCGGCCGAACGGCTTCGTGACCGGATCGCCGCGGGGCACTGGCCGGTGGGAGCCAAGCTGCCCGGCGAGGTGGCGCTCGGCAAGGAACTGGGCATCGGCCGCTCGACCGTGCGCGAGGCGATTCGCGCGCTGGCGGGAGCGGGTCTGGTCGAGTCCCGGCAGGGGTCCGGCGTCTTCGTGATCGCCACCGAGCCGGTCGAGGACCTGACCACGCGGCTGCGGCGGGCCTCGGCGGCCGAGGTGTACGAGGTGCGCAACCTGATCGAGGTGCGGGCGGCGATGTTGGCCGCGGAGCGGCGTACCGACGAGGACCTCGCGGCGCTGGAGGCGGGGTTGGCCGCGCGGGCCGCCGCGCTCGGGGACGACGAGGCGTACATCGACGCGGACATCGCGTTCCACGCGAGCATCGTCGCGGCGGCGCACAACGACGTGCTGACCGACCTGTTCGCGGTGTTCCAGGTGACCATGCGGCCGGGGCTGCTGGACCTGCTCGCGGTGATGGACGAGAAGGGCCTGCGCACCGCCTCGGCGGACCCGGGCGCCGACGCGCACGCGGCAATGGTCGCGGCAATCCGATCCGGCGACGCCGCGGCGGCAGGCCGCGTCACCGAGGCGGAACTCGCGGTAAGCCTACGCATCCTGCGCGACTGAACCCACGCGGTGGCGGTGCTGCGCGGTGGCGTGTGCCGCGTATTGGTGTGCCGCGCGGCGGTGTGCCGCGTATTGGTGTGCCGCGCGGTGGTGTGCCGCACATGGAGCCGCGTCGCTCTCCGGCGGTGCCGGAGCCCCAGGGGGCGTCGAGCCCTGGCCGGCTCTGGCCGGCTCTGGCCGGCCCTGGCCCGGCTGCTCGGCGCGGGGCGGCTGCGTTGTGGGCGTGCCCCGGTCGGCGTGCCGGGGTGCATGCCCGCTACGCGGTCACGGTCGGGCCGTCCGCTACGCGTCCGGGATGCACGTCCGCTACGCGTCCGGACGGCTTGGTGTTCCGTCCCGGCGCGGGATTCGCGCTGGCCCGGCTCCGCCTCGGCTGGTCTCCGGCTTCGCTCCGATTCGGGCCCTGTGGGAGATGGCCCGTGAGAGGCGCGGGCCTGGCGGGCTGTGTGGCGCGGGCGGCTGCGTTGTGGGCGTGCCCCCGGTCGGCGTGCCGGGGTGCATGCCCGCTACGCGGTCACGGTCGGGCCGTCCGCTACGCGCCCGGGATGCACGTCCGCTACGCGTCCGGGATGCGCGTCCGCTACGCGTCCGGGATGCACGTCCGCTACGCGTCCGGACGGCTTGGTGCCCCGATCCGGCGCGGGATTCGCGCTGGCCCGGCTCCGCCTCGGCTGGCTTCCGGCTTCGCTCCGATTCGGGCCCCGTCCGTCTGTCCGGGCTGCCCCGTCCCGGCGCGGCCCGGCTGCCCGGGCCCCCGCCCGGCCTCGGCCCCCGTCCGGGCCCCGCCCGGCCCCGGCCCCGGCCCGGTCTTGGTTGGGAATAGGGGGCGGCGTATCTTGCTTTAGGGATGATTGAGAGTTCAACTACCTGAGAGAGTGGTCATCGTGCAGTTCGGGATCTTTACCGTCGGAGACGTCACCGTCGACCCCACTACCGGCCGGGAGCCCACCGAGCACGAGCGGATCAAGGCGATGGTGGCGATCGCGCTCAAGGCCGAGGAGGTCGGTCTGGACGTGTTCGCGACCGGGGAGCACCACAACCCGCCGTTCGTGCCCTCGTCGCCGACCACGCTGCTCGGCTATGTGGCCGCGCGTACCGAGCGGATCATCCTCTCCACCTCGACCACGTTGATCACCACGAACGACCCGGTGAAGATCGCCGAGGACTACGCGATGCTCCAGCACCTGGCCGACGGCCGGGTGGACCTGATGATGGGTCGGGGCAACACCGGACCGGTGTACCCGTGGTTCGGTCAGGACATCCGCCAGGGCATCCCGCTGGCGATCGAGAACTACGCGCTCCTGCACGAGCTGTGGCGCAACGACGTGGTCGACTGGGAGGGCCGCTTCCGTACGCCGCTCCAGGGCTTCACCTCGACACCGCGACCGTTGGACGGCGTGCCGCCGTTCGTGTGGCACGGCTCGATCCGCAGCCCCGAGATCGCCGAGCAGGCCGCCTACTACGGCGACGGGTTCTTCGCCAACAACATCTTCTGGCCCCGGGACCACTTCGTCCGGCTGATCAACCTCTACCGCGACCGCTTCGAGCACTACGGGCACGGCACCCGCGAGCAGGCCATCGTCGGCGTCGGCGGGCAGGTGTTCATGCGCAGGAACTCGCAGGACGCGATACGCGAATTCCGCCCCTACTTCGACAACGCGCCGGTGTACGGCCACGGTCCGTCGCTGGAGGAGTTCACCGATCAGACGCCGCTGACCGTGGGGAGCCCGCAGGAGGTCATCGACAAGACGCTGACCTTCCGCGACTCGTTCGGCGACTACCAGCGCCAGCTGTTCCTGATGGACCATGCCGGCCTGCCGCTGAAGACCGTGCTGGAGCAGCTCGACCTGCTCGGCGAAGAGGTGATCCCGGTGCTGCGCAAGGAGTTCGCGGCCCGGCGCGGGACGGACGTGCCGGCCGGCCCGACGCACGCGGCGCTGGTCGCCCGACGGGACGCGGCGGCGAACGAGGCAGCGCCGGTCGACGGGGTCGCACCGGCCAACGAGGTCGCACCGGTGCTGTGACCGGCCGAACACCCCTGTACCGCCGGAGAGACCGGAGAGAAAGGAAGAAGCACACCATGCCGCCCAAGCCGCAACCGCTCAAGCTCGTGGTCGTCTCGGCCGGACTGGGCAAGCCCTCGTCCACCCGCCTGCTCGGTGATCGCCTCGCCGAGGCCACGCGTCGGCAATCGGCCGATCGGGGCGTCGAGGCGGACGTCCGGGTGGTCGAACTGCGCGACGTCGCGGTGGACATCGCGCACAACCTGGTCACCGGCTTCCCGCCGCCGGGTCTGCGCGCCGCGATCGAGACGGTCACCGGAGCGGACGCCCTGATCGCGGTCACGCCGATCTTCACCGCGTCCTACAGCGGGCTGTTCAAGTCCTTCTTCGACGTACTGGACCACACCGCGCTGACCGGGAAACCGGTGCTGATCGCGGCGACCGGCGGTACCGCACGGCACTCGCTGGCCCTGGAGCACGCGCTGCGCCCGATGTTCGCCTACCTGCGGGCCACGGTCGTGCCGACCTCGGTGTACGCGGCGACCGACGACTGGGGCGCGGCGGCCGGTGCCGGCGACGACCTGTCCGTCCGAATCGCCCGCGCCGGCGGCGAACTCGCCGACCTCGCGGCGGGGTTGTCCAGGCGCGAAGCCGGTGGCGGCGGCGAGGGCGACTCGATCGACGAAGTGGTGCCGTTCGCCGAGCAGTTGGCGGCGCTGCGCCGAGGATGAGCGCACCGGCCCGGGGCGACGTGGCGCCGCCGTCCCGGGCCCGGGTGGTCTCAGCCGTCCTTCGCGACCTCCAGGCGGGCCTGGAGCTTGCGCATGCCGGCCAGCCAGCGGCCCGGGTCGGCGGCTCGGCCCGCGTACATCCGGGCCACCTCGGGGTGGGGCAGGATCAGGAAGGGGGCGCCGGTGACGACCGCCTCGGCGACCACGTCGGCGACCTCAGCCGGCTCGATCGCGCCGTCGTCCAGGATCAGCCGGGCGGCCTCCCCGGTCGCGCCGAGCAGCGCCGTGCGCACGCCCAGCGGGCAGACCGCCTGGACCGTGATGCCCTTGGCGCCGTAGGTGATCGCCATCCACTCGGCGAACGCGTAGGCGGCGTGCTTGGTCACGGAGTACGCCGCCGCGTCCAGCATGGTCAGTAGGCCGGCGGCGGAGACCGTGGTGACCAGGTGGCCCCGGCCCCGGGCCAGCCAGGCCGGGGTGAGCAGCCGCGCGGCGCGTACGTGCGCCATCACGTTGACGTCCCACGAGCGGTCCCAGGCCGCTTCCGAGGCGTCCAGGCCCATGCCCTCGCCGATGCCGGCGTTGGCGCAGTAGACGTCGATCTCGCCGCCGAGGGCCTTGCGGGCACCGGCGATCAGCGCCGCGACGCCCTCCTCGCCGGCCGCGTCGCCGGGCAGCGCGATGCCGTCGATCTCGGCGGCGACCGCGTGGCACGCGTCCGCGTCCAGGTCGTTGACCACGACGCGGGCGCCGTCGGCGGCGAAGCGGCGGGCCAGAGCCGCGCCGATCCCGGCACCGGAACCGGTGATCACCACCCCGGCGCCGGCGAGCGCGGTCATCCGACACCGCCGGACAGGCTCACGCCGCCGTCGACCAGCAGCGTCTGGCCGGTGATCCAGCTCGCCTGCTCGGACAGCAGGAACGCCACGGCGCCGGCCACGTCCTCGGGCACGCCGAGCCGGCCCATCGGGTAGGCCGCCGCGACCTCTTCCTCGCGGCCCTCGTACAGCGCGGTCGCGAAGACCGTCTTGACCACCGCGGGCGCCACCGCGTTCACCCGCACCCGCGGGCCGAGTTCGCTCGCGAGTTGGGCGGTCAGGTGGGTCAGCGCGGCCTTGCTGACGCCGTAGAAGCCGATCCCGTGCGCGGGCCGCGCGCCGGCGAGCGAGGAGACGTTGACGATCGCGCCGCCGTGCTCGCCCAGCCACGCCTTGTGCACGCGCTGCGTCCATGCGAGCGCGGCGAGCAGGTTGACCTCCAGGATCTTGCGCCCGGCGTCCAGGTCGAGCTCCACCAGCGGGCCGTACACCGGGTTGATGCCGGCGTTGTTGACCAGCATGTCGATCCGGCCGAACGCCTCCAGGGTCGCGGCCACCGCCGCGTCCTGGTGGACCGGGTCGTGCGCCTTGCCCGCGACGCCGATCGCGTGCTCGGGACCGCCGAGCGAGGCGACCACCTCGGCCAGCGTGTCCGCGCCACGCGCGGTCACGCAGACCCGGTCGCCGCGCGCGACCAGGGCCTGGGCGATGCCCAGGCCGATGCCTCGGCTCGCGCCGGTGACGATGGCTACGGGACGGGACGAGTCGCTCACTGGGCGGCTGCCTCTCGGTAGGACTTGAGCTCGCGGTGAGCGAGCGAACGACGGTGTACCTCGTCCGGCCCGTCGGCCAGACGCAGCGTGCGCGCGTGCGTCCAGAGCGACGCGAGCACGAAGTCCTGGGACAGGCCGCCCGCGCCGTGCGCCTGGATGGCCTTGTCCAGGATCCACTCGACGGTGAGCGGTGTGGCGATCTTGATCGACTGGATCTCGCGGTGCGCGCCGCGGTTGCCGACGGTGTCCATCAGCCACGCGGTCTTGAGCACGAGCAGGCGCAACTGCTCGATCCGCACCCTGGATTCGGCGATCCACTCCTGGATCACGCCCTGGTCGGCGAGCGGCCCGCCGAACGCCTCGCGGGCGATAACCCGGCGACACATCAGTTCCAGGCCGCGCTCGGCCATCCCGATCAGCCGCATGCAGTGGTGGATCCGGCCGGGGCCGAGCCGGGCCTGCGCGATGGCGAAGCCGTCGCCGGCGTTGCCGACCAGGTTCGCGGCGGGCACCCGTACGTTGTCGAAGACCACCTCGGCATGGCCGCCGTGCGGACCGTCGGTGTAGCCGAAGACGTGCATCCCGCGCCGGATGTGTACACCCGGGGTGTCGCGCGGCACCAGGATCATGCTCTGCCGGCGGTGGCGCGGCGCGTCCGGGTCGGTCTTGCCCATCACGACCAGGATCTCGCAGGTGGGCGCCATCGCCCCGGAGGACCACCACTTGCGGCCGTCGATCACGTACTCGTCGCCGTCGCGGACGATGCTCGTGGTGATGTTGGTGGCGTCGGAGGAGGCGACGTCGGGCTCGGTCATACAGAACGCCGAGCGGATGGTGCCCTCCAGCAGCGGCTTCAGCCATCGCTCCTGCTGCTCTGGCGTGCCGAAGTCGTGCAGCAGTTCCATGTTGCCGGTGTCGGGCGCGGCGCAGTTGAGCGCCTCGGGGCCCAGGTGCGGGCTGCGGCCGGCGATCTCGGCCAGCGGCGCGTACTGGAGGTTGGTCAGGCCCGCGCCCTCGGCGCCCGGCAGAAACAGGTTCCATAGGCCGCGCTTGCGGGCCTCGACCTTGAGCTCCTCGATCACCGGCGGCCGACCCCACGGATCGGCGCCCGGATCGGCCACCTGATCGGTGAACACGGCTTCGGCGGGGTACACGTGCTCGGTCATGAACGCGAGCAGTCGCTCCCGCAGTTCCTCGGTCCGTGTGTCGTAGCTGAAGTCCACCGGCGCCTTCCTCTCCCTGGTCGCAGACGGCGCGGACGTTCCGTGGCCGTAGGGTGCGCGAGACGTGCCGTGCGCGAATTACGGTACCGACCGGTCGGTATCTTGGCTAGGGTGGCGTCGAACGCTCCCCCGAAAGGTTGGACATCATGGCGGCTAGAGGTCGCGGAAACGCGGCACCGGTTCTGTCCGAGGCCGAAGAGACACCCTTGCCCCAGCGGCTGCTCCGGATCGCCTCGCGGATGTTCGCCGAGCGCGGCTTCGAGAGCACCTCGGTCCAGGAGATCGTGGCCGCCGCCGGGGTCACCAAGGGGGCGATGTACCACTACTACGCGTCCAAGGACGACCTGCTGGTGGAGATCTACCACCGCATGCTCGCGATGCAGACCGAGCGGCTGAACACCATCGCGGACGGCCCCGAGCCGGTCGTGGACCGGCTGCGCGAGGCGGCGGCGGACGTGGTGGTCACCACCCTGGGCAACATCGACGACGCGGTGGTCTACTTCCGCTCGATGCACCTGCTCGCGCCGGACAAGCGCAACGAGATCCGGGCCGAGCGGCGGCGCTACCACGAGCGCTTCCGCTCGCTGATCGAGCAGGGCCAGCGCGAGGGCCTGCTGCGCGCGGACGTGTCGGCCGACATCGCCACGCACAACTTCTTCGGCGGCGTGCACCACCTGAACAGCTGGTACCAGCTCGACGGGCCGATGTCGCCGCGCGAGGTCGGCGACGTGTTCGCGGACCTGCTGCTGCACGGGCTGGCGCCGACGGCGCAGACGCGGTAGCAGGCGGTCGCGACGGCGGAATTCGCTCGCGTGGGGTGGGGTGTCGCGTCGAGAATCGACCATGCTCACTGATCATTGGCCGGTCTTCGGCCTACGGTTGACCACGCCTCGGCTGGAACTGCGGGCGGCGAGCCAGGAGGACCTGGTGGCGCTGGTCGAACTCGCCGAACTCGGCGTGCACGCACCCGACTTCATGCCGTTCAGTACGCCGTGGACGCGCGCGCCGCATCCGGCTCGGGCCCGGGAGGCCCTCAAGTTCTACTGGGGCTCGTGGGCGAACTGGCGGCCGGAGGAGTGGAAGCTGCTGCTCGCCGTCGTGCACGAGGGTCGGGTGATCGGCCTCCAGGAGTGCAGCGCCACGGACTTCGCCCGCCGGCGCGAGATCGGCTCGGGCTCCTGGCTGGGCCTGGCCCACCAGGGCCACGGGTTCGGTACGGAGATGAGGGCCGCGATGCTGGAGTTGGCCTTCGCCGGCCTCGGCGCCCAGTGGGCGATCTCTTCGGCGCTCCTGGACAACGCACCCTCGCTGGCGGTCTCCCGACGCCTCGGCTACGCCGACGACGGCATCGAGATCCTCCCCGCCGACGAAAACGGCCCCCCGCGCCCGGCCCGCCGCCTACGCCTGACCCGAGACGCCTGGCGGGAACACCGCACGATCGAGACCGAGATCGAGGGCCTGGACGCGTGCCGCGAAATGTTCGGCTGCCCCACGTAAACGGTGCCGGAGGCATAGGGGTCGGCCGGGTTGGGTCAGCTTCGGAGGGCGTTGGTCAGTGCTGTCCAGGATGCCGCGTCGATTGTCAGATGCCCGATGCTCGGGTCCTTCGAGTCGCGTATCGGGACGAGGCCCGGGAGATCATCGCGGACCTCGACGCAGTTGCCTTGATCGCCGTTGCTGTACGTGCTCTTGCGCCATGAGCTGATGTCTGCGTTCTGGATTCCTTGCATGATTGCAACTCCTTGATGGTCGCCCGGATCATCGCTGCCGACTCTTTCGGGGAAAGGGCAGAGGCGCGCGTAGCCGATCGTATGACGTGAGCCGGTGGTCGCTTCCCGCGATTGCCGGCCGGCCGGCGGGCGTACCGTGGGGTCAGCGCCTACCTTGCCGGGAGTCCTGACCATGCAAGACAGCATCGGGGATCGCATCGCGCGGCTGCGCCTGCGGAGGGACCACACTCAGGAGTCGCTCGCCGCCGCTGCGGGGGTTTCCGTCGATGTCGTCCGCAAGCTGGAACAGAACCAGCGACTCACGGCCCGGCTCTCCACGCTCAACGCACTCGCGAGCGCGCTCGACGTGGAAACGTCGATCCTGATTGGGCAGCCGACCACGTTCGAGGGCGCGGTGCATCGGGATCCGCTACCGAGCCTGTTGGCGCTCCGGCGGGCCGTGACTCCGGTTTCCGAGTTGATCGAAGACGAAATGGCGGTCGCCGACGGGGAATCGCCGTCCGTCCTCGACCTTCGGGCGGCGTTGAGGTCGACGGAGGCGATCCGGCGTGACGGGAAGCTGTCGGAGATCGCCGCCGTATTGCCGCGACTCATCTCGGATGCGCGGTCCGCGACGCGCGAGCACTCCGGCGCCGATCGCGCCGCCTCGTTCGCCATCCTGGCGGAGGCGTACCAGGTCGCGGCAACGACTCTGGCCGCGTTCGGCAAGGAGGACGCGGCGTACACGGCGATGGAGCGGGCCAG
The DNA here is from genome assembly GCF_044765325.1 of Embleya sp. NPDC127516. Classification (NCBI taxonomy): domain Bacteria; kingdom Bacillati; phylum Actinomycetota; class Actinomycetes; order Kitasatosporales; family Streptomycetaceae; genus Embleya; species Embleya sp. NPDC127516. The sequence goes on along the minus strand of NZ_JBIWJT010000008.1, from coordinate 175,812 downwards.
GAGCGCAGCCGGGCACTCCGATGATGCCCGGCTCGAAGTCATTGGCATGTCGACGCTGTCCTGGATCTTCAGCAAGCAGGGGCGGATAGACGACGCGCAACGGGTGGCCGAGGCAACTGCGGAGAAGATCGAGCCGTCGTGGACGAAGACACCGCCGATCGACGTCGCCCTGTGGGGCATCCTGCTCCTACGCGCCGCCTCGGCCGCCGTCCGCGCGGAGCGCAAGGACACCGCCGCCGAACTCCTGCGTCTCGCCAATGCCGCCGCCGCCCGGATCGGCGCCGACCGCATCGACTATGCCACCCCGTTCGGACCCACCAACGCGGGTGTCGCCACGGTCAACGCCTTCGTCGAAATGGACCGCCCCGAAAAGGCGTTGGCCGAAGCCCGTCGCATCACCGACCTGAACAGCCTCCCGCCCACGTGGCAGGCGCGCTACTACGTCGACCGCGCCCTGGCCCACATCGACCTCGCCAACGACGACCGGGCAACCCGCGCCATCCTCAAGGCCGAACACACCGCCCCCGAGTGGATGCGCTACCACGCCACATCCCGCCGAGTCGTCACGGACCTGGTCTCGCGCGAGCGCCGCAGATCGACCCCACTCCTCGCCCTCGCCGACCGCTTGCGGATTGCCTAGAGGCGGGGCCGGCAGGGGGCGAGTCAGTTCCGGAGGGCGTCGGTCAGTGCAGTCCATGGCGTTGCGCCGATGAGGAGTTGACCTACGGCTGGGGCCTTCGAGTCACGTACCGGGACGACGCCCGGGAGATCATTGCGGACCTCGACGCAGTTGCCCCCATCCGAGTTGCTGTAGGAGCTCTTACGCCACGTCGCGGCGGTTGCGTCCCGCGTCCCTTGCATGCTTCCAACTCCTCGATGACCGCCCGGATCATCTCGGCCGACTCCCTGGGGGAGAGGGCGTAGGCGCGTAGACAATCGTATGCCGTTTGATGGTCTGCGACAGTAGCGGAATCCTCACGCAACTGGCCGGTGTGGCTACCTTCGAGGTATGCGACGGGCTCACTGTCGGGCAGGGTCAGCAACGTCAGCGATCCGCCCAATTGCGGGTGGGCTCCGGAGTTGAACGGTAGGACTTGGATCGTGCCGTACCGCGTGTCCATCCGAGGCAAGAGCACTTCGAGTTGCGTGCGCATGACGGCTGGGCCACCGATCACGCGGCTGATGGCCGCCTGGTCAAGGATTGCGCCGTAGCGCGGCGGGTGTTCCCGAGTAAAGATGCTTTGCCGATTGACGCGTGCGGCAACTTTTCGTTCGATCTCGGGGTCCGGCCACCTGGGCACAAACCTGCTGAACTGCGCGCGGGCGTAGGCAGGGATCTGCAACAACCCAGGCACGGTGAGCGCCGAGTACTCCAGGATCGCCTCTGCCTTCGCCGCCAGCGCCATGAACCCGCGATAACGGTCCGGGAATTGGTCGTGCTCCACCATCTGGTAAAGCCGTACGAAGAACCCGTCCGTCTCGAAGGCAATATCCAGTTTTGCCGGCATGTCCGGTGGGATGGTGCTCTCGCCGGTCTCGTATCGAGACATCGCCGCCTTGCTGTAGCCCAGGATCGTCGCGCACGCCGTCAGTGACATGCCCACGCTCTTGCGCTTGACCCGAATCTCCCGCCCGAACATCTGCCGTGGCGAGCCTTGGGGTTCGAGGTCTTTCTCTTGGTATCGCACGGGCGTTCCCCCTTCCGTTCCACCGCAAATCGGAAACGATGCCGAGATGCACAGGCTAGCTCTCCCACCTCATGATGGGGACGCAGAGCGACAGACCGTGTACGGAAGGGAGAGGCAATCCCTTGCTCAAAACGTCGCAGGCCGAAGGGTGGGGCTGCGACGGGCGTAGGGAGTGGGGCTCAACTTTGGCGAGTCGCCCCACTCCCTGCGTGCCCCTCACAGAAAGGACACGTACCCACGATGGCATATCAATTCGGGTGGACTCAACGTGCTTCGGTGCCGGTTCCGGCGGAGGATCGCGACTGGCAGGACGAGCGGTTGAGGGTGCTGATTCGGGAGTGGGTCGGCGGGGCGGACGCCGATACCGCTGCGTTCACCCCACTCCGGGAGCCGCGACTACGTTTGCGTTCGCGGTTGTTGCTGTGGATTCGCGCGCCGCGCTCGGGTGGGCGGAACGTGCGATGACCACGCGGCAGCGGGTTTCGGGGAGCACGCAGGAGGATCTCGACCGGGGGCTCGCGTTCTTCGAGCGCTATCGGCACGCGTGGTGTCGTGACGCCTATTCGGGTCGCGAGGGTGTGCTTATGGACGTGCGAGGGCGACAGGTTCATCTGCGCTTGCGTAGTGGGATTGAATTCGCTTGTCAGGTACGGGACTTGGTCATTCTTCGGCCGCCTTCGCCGATTCTGTATCGGAGCGTGAGATACGTCGGCGGGGAAGACGCGACGCTTCGGCCGGACGGCACGCTTACGGAGTTGTGCGCCGTGGACAGGGGCATGTTGGCGACCGTGCAACCGCCGGTCGGCCCGGAGTGGTTCGCGTTGTTGTCCGACCTGGAGCGAGTCGGTTGCCCGTTGGGTGCGGTGGCCGATTGGGCGGAACCTCCGTTCCTGCTCGACGAGGAGGAGAAGGAGCGATGACGGCGATACCTACGCCTCCACCGACTGGCATCGGCTCGACACACGACAACTCGGGAGGCAAGACGATGGGGAACCACGCCAAGGACGACAAGGACGGCGACGCCAAGACCCCCCAACGGCAGCGGGACGGCCAGTGGGACAGGCCCGTGCCGCCGAAGGACAGGGACCGCGACAAGGAGAAGGACAAGTGAGCACCTTGGTCGACTGGGACGCAGTTTTCGCGGACACGCCCCGGCGCTCGTACGTCCCGGGGGTGGTGTGGGGGAGTGACGACGCCCTGATCGACCGCGACACCGACCCCGAGGCGTGGGCGGAAGCCGTGGCGGCCGACATCCCGCTTGTGACTCAGATGGATGACGGCATGCCGGGCGGGAGCCTGATCCCGACATCGTCGGCGTCGCAACCCTCCCTCGTGCGGCACATGCTCGAACAACTCGACGTCGAACCGGATCACGACATCCTCGAAATCGGTACCGGCACCGGGTGGTCCACTGCGCTGTTGGCCACCGCGCTCACCGCCGGCCGGGTGACCTCGATCGAGGTGGATCCACTCGTGGCGATCCAGGCCCAGGAGTCCCTGCGCGGCTGCGGCTCGGAACCGACCCTGATCGTCGGCGACGGGCTGCACGGCTACAAGGAAGGTGCCCCCTACGACCGGATTGCCGCCACCATGGCGGTACAACGCGTGCCGTACGCGTGGGTGGAACAGGTCCGGCCCGGAGGGGTGATCCTCACGCCCTGGGGCACGGCCTTCCACAACTCCGGTCTCCTGCGCCTGGTCGTCGCGGCCGACGGCACGGCCTCGGGCCGATTCGTGGGCAACGTCAACTTCATGTGGGCCCGGTCGCAGCGCCCGAGGTTCGAGGCCCGGCGCTTCGTGGGTGACGTCATCGCCGACCCGAGCGTGGGCAGGGTCCGCCACACGACGACGGATCCGCGACCCCTTCAGGAGGAGCACGCGGATTTCGCGATCGGGCTTCGGCTGCCCGATGTCGAGCAGCGCACGTTCTTCGGGAGGGGAGCGCACGCCGGGGAGTTCACCACGTGGTACGCCGACGGGCAGTCCTGGGCCTCCGTCGACTACGTACCGGACGCCCACTCGTTCGAGGTGAACGAGGGCGGGCCGCGCGACCTGTGGCGGGAGATCGAGGACGCCTACGCAGCGTGGCGTGCGCGGGGTGAACCCCCGCGCGAGGAGCACGGCGTCACGGTGACCGGTGATGGACAGTGGGTGTGGCACGACGGGCCGCACGGTCGGGTGGACTGCGGGCCGTCGATTCCCTGGCAGGCTCCGTAGAAGGAGATGGAGGGACGGCCCCGGCCCTCGAAGCGGCACGGCGTCGGGGCCGTTCCGATCCCGGTGTCGGCTACGGCGCGGCGATCGGGTCCATCCCGAAGACGACGATTCGGGTGGCGCCGTGGAAGCCCGCCGGACGTTGCCACAGGCTCCGGACAGCGGGGCGATCCCCGCCGGAGTGTGCGCCCTCCTCGGGCGCGCCTGGGCAATACGGTCCCCGATCCCGTCATCCCGCGGTCCTGTGATCCCCCGATCCCGCAGTCCCGCGGCCCCGATCCCGACCTACGCCAACGCGTTGACGATCGTGCCGAACACCCGTGGCAGGCGGTGGGCCGCGGGGACGATCAGGCGGGCCGTGTGTGGGTGGGAGCGGGCGGTGAGGAGGGATTCGGTGAGCAGGCGGTGGCGGAGGGAGAGCCGGCGCCAGTCGGATTCGTAGCGTTCGGGGCTGCCCGCGACGAGGGCGGCGACCAGGGCTCGGGCCGAGGCCAGGGCCAGCGCGACGCCCTCGCCGGTGAGCGCGTCGGTGTAGCCGGCCGCGTCGCCGACGAGCAGGACGCGGCCCGCGACCCGGGTGCGGACCCGGCGGCGCAGTGGCCCCGCGCCGCGCACCTCGCCGGCCGCCGCGCCCGCCAACCGATCCCGCAGCGCCGGGAAGGCGGCGAGGTGGTCGTCGTAGGAACGACCGCGCGGCCCCAGCATCGCGACGCCGACCAGGTCCGGGCCCACCGGCGTCACGTACGCCTCGCCGCGCGGCGACCAGTGCACCTCGACGAAGTCGGTCCACGGTGCGACCTCGAAGTGCCGGCGCAGCCCGTACCGCCGGGCCCGGCGATCCGGCACGGCGGGCCCGAGGGTGGCCCGGATCGGAGAGTGCAGGCCGTCGGCGGCCACCAGCCAGTGCGCGCTCAGCCCGGCCGCGGTCACCCCGTGCGCGTCCTGCCGCACGTCGGTGACCCGCCCGACCCTGTGCTCCACGCCCAGCGCCAGCGCCCGTTCGTACAGCGCGGCGTGCAGCGTGGTCCGCCGTACGCCCAGTCCCGGTCCCTCCCGGAATCTCGCCTGCACCGCGTGCCGGGTGTCCAGGTACCGGATCCCGGCCAACGGCCGCCCCGCGGGCGTGATCCCCAGCCGGGCCAGCGCGGCAACGCCCGTCGGCATCAGCCCCTCGCCGCACGCCTTGTCCACCGGCGCCGGCCGCGGCTCCACGACCACCACGCGCAGCCCCGCGAGCGCGCCGTGGATCGCGGTGGCCAGACCCGCCGGCCCACCGCCGGCGACGAGCAGGTCGATCACGCGGTCGCCGCCGACAGCGCGGTCGACTCGCAGCGGATCCGGACCACCATCAGCGCGGCGTTGAGTCCGGTGAACGCGAGCGCGGTGACCCACGCGCCGTGCACGAGCGGCAGGGCCAGGCCCTCGACCGCGACCGCGACGTAGTTGGGGTGCGGCAACCAGGGCAGCCGGTACGGCCCGGTGCGCACCAGCGGAAGTCCCGGCACCACCACGACCTGGGTGTTCCAGCGCGGCCCCAGCGCCGTGATGCACCACCAGCGCAGCGCCTGCGCGGCGAGCACGAGGGCGAACATCGACCACCCGAACCAGGGCACGAACGGTCGGTCGCCCAGCCCCACTTCCAGGACGCACGCGGCCAGCAGGCCGACGTGCAGCACGACCATCGGCGGGTAGTGCCCCTGTCCGCTGACCACGCCGCCCCGGGCCAGGCTCCAGGCCAGGTTGCGCCGGGAGACCACCAACTCGGCGACGCGTTCGAGGGCGACCAGGCCCACCAGTGCGAAATACCAGTACATCCCCGACCTACCACTCCAGGAGGACGAGCTCGGAGCAGAACCCCGGGCCCATCGCGATCATCAGGCCCGGCGTACCGGGATCGGGCCGGGCGGCCATCGTGTCGCGCAGCACGTGCAGCACCGAGGTGGACGACAGGTTTCCGGTCGAGGCCAGCGAACGCCACGTCAGGTCCAGGGCGCCGGCCGGGAGTTCGAGCGTCTCGGCGACCGCCTCGAGCACCTTCGGGCCGCCCGGGTGGCAGACCCACGCGGTGATGTCGGCCGGGGTCAGGTCGTGTTCGGCGAGGAAGGTCCGCACGTCGCCGCCCAAATACTCGCGGACCACGTCGGGGACGTCCGAGCCGAGCACGATCCGAAACCCGGAGCCGCTCACGTCCCAGCCCATCACCCGGGCCGAGTCCGGATACATGCGACTGCGGCTGGAGACCACCCGCGGTCCGCGCCCGGGCCCGGTCCGCGCGTCGCCGCAGGCGATCACCGCGGCCGCGCCGTCGCCGAACAGCGCGCCCGCGACCAGATTGGCGATCGAGGCGTCGTCGCGCTGGAGGGTGAGCGAGCACAACTCGACCGAGACCAGCGCGGCGACGTGCTCGGGCCACCCGCGCAGGTAGTCGTGCAGGCGGGCGATGCCGGCGGCGCCCGCGACGCAGCCGAGGCCGAACACCGGCAGCCGCTTGATGTCCGCGCGCAGGCCGAGCCGGCCGACCAGGCGCGCGTCGATCGAGGGCACCGCGAGGCCGGTCACCGTGGTGAACACGATCAGGTCCAGGTCGCGCGCGCTGAGCCCGGCGGCGCCGAGCGCGGACTCGACCGCCTCGGCCGCGAGCTCGACCGCGACGTCCAGGTAGGCGTCGTTGGCGGCGCCGAAGTCGTCGAGCTTGGCGTAGTGGTCCAGCGGCAGCGCCAGATGGCGGGTGTGCACCCGGGCACTCGCGTGCAGCCGATCCAGGACGCGGCGATCGGCGCCGGCGGGCAGGCACATCGCCGCGAACGCCTCGGTGATCTCGGCTTGCGGGTATCGGTGCGGCGGCAGTGCGCCACGGACGGCTGCGATGCGGGTCATGGCGTATCCCCGGCTGGATGAGGAGCGAAGACGCTGGGCGGCGAACGGAACCGGCGGCGAGCGGGAACGCTGGAACAGTGCCCAGCGGGAACACCGAACCCACGTCGTTTGCCCGCACTCGTCGCTCGCATGCGCCGGACGTACGCCGGCTACCCGGAGAGGACACCCACGTGAGTGAAGCCGCCACGCCGAGCGGAGCCACCCCGCACACCCCCGCACACCCCGGCGGGCGTCCCGCCGAACACGCGCCCGTGCTCGGCCTCCTGTTCGCCTGCCACCTCGGTCCGACGCTCGCCGTCACGGCCCTGACCACCGCGCTCGCCGTCGCGGCCGGGCGCGACGCCAAGGGTTGCGCGCTCGTCGGCGCGGCGGTGCTCAGCGGGCAGTTGTCGGTCGGCTGGTGCAACGACGCGGTGGACGCGGACCGCGATCGGGCCGCCGGGCGCATCGGCAAGCCGGTCGTCGCCGACCTGGTCACGGCCGAACGGGTGGCACTCGCCGCCCGAACCGCGCTCGTGGCGTGCGTACCGCTGTCCTACGCGTCGGGGCCGGCGGCGGGCACCGCGCATTTGGTCGGGGTGGGTGCCGCGTGGGCGTACGACCTCGGGGTCAAGGGCACCGTCGGGTCCTGGGTGCCCTACGCGGTCGGCTTCGCGAGTCTGCCCGCGTTCGTCGCGTTCGGGCTGCCCGGGCGGCCCGCGCCCGCGTGGTGGGTCGTCTCCGCCGCCGCGCTGCTGGGCTGTGGCGCGCATCTGGCGGACGCGCTGCCGGACCTGGGTGTCGACCACGCGGGCGGCGTACGCGGCCTGCCGCACCGGCTCGGCCCGACCGGGATCCGCACGCTCACCCCGCTGCCGCTGCTCGGCGCCACCGCGTTGCTCGCGTACGGCCGACCGGACCGGGCCGGCCGGCTCGCGCTGGCCGGTGCCGGCGTACTGGCCGCCGCGGGCGCGCTGCTCGGCGGCCGACGCCCCGCCGTTCCGTTCGCCACCGCGATCGGTGTCGCCGCGATCGACGTGGCGCTCCTGCTGCGCCGGGGGACCGGCATCGCCCGCGCCGGCTCACGCGCCGTCCGGCGAGTATCACGCCAATGCGCGTAGACCCCGGCCGGCCAGAGCCGTTTCGGTATGCCCTGGAAAATCGCCCGATGGGATGAAATGTCCCCATCGCTGCTTGACATTCTGTCAAATTGGATCTTCGTAATTAACAATCTGTCCCATTGTCCCGTACAGAGCACCAGGAAATCATTCATGCCCATAGCTCGATCCCGGATTCGCCCAAACCGCCCGCAGATCGGGCACCGCGAGTCAGCTCGTGCCATGCCGGCCACCCTGTCCCCTCATACCTGGAGGAACCCGCACATGAGCGGACGCCTTACCCACCGCCGCCTGATCGCCTGTGCCGCAACCCTGGTCGCGGGCTCCATGCTCCTGACCGGCTGTGGGGACGATGGCGGCGACAGCGCGCTCGGCAAGAAGGACGAGAACGCGCCGTTCTTCAAGATGCTCCCGCCGGACGTCCAGAAGTCCGGCAAGCTCAAGATCGGCTCGGAGATCGCGTACGCACCGATCGAGTTCATGAAGGGCGGCAAGGCCGTCGGCGTGGACCCCGAGCTGGCCGCCGCGCTCAGCAAGCAGCTCGGTGTCAAGTACGAGTACAAGAACTCCCCGTTCGACTCGCTGATCACCGGGATCACCTCCAAGCGCTTCGACCTGGTCATGTCCGCGATGACCGACAAGAAGGAGCGGCAGGGCCAGGGCCTGGCGTTCGTCGACTACTTCCGCGCCGGCACCTCGATCCTGGTGCAGAAGGGCAACCCGCAGAACATCAAGTCGCTCGACGACCTGTGCGGGAAGATCGTCGCGCTCCAGCAGGCGACGACCAACGAGGACGTCGCCACCGCCCAGTCCAAGAAGTGCGAGGAGTCGGGCAAGGGCGCGATCACGATCCAGAAGTACGAGCACGACGGCGAGGCCCTGCTCAAGCTCAAGAGCGGTGCCGCCGTCGCCGACCTCAACGACTTCCCGGTCGCCGCGTACAACGCGCAGACCTCCGGTGACGGCAAGGACTTCGAGGTCACGGGCGAACAGATCGATGCCGGCCTCTACGGCATCGGCGTCGGCAGGGACAACCAGCAGCTCCAGCAGGCGCTGAAGTCGGCCCTGGAGGCGCTGATCAAGAACGGCGAGTACGCCAAGATCCTGAACAACTGGAAGGTCGAGGCCGGCGCCGTCACCGAGGTCACCATCAACGGCGGCACCTCCTGATCCGAGGTCCGGCCCCGCCCGCCCAGCGGCGGCGGGGCCGGACCCGGCGGACCGTCCCACCGGGCCACCCCGTGCCCGCGCCCGCACTCGTGCTCCAAGAGGAGGTCACCTTCCCGTGACCACACCCCCAACCCCCGCGGCCGACAAACAGCCGGCCAAACGGGAACACATCAAAGCGATCCCCGTGCCGCACTACGGCCGTTGGGTCGCCGCCGTCGTGGTTCTGGCCCTGGTCGGCCTCCTGATCAACGCGTTCGCGAACGCGAAGATCCACTGGAGCGTGACCGGCGAGTACCTGTTCGACGAACAGATCATCAAGGGCGCAGTCAACACGCTGAAGATCAGCCTCTACTCGATGGCGCTCGGGCTCGTACTCGGCGTGCTCGCCGCGATCGGGCGACTGTCCGGCAATCCGGTCACCGCGACCGTCTCGTCGGTCTACATCTGGTTCTTCCGCGGCACGCCGGTTCTGGTCCAGTTGCTCATCTGGGGCAACCTCGCGCTGATCTTCCCGACCATGTTCGGCCATAACACCAACAACTTGATCACCCCGATCTGGGCGGCGCTGCTCGGCCTCGGCATCAACGAGGGCGCGTACATGGCCGAGATCGTGCGATCGGGCATCCAGTCCGTCGACGAGGGCCAGACCGAGGCGGCCCACGCGCTCGGCATGTCCAAGGGCCGTACCCTGCGCCGGATCGTGCTGCCGCAGGCGATGCGGGTGATCGTGCCGCCCACCGGCAACGAGTTCATCAACATGCTCAAGACGTCCTCGCTGGCCAGCGTGGTGGTCTACCCCGAGGTGCTGCAGAAGGCCAAGGACGTGTACACCAACAACCTCGCGGTGATGGAGCTGCTCTTCGCGGCCTGCTTCTGGTACCTGCTGCTGACCACCGTCTTCAGCATCGGCCAGTACTACCTGGAACGCCGCTTCTCGCGCGGGGCCAGCCGGGCGCTGCCGCCCACCCCGCTCCAGCGGATCAGGGCCAACCTGTTCCCGACCCGGCGTTCGGGAGTCGAGATCCGATGACGACCAACTTCGACAAGCCCGCGCCCGGGGCGGCCGGCTCCGGGCAACCCATGGTCAAGGCCGAGGACGTCTGCAAGTCGTTCGGCCCGCTGGAGGTGCTCAAGGGCATCGACCTGGAGGTAGGCGCCGGCGAGGTCATGTGCATCGTCGGCCCCTCCGGCTCCGGCAAGTCCACCTTCCTGCGCTGCATCAACCACCTGGAGAAGGTCAACGCCGGGCGGTTGTGGGTGGACGGCGAACTCGTCGGCTACCGGGAGAAGGACGGCAAGCTCTACGAGCTGCGCGACAGCGAGGTCGCGCTCAAGCGGCGCGACATCGGCATGGTGTTCCAGCGCTTCAACCTCTTCCCGCACATGACCGCCGCGGGCAACATCATGGAGGCGCCCACCCAGGTCAAGGGCATCAGCAAGCCCGCCGCCCGGGAGCGCGCGCACCAACTCCTGGAGCGGGTCGGCCTGGGCGACAAGGCGGACGCCTACCCCGCCCAGCTCTCCGGCGGCCAACAGCAGCGGGTGGCCATCGCCCGCGCGCTGGCCATGGACCCCAAGCTGATGTTGTTCGACGAGCCGACCTCCGCGCTCGACCCCGAACTCGTCGGCGAGGTCCTCGACGTCATGCGCGGCCTCGCCGAGGAGGGCATGACGATGATCGTGGTCACCCACGAGATGGGCTTCGCGCGCGAGGTCGGCGACTCGCTGGTGTTCATGGACGACGGACTCGTGGTCGAGGCGGGGGTGCCCCGCGAGGTGCTGAGCAACCCGCAGCACGACCGCACGAAGGCGTTCCTGTCCAAGGTGCTGTGACCGGCCGGACACGATGTGCTCCGTCCGGGGCGGTGATCCGCCCCGGACGGAGCAATTCCGTTCGCGCTCCGCGTCGATTGGGGTAGGGGCAACGGTGTAGCCCGGATCGGGAGTCCGGGGTTCCACACCGCGGAGGAATCCGTCATGCCGCACACCGCCAACCGCCTGGCCGCGCTGACCCAGCAGGTACTCGGCCGCCCGTCGCCGATTCGGATCCGGGCCTGGGACGGCAGCGAGGCGGGGCCTCCGGACGGCCCGACCCTGGTCGTCCGCAACCGACGCGCGCTGCGCCGGCTGATGTGGAAGCCGGGCGAGCTGGGCTTCGCGCGCGGCTGGGTGTCCGGCGACCTGGACGTGGACGGCGACCTCTACGACGCGCTGGACCGACTGGCCGGCATCGCCCTGCACCGCGACGAGCCGCCGCCCGTGAGCGCCCCGGCGGCCAAGGCGGTCGCCATCCGCACCCACCACCCCGAGCGCCCGCTGCCGTCCGTGCGGGCCGCGCTCGGCGCGCTGCGCCCGATGGGCGAGGCGCTCACCCTGACCGGCCTGCCGGTACCGCCGCCCGCGCCCGCCGAGGAGGTCCGCCGCCGCCGGGGCATGCTGCACAGCCTGCGCCGCGACCAGGAGGCGATCCGGCACCACTACGACGTCGGCAATGAGTTCTACGCGCTGATCCTGGGCCCCTCGATGGTCTACTCGTGCGCCTACTGGGACCGCCCCGACGCGACCCTGGAGGACGCCCAGCGGGCCAAGCTCGACCTGGTCTGCCGCAAGCTGGCGCTGGGCCCGGGGATGCGGCTGCTGGACGTGGGCTGCGGGTGGGGGTCGATGGCGCTGCACGCCGCCGAGCACTACGGCGTGCAGGTGGTCGGCATCACCATCTCGCGCGAACAGGCCGACCTGGCCCGCAAACGGGTCTCCGAGGCGGGGCTGACCGGCCGGGTCGAGATCAGGATCCAGGACTACCGCGAACACGCCGACGGCCCCTACGACGCGATCTCCTCGATCGGCATGGCCGAACACGTGGGCCGGATCCGCTTCCGTGAGTACGCCGACTCGTTGTACGAACTCCTGCGTCCCGGCGGCCGGTTGCTCAACCACCAGATCGCCCGCCGCCCTGCGCGGGACGAATCCGCCTACCACGTCGACGAGTTCATCGACCGCTACGTCTTCCCGGACGGCGAGCTGACGCCGGTGGGCAGCACGGTGTCGGTGCTGGAGGAGGCGGGCTTCGAGGTGCGGGACGTGCACGCGCTGCGCGAGCACTACGCGACCACGCTGCGCGCGTGGGTGGCCAACCTGGAGGCCGCCCGGGACCGCGCCACCCGGCTGACCTCACCGGGCAGGGTCCGGGTCTGGCGCCTGTACATGGCCGCCTCGGCCCTGGCCTTCGAACAGAACCGCATCGGCGTCAACCAGATCCTGGCGGTCAAGACCCCCGCCTCGGGCCGCTCGGGCATGCCGCCGACCCGGACGATGTGACCGGCGGGCGCACGTGCCCCGAAGCGCGGCGCCGCCCGCGCCCGAAGTCCGCCCTACTCGCCCTCCGCCGGCGGCAGTGACCGGCACAGCGCCTCCACCGCCGCCGGGTACGCGTGGTCCGGGGGCGTCGCGTAGCCGACCACCAGGCCGTCCGGAGCCGAGCCCGTCGCGTCCGGGTGGCGGAAGGCGGCCAGGCCGTCGAGGGCCAGGCCCTGCCAGGTGGCGGCCTTGACCGCGGCGGACTCGGTGCCGGGCGGCAGGCGCAGCACGGCGTGCAGGCCGGCGGCGATGCCGGTCGCGGTGACGTGCGGGGCGTGTTCGGCCAACGCGGCGAGCAGATGGTCCCGGCGGGCGCGATAGCGCCGGCGCATCCGGCGGATGTGCCGGTCGTAGTGGCCGCCCTCGATGAAGTCGGCGAGGGTGAGCTGATCGGTGACACCGGCCCACGCCTCGCGCAGGCCCTTCACCGCCAGGACGTCGTCGACCAGGTGCTCGGGCAACACCATCCAGCCGAGCCGGATCGCGGGGGACAGGCTCTTGCTGACCGAGCCCACGTACACCACGCGGTCCGGATCCATGCCCTGGACCGCGCCCACCGGACGCCGGTCGTAGCGGAACTCGCCGTCGTAGTCGTCCTCCAGCACGATCCCGCCCCGGGCCCGTGCCCAGTCCAGCACGGCGACCCGTCGCTCGGGCGACAACGGGCCGCCGGTGGGGAATTGGTGAGCCGGCGTCAGCACGGCCACGCGCGCGTTCGCCCGCGCGGCCAAAGCGTCGGTGTCGGCGCCCTGTTCGTCGATGTCCAGGGGCAGCGTGCGGATCGATGCCGCGTCCAGGATCGAGCGGTGGAAGGCGAGCCCGTACGACTCCACGGCGGCCGGCCCGCGCAGCACACCGGCGAACAGCAGCCGCAACGCGTGCGCGAAGCCGGAGCAGATCACGATGCGATCCGGATGGGTACGCACCCCGCGCACCCGCGCGAGGTAATCGGTCAGCGCGGCCCGCAACTCCGGACGCCCCTGCGGATCGCCGGGTCCGAACGCCTCGTTCGGCGCGGCGTTCAGCGCCCGGCGGGCGGACGCGACCCACGCGGTACGTGGGAAGGACGCCGCGTCCGGCTGCCCCTGGCGCAGATTGTGGGTCGAGCCGGCGGACCGCGCGGGCAGTTCGGTGCGGGCGCGGCGGCGCGGCGCGGCGAGCGGTTCGACCCGCCGGGCGACCCGGGTCCCGGAGCCCTGACGCGCCGTCAGCCAGCCTTCCGCAACCAGCTCGGCGTACGCGTCGGCGACCGTGTTCCGGGCGATGCCCAGATCGGCGGCGAGTGACCGGTACGGCGGCAGCGGCGTGTCCGGTGCCAGCCGACCGGTGCGGATCGCCGTCCGGATCGCCCCGATCAGCACCGCCCGCCGGCTGCCCGTACCGGACAACTCCAGATGCAGGTCACGGCCGCTCCACTCGGCGGAATTGACCTCGTCTTCCGACATGGAACTGCACCCTATACCAGGTCTCTTTCGCGCCTACCTTCGTCACATGAGCTTCGTCGACATGAGCAGCGAGCACCGCACCGAACGGCCCACCGAGGCCGCCCCCGAACCCCCTTCCCACCCCGATCCCGAGGCCCGCCGCGTCGACTTCGCCCGCGCCGTACCCAAGGTGTTCAAGGCCCTGATCGGTTTCGACGCCGCCGCTCGGGAGGGACTGGACCCCGCGCTGGTCGAACTGGTCCAGATCCGCGTCTCGCAGCTCAACGGCTGCGCGTACTGCCTGCACATGCACTGGACCGACGCGCACAACGCGGGCGCGAACGACGAACGCCTGGCCCTGGTCGCGCTCTGGCGCGAGGCCGCGCACTTCTTCACCGAGCGGGAACGGGCCGCCCTCGCGCTGACCGAGGCGCTGACCCTGGTCGCCGCCGACGGCGTCCCGGGCCACGTCTACGCCCGGGCCGCAGACCGATTCGACGAAGGCGAACTGGCCCACCTGATGGCCCTGATCCTCGCCGTCAACACCTGGAACCGGATCGCGATCGGCACCGGCAAGCTCGCCGGCACCGACCAGCGCGCGAAGCGGTGACGACCGCCCCGGCTACGGCTTGCGGGCCACCGCGCCCAGGACCAGGCGCTGGGTGACCGAGAGGGTCGCCTCGTCCACCGGCTCCTCGGGCCGCCACAGGTCGATGTAGACCAGGCCCGGGTCGGCCGTCTCCAGACCCTCCAGGTAGGCCGCGATCTCCTCGCGCTCGCGGAAGCGCCCGCTCTTGTGCGAGCCCTGCATGACCCGCTCCAACTGCTCCGACTCCGGGCCGCTGTGCAGGAAGTGGGTCAGGAACAGCCAACTCCCGGACGGCAACGCGTCGAGGTAGGTGCGCACCAGCCCGGCCGGATCCTCGTCGTCGTTGATGTGGTGGATCACGCCCAGCAGCATCAACGCGATCGGCCGATCGAAGTCGATCAGGCGCAGCAGGTCCGGGTTCTTCAGGATCGACTCGGGCTCGCGCAGGTCGGCGGTGATCACCGTGGTGCGGTCGTTCTCGGCGAGCAGCGCGCGACCGTGCGCGAGCACGATCGGGTCGTTGTCGACGTAGACCACGGTGGTCTCAGCCGCGATCGCCTGGGCGACCTGATGGGTGTTCTGCGCGGTGGGCAGACCCGATCCGATGTCGACGAACTGGCGGATGCCCTGTTCGACCAGGAAGCGCACGCCCCGGTGCAGGATCCGTCGATGGGCGCCGGCGTCGTGTTCGAGATCGGGCGCCACCGCGATCAACTTGCGGGCCACCTCGCGGTCGGCGGCGTAGTTGTCCTTCCCGCCGATCAGGAAGTCGTAGATGCGCGCGACGCTCGGCACGTTGACATCGATGCCCGGCGGCGGTCGCTCACCGGCGGGCTCCGTCGACCACACTCGGTCTCCAGCGTTCTCGGTCATGATCTCGACACCTCGCGGCCGCCGGTTGGGGGTGGTGCGGCACACCGCCGATGGTAAACCGCAGGTAACGCGGCTGGTCATCAATCCCCGTGCTGCAAACGGCAGTTGGTGCCCACACGGGCGGACAAGTCGGCAGATGTACCGCCCTGTCGGGTCGCCCGCGCAGGCCCGATCGCAGGCTGTGGCGCGGCGGGCCCGGTGCCCGGCGGCCGGCCGGCGTTGCCTCGCCCCCGCTCCACCCCGTGCCTCCCGCCGCCGTTTAATCCGGCGACACCGCCGACCCGGCCACCTACGCTGACGATCTCCTCGGGTGGCCGTCTACCACCCGCCGTACCCGGCGCGACCAACGCGCCCGCAACCAAGGGAGTTGCCGCCATGCCGCGCGCCCTCGTCCGCGACCTGTCCGAACATCTCGACGAGAGGGTCACCGTCCACGGGTGGGTCGACACATTGCGCCGGCAGCGCCGCATGCAGTTCGTCGTGGTGCGCGACCACACCGGTCGGGTCCAGGTCACCCACCGCCGCGTCGGCGCCGACGACCCGATCGAGGCCGCCTTCGAGCAGGTCACCCCCGAGTCGGCGGTCCGGATCACCGGCCGGGTCGTGGCCAACGACGTGGTCCGACTCGGCGCTTTGGAACTGCTTCCCGAGCGGGTCGAGATCCTCTCGCGGGCCGAACCCGGGCTGCCGATCGACGCCCACACCGGCCCGGACCGTCGACTCGACTGGCGATTCCTCGACCTCCGGCGCCCCGACCGACGGCTGGTGCTCGACGTGCAGAGCACCGTCGAACAGGCGATGCGTCGGGTCACCGCGGCGGAGGGCTTCACCGAGCTGCACACACCCAAGCTGATGGGCACCGCGTCCGAATCCGGCGCCGAGGTGTTCACCGTCGACTACTTCGGCCGCCCGGCCTACCTGGCCCAGTCGCCACAGTTCTACAAGCAGATGGCGATCGCGGCCGGCATCGACAAGGTCTTCGAGATCGGCCCGGTCTTCCGCGCCGAGCCGTCCTACACGTCCCGGCACGCCACCGAGTTCACCGGCGTCGACGCCGAACTGGCCTGGATCGACGGGGTCGAGGACGTGATGGCCTTCGAGGAGCGGTTGTTGCGGGCGGTACTGGACGACGTCCGGTCCGTGCACGGGGCGTCGATCGAAGCACTCCTCGGCGTCGAGGTGACCGTCCCCGAGTTGCCGTTCCCGCGGATCACGATGGCCGACGCGCTGCGCCGACTGCGGGCCGAGGGGTGGGACCCGACCGGTACCCGGGTCGACCTGGACCCGGAGGGCGAACGCGCGCTGTCCGCGTCGATCGCGGCGGAGACCGGGCACGAGTTCGTCTTCGTGACCCGCTTCCCGGCCGGGATCCGGCCGTTCTACCACCTGCGTCCGGACGACGACCCCACGCTCACCGAGAGCTTCGACCTGCTGTGGAAGGGCGTCGAGATCACCACGGGCGCGCAGCGCGAGCACCGTCACGAAAGACTGCTCGCCCAACTGCGCGAGAAGGGCCTGGACGCGGCACCGCTCGCGTCCTACCTGGACTGCTTCCGCTACGGCATCCCGCCGCACGGCGGTCTGGGCCTGGGGCTGGGCCGACTGCTGATGCTGCTCCTGGACCTGCCGTCGATCCGGGACGCGACGTTCCTCTTCCGCGGTCCGCATCGGCTGACGCCCTGACGCCCTGACGGCGACGCCGGGGCGTGGCACGGAAGGTGTGGCGCCGGGTACGGACGGAGGCCGCCGGTGTGGCGGTCCGTCCGTACCCGGGGTCCTGCTGCCTAATCCAGGTAGTCGCGCAGCACCTGGGAGCGGGACGGGTGGCGCAGCTTCGACATGGTCTTCGACTCGATCTGGCGGATCCGCTCACGGGTGACCCCGTAGACCTTGCCGATCTCGTCGAGCGTCTTGGGCTGACCGTCGGTGAGCCCGAAGCGCATCGAGATCACGCCGGCCTCGCGCTCGGCGAGGGTGTCCAGGACCGAGTGGAGCTGTTCCTGGAGCAGCGTGAAGCTGACCGCGTCGGCCGGCCGGATCGCCTCGGTGTCCTCGATGAGGTCACCGAACTCGCTGTCGCCCTCCTCGCCGAGGGGGGTGTGCAGGGAGATCGGCTCGCGGCCGTACTTCTGCACCTCGACGACCTTCTCCGGGGTCATGTCGAGTTCCTTGGCCAGCTCCTCCGGGGTGGGCTCGCGGCCCAGGTCCTGGAGCATCTGGCGCTGCACGCGGGCCAGCTTGTTGATCACCTCGACCATGTGGACCGGGATGCGGATGGTCCGCGCCTGGTCGGCCATGGCCCGGGTGATCGCCTGGCGAATCCACCAGGTGGCGTACGTGGAGAACTTGAAGCCCTTCGTGTAGTCGAACTTCTCGACCGCACGAATGAGACCGACGTTGCCCTCCTGAATGAGGTCCAGGAAGAGCATGCCGCGACCCGTGTAGCGCTTCGCCAGCGAGACCACCAGGCGGAGGTTGGCCTCCAGAAGGTGGTTCTTGGCACGCTTGCCGTCCTCGGCGACGAGTTCGAGTTCGTGCCGGAACTGCGGGGTCAGGCCGGGCTCGGAGTCCAGCTTCTCCAACGCGAACAGGCCGGCCTCGATGCGCTTGGCGATCGACACCTCCTGCTCGGCGTTGAGCAGCGAGACCTTGCCGATCAGCCGCAGGTAGTCCTTGACCGGGTCCGCGGTGGCACCCGGCGTGGTGACCTGCTGCTGCGGTGCGTCGTCCTCGTCCGTGGTGAGGACGAAGCCGCTCGGACCGACCTCGGGAGCCGCCGCCTCGGCGGGCTCGTCGAACAGGTCCTCTTCGACCAGTGCCTCGTCGCCGTCCTTGGGGGCGGGCGACTCGACGGCGGTCGTCTCGGTGGTGGTGGTCTTCTTGGCCGCGGCCTTCTTCTTGGCTGCGGCCTTCTTCGGCTTCGGAGCAGATTCCACGACGGACTCTCCCGATTCCGTTGCCGCGGGCGTGACTTGCGCGGGCAAGGTCTCTGTGTTCTTGACACGGGTTGAGCGCGTGGATAGCGTCTTCTTGACAGATCGCCGAGTTGTGGCTACGTCTCTCCGTTGGGTCTCTTTGACCGGGTTGACGGTCAAGGTCACACCGGCCTCATCGAGGACCTCGTTGAGGCTACGGAGGATGCTCTTCCACTGCGTCGCAGGGATGGCATCGGTTTCGAAGGCTCGGCGTATGTCCTCGCCGGTAATCGATCCTTCGGCACGGCCACGCTCGATGAGCGCCACCAGAGATTCCGATTCGGCGATTCTGTTGGGAAGCGTGCTGGACGAGCTCGGGGTCACAAATAACCTCTCGGTTCACGCGGGCATGCTGCGGCGCCGCAACTACACCGAATCGATGACGCATCCGCGGGACCGGATCCGTCGGCGCTGCCGGCGCCACTCAAGGCATCGCTCCGATCGGTACAAGTGTTACGCCTCCGCGAGCGTGACCTGGGTCACGTCGGTCCGCAGGGGCTTCGAGCTGTGGGTTCCCCAGTGTGCGGGACGGCCCGCTGATCTGCGTGGTCGCGCCGGTGAGCCCGGGGTTCCGGGCCCGACGACACTGCCGTGGCCGGGGATCGACGATATCCGAGTGCCGATGCTGCGGGGTCGAATTTTCTCGTGGTGGTGCGGATCGGGTCGGGCATCGGCGTCGGTCGTGCGGTCCTGAACCTGTCTTGAGAATGCCCGCCTGCCGGCGCGTTACGCACGGGGCGGACCTCCTCGGTGCGGTGCGGGTGCCCGGGCCGGCTCCTCGGGGCGCCGCGGCCGGGCCGCCGGCGGGACCCGCGGAAAGCGGCGGGCGGGATTTCCTCGGTCGGGTCGGCGGTAATGCGTGCGGGCGGCGGACGCGGCGCGGAAATAGCGGTGCGCGGTGTGTGATTTCTTCGGCTATCCGAGTGACGGCGGGCGCGGTTGTGCGATGACGATCGGCGGGATAGGGCGGACGTGTCGACGCGGTAAAGGATCTCCGCCGCGATCTTCGTCGCACACTATTCGGCTAATCGATACGACAATCGAAGTGCGGCCGCGCGAGATCGATTCGGCGCGGTGATCGGGAGTCCGACGCGCGGAATAGTGGGCCGTGCGGAAGATGACGCGCGTGGATGACGCGCGAGTGATCGGTGGATCGATATACGGGTGCGCAAACGGGTGGTGAATTCGATCATCGGGCGGGTTAGCTGCGGGCCGGCGGGCCTGCCGTCCCGCAGCCGGCCGGGGCCGGGCCGGGCGCGCGCGTGCCGATGGGCGGCCGACGGCTCTGTTCGAGTCGTCGGCCGCCCATCGCGGCATCGGGTCCGGCGCGGTGTCGGGTCGGTGCGGGCCGGGCGGTCCGGCCGTGGGGTCAGGCAGACCAGACGCCGGTCGGGGCCGCCGCGCGGACGAAGTCGGTGAAGTCGCGGGCGGGGCGGCCCAGCGCGCGCTGCACGCCGTCGGAGATCTTGGCCTCCAGGCCGCGATGGATGCTGTTCAGGGCCGACGCCCACATGGTCGCGTCGAGTTCGGGCAGGCCCCGGGCGATCAGCTCGGCGGTGTACCCGGCCGGGTCGACCGGGACGTAGCGGGCCTGCCGGCCGGTCGCGGCGGCGATCTCGGCGAGGGCCTCGTCGAAGGTCACCGCCCGGGGCCCGGACAACTCGTACGTCTCGCCGGCGTGGCCGGGGTCGAGCAGGGCGGCCACCGCGACGGCGGCGATGTCCTCGGTGTCGACGAAGGACACCGACGCGGCGCCGGTCGGCAGCGTCAACTCGCCGGCGCGCACCTCGTCGCGGAAGAAGCCCTCGCTGAAGTTCTGCGCGAACCAGCCCGGACGCAGGATCGTCCATGCGATGCCCGAGGCGCGCAGGGCCGCCTCCAGGTCGAGGCGAGCCTGGTTGCCGGGGTCGTCGGCGGCGAAGTAGCCGGGGACGTCGGTGCCGCGCGCGGAGAGCAGCACGATGCGCTCGACCCCGGCGTCGGCCGCTCGGCGGACGAAGGCCGGACCGGTCGGGACACCGTCCAGGGGCACCAGGTAGACGGCGGAGACGCCGGCCAGCGCGGGGCCCCAGGTGCGGTCGTCGGTCCAGTCGAAGCGCTGCTCGGCGGAGCGGGAGGCGACACGCACGGCGGCGCCGCGGGCGCGGAGCGCGGTGACCACCCGGCTGCCGGTCTTGCCGGTGCCGCCGAGAACGAGGATGGGGAACTGCGTGGTTTCCGTCATGCGTCCAGCTTGATCCGGGCCGGGCCCGGCCGACATGGGCGAGAAACCGGGGGACATGTGCGTACGTCCGGGGCGACCGGGTGGGGTCGGGGCACGCCTGTTCCCGTTCGTCCAAGACCGGCGCGCCCGGCGCGAGCAGACTCGGAAGCGCGAGCATCGCACGATCGAAGGAGTCGACCATGTCGCAGACCGTCACGCCGATGATCTCCTACCAGGACGCCGCCGCCGCGCTGGACTGGCTGAGTCGGGCGTTCGGCTTCCGGGAGGTGACTCGGATCATGATGCCGGACGGTTCGGTGGGCCACGGTGAGGTGGCCACCCCGGAGGGCGGGCTGATCATGCTCGCCGAGCCGACGCCCGACTACCGCTCGCCCCGGCGGCACGCCGAGACCTGCGCGGACGCGGACAAGTGGTTGTCCGTGCCCTACGTGGTGGACGGCGTGCACGTCTACGTCGCCGACCTGGACGCGCACTTCGCCGTGGCCCGCGACGCGGGCGCGACCGTGTTGGCGCCGCCGCGCGACACCGGGCACGGGCGCGCCTACACCGTCGCCGACCCCGAGGGACATCGCTGGATGTTCGAGCAACTGCCCCGATAGCGGCGTTACGCCGCGTGGGTCGTGCGGTAGGCGGTGGGGCTCAGGCCGCGGACGCGCTTGAAGGCGGTGCTGAAGGCGAACGGGTCGGCGTAGCCGACCCGGCGGGCCACGGCGGCGACCGTGGCGTCCGGTTCGGTGAGCAATTCGGCGGCCAGGGCCATCCGCCACTCGGTCAGGTAGGTGAGCGGCGGCGTGCCGACCCGGGCGGTGAAGCGCTCGGCGAGGGAGGTGCGGGAGACGCCCGCCTCGGCGGCCAGGGCGGCGATCGTCCACGGCCGGGCCGGGGCGTCGTGGACCGCGCGCAGAGCGGTGCCGACGACGGGGTCGGCCAGGGCCAGGTACCACGCGGGCGGATGCGCCTCGGGGCGGTCGAACCAGGCGCGGAGCGTACAGACCAGCATCCAGTCGAGCAGCCGGTCCAGGACGAAGCTCTGGCCCGGCCGGTCGGCGGCGACCTCGGCGGAGACGAAGCCCAACACCGCCTCGCAACCCTGGTCGTCGGGGACGACCAAGGTTTGGGGGAGCGCGGCGGGCAGGCGACGGCCGATGTCGGCGTGCGCGCGGTAGGAGCCGCAGAGCAACTCGGCGAAGGCCCCGTCGTCCGGGTCCGAGTCCGTCCCCGTCTCGTGCCCCGGGCGCGCGTCGGCGACGAACGTGAACGGCGCGGGACCCCGGACCAGGGCGGCGTCACCCGGGCGCAGCGGGAGGGAGGGGCCGTCCTCGGGGACGAGTCGGCCGCTGCCGCGCACCACCGTGCACAGGGTCAACGGCGCGCCGGAGGTGATCCGTACGGAAGTCCCCGGGGGCAGCGCCCGTCGGTCGAAGAGCGCGTCGTCGGCCCTGATCCCGCGCAGCAGGTCACCCAAACCGTCCATGTGGCGAGCCTAGGTCCTGGCTCCGGAGCGCTCCCAGGGCGTGTCCTCAAGACACGTCTCTCTAGGGCAGGTAGCCGGGGCGGCGGTCCGGTTCGATCGGGCCGGTCAGTCGGGCTCGGGCGCGGGTCAGGCCGGTGAGCAGGGCGTCGCGGACCTCGGTCGGTGCGATCACGTCGTCGTAGGACAGCGCGTTCGCCGAGCGCCACGGGCCGCTCGCCTCGTTCGCGGTGAGCCGGCGGGTGGTGTCCGCGTCCTGCTTCGCGGCGGCGGCGCCCGCGGCGGCCGGGATGCCGCCGAGGGTGACGCCCGGCAGCGCGTACGACACGGTCTGCGCGTCGAACGGGTTCATGGCCATCACCGAACTGCCGAAGCCGAACGCCTTGCGCACCGTCAGGTGCAGCTTCGGAACGCGCAGGCGGTGCTGGGCGGCGAACAGTCGGGCCGCGGCGCGCAACACACCCGAACGCTCGGCGGCGGTGCCGGCCAGGACGCCGGGGTTGTCCGCGAGGAAGACCACCGGCAGGTGGAACGCGCCCGCGACGGACAGGAAGCGGGCGGCCTTGTCGGCGGCGTCCGCGTCGATGGTGCCCGCCCGGACCGCGGGTTGGTTCGCCAGGACCGCGACCGCGTGGCCGCCGAGACGGGCGAGCGCGGTGACGATCGAGGCGCCGTAGGCCGGCTGCAGTTCCAGGAGTGTGCCCGCGTCGAAGACCTCGGCCAGCACGGTCTTGACGTCGTACGGCCGGCGCGGGTCCGGCGGGATCAGGTCCAGGAGCGCCTCGGTGGCTCGCGGGGCGGTGTCGGTGTTGCCCGAGTCCGCTCCCGCGTACGGCGGATGTTGCCAGGCGTGTGACGGGAAGTAGGAGAGGTAGCGGCGGGCCAGGCGCAGCGCCGCCGCGTCGTCGCGAACGGCGTTGTGCGCGACGCCGCTGACTACGCAGTGCACCCCGCTGCCGCCGAGGGTGTGCTTGTCCACCCGCTCGCCGGTGGCGGCCTCGACCAGGGGTGGGCCGGCGGTGAAGAGCGCTCCGGTGCCTTCCACCATGATCACGAAATCGGACAGCGGCGCGGTGAGCGCGCCGTGCCCGGCGGACGGGCCGTGCACGATCGCGACGGTGGGGACCAGTCCGGCGAGGTCGGCCAGGGCCTGGAGGTCGTTGGGCGTGGCCGTGTGGCCGGCGAGCGCGTTGCCCGCCCGGTGGCCGGCGCCCTCGAGCAGGGTCACCAGCGGCGCGCGTTCCTGACCGGCCAGCCGGACGAGCCGGGCCCGCTTGGCGGCGGCGCCGGGGCCGATCGAGCCGCCCTGCACGGTGAAGTCCTCGGCGCCCACGAACACCGGGCGGCCGTCCAGCAGCCCCGAACCGGCCACGAACGCGTCGGCGGGGATGTCCGCGCCGCCGGTGAGCGTGCCCAGTTCCGCGAACGAGTCGTCGTCGAGGAGGGCCGCGACCCGGGCCCGGGCGGACATCCGGCCGGGGGCGGCGACCGTGTGGCGCGCGACCTTCGCCGGGCCGCCCATGGCTCGTGACCGGGTTCGGTGCTCCTCCAGATCGGCGAGCAGCGTTTGCCAGGCGGTCCGGTTGTCGGGGGCGGGACGTCCTTCGGTGTGCACGGATCTCCCGTCGGGTGGGGCGGGGCGGGTGTGTGGGGCGTGGGCTGCGGGCTGCGGGCTGCGGGCTGCGGGCTGTGGGCTCGTGGCGCCGGCCGGGTGGGCCGGGCCGCCTGAGCCGGGCCAATGTAGCGGCGGTCGCGTGCGGGCGACAGGGCCGAAGTCGCCGGGTGCGCGGCACGAGCGTGGTGGATATTTCAGATCGAATCCGGGTGAATCGGACCTCATCATGCTGAGCGGCATTGCTCATTCGTGCGTGAAACTGCTATCAAATGAATAGTTTCAAGCATGCGAGTGCAGCAGTGCGCAGTCCGCGCGGTGCTGCGCGCCAGGACCCGGGAGCGTCATGACGACCGTGAACCACACCACTGCCGAGATCGCCACTCAGCCCGATCTGTGGGCGCGTGCCGCCGCGCTGGCCGCGGACTGCGCCGGACTACCGAGCCCCGGTGAGCGGGTCGCGATCGTCGGATGCGGAACCTCGTGGTTCATCGGCCAGGCGTACGCGGTGCTGCGCGAGCGGGCCGGGCTCGGCGTCACCGACGCGTTCGCGGCCTCGGAGTTCCCGGGCGTACGGGACTACGACCGGGTCATCGCGTTGACCCGCTCCGGCACCACCACCGAGGTACTGCGGCTGCTGGCGGAGATCCGGGGCACGGTCGCCACCACCGCGATCACCGGCACGCCCGGGACGCCGATCGTGACCGCGGCGGACGAACTCGTGATGCTCGACTTCGCCGACGAGCGTTCGGTCGTGCAGACCCGGTTCGCCACCACCGCCCTCGCGCTGCTGCGGGCGCACGTCGGCGCGGACCTGGACGGGGCCGTACGGGACGCGAAGGAGGCCGTCGCGTGGCTGCCCGAGCCGGAGTTCGTGGGCGCGGAGCAGTTCACCTTCCTGGGCTCGGGCTGGTCGGTCGGGCTCGCGGCGGAGGCCGCGCTGAAGATGCGCGAGGCCGCCGGGGCGTGGACGGAGAGCTACCCGGTGATGGAGTACCGGCACGGGCCGATCAGCATCGCCGCGCCGAACCGGGTCACCTGGGTGTTCGGGCCGGTACCCGAGGGCCTGGCCGAGCAGGTCGCGGCCACCGGTGGCACGTTCGTGGCCGGAGCGCTCGACCCGATGGCGGAGCTGGTCCGGGTGCAGAAGCTCGCGGTCGCGATCGCGGAGAGCCGCGGCCTGAACCCGGACGAGCCGCGGCACCTCACCCGGTCCGTGGTGCTGGACGCGTCGTGAGGGACACGGTCGGCGCGGGTGTCGACGGCGGGCCTCGGGACGGGTCCGTCGGGTCCGTCGGGTCCGTCGGGCGGAGGGCGTTGTGATCGTCACGGTGACGCCGAATCCGGCCTGGGATGTCACCTACCACCTGGAACGCATGATCCGACACGGCGCGAACCGGCCGGCGTCGGTCGAGGGACGGGCCGGCGGCAAGGGCGTCAACGTCGCACGCGTGCTGCGCTCGCTCGGCGTCGCCGTCACCGCGGTGGCCCCGTTGGGCGGTGCCACGGGTGAGCGAATACGGGCCGACCTCGCGGCGGCGGACATCGCGTTGACGGCGGTGCCGGTGGAGGGCGAGACGCGCTGCACCACGACGATCGTGGAGACCGACTCGGGCGGCGCGACGTCGCTCAACGAACTCGGGCCCGCGCGGACCGCGCGGGAATGGGCTCTGGTGGTCGCGGCCACGGCCGAACTGCTGCCGGACGCCTCGGTGTTGGTGTTGTCCGGGAGTCTGCCGCCGGGCGTTTCGGCGAGCGGCTACGCGGAGTTGGTGACGCTCGCTCGGGCCGCGGGGGTGCCGGTGCTGCTGGACGCCTCGGGGCCGGCGTTGTCGGCCGGTGTCGCGGCCGGGCCGGACGTGGTCAAGCCGAACGCGGACGAGTTGCTCGCGGTGACGGGTGAGGCGGATCCGCTGCGGGCGGTCGCGCGGCTGGCGGGGACGGCGCGGGCCGGGACGGCGGTGGTCGCCTCGTTCGGTCCGGAGGGCATGCTCGCCGGGACCGACGAGGGCTGGTGGCGGGCGACGCCACCCACCTCGGTACGCGGCAACGCCACCGGCGCGGGTGACGCGGCCGTGGCGGCGCTGGCACGCGGGTTGGCCGAGGGCGGACCGTGGCCGGACCGGTTGCGGGACGCGGTGGCGCTGTCGGCGGCGGCGGTGGCGGCGCCGATGGCGGGCGACGTGGACGGCGAGTTGTACCGGACCTGGCTGCCGAGGGTGCGGGTCGATGTGGTGGAGCCGCCGCGATGAGGCCGCGCCGCGGGGTGGCCGGGACGCGGGCCGGTGGGTGTGCGGTCGGCTTGCGCGCGGTGGGGTGGGGTGGCGCGGGTGTGAGTGCGCGTCTTTTGGGTGCCGGTATGGGTGCCGGTGCCGGTGCCGGTGCCGGTGCCGGTGTGGGTTTGGGTGTTCGGGTGCCGGGGTGCTCGGGGCCGGTTGTTGTCGGGATCGTTCACGAGGAGAGATGACATGCCGTTGACCTCGACGGGGATATTGACCGACGCGGCGCGTGCGGACGGGGTCGGGGTGGCCGCGTTCAACGTGATCACGCTGGAACACGCCGAGGCGGTGCTGATCGCGGCGGAGGAGGCGGGACTGCCGGTCGTGGTGGCGATCAGCGAGAACGCCGTCAAGTTTCGGCGTGGGCGGCTGGGTCCGTTCGCGGCGGCGTGCCGGGCGCTCGCGGAGGAGGCGGCCGTACCGGTCGCGTTGCACCTGGACCACGTCGAGTCGGTGGATCTGCTGACGGCCACCGAGGGGACCGGGATCAGCTCGGTCATGTTCGACGCGTCGCGGCTCGCCTACGCGGAGAACGTGGCGGCCACTTCGGACGCGGTGGCCTGGGCGCACGATCGCGGGATCAGCCTGGAGGCCGAGCTCGGCGAGGTCGGCGGAAAGCCGGGCCATCCCGCGCTCGACGCGCACGCGCCGGGGGCTCGCACGGATCCGGACGAGGCCGCCGCGTACGTGCGGGCGACCGGGGTCGACGCGTTGGCCGTGGCGGTCGGCAGCAGTCACGCGATGCTGGACCGTACCGCCACGCTCGACCACGACCTGATCGCGCGGTTGCGCGCGGCGGTGGACGTGCCGCTGGTGTTGCACGGGTCCTCGGGGGTGCCGGACGCGGAGCTGCGGCGGGCGGTGGGTGCGGGGATGACGAAGATCAACGTGGGCACGGCGCTGAACATCGCCTACACCGGCACGCTGCGGTCGCGGCTGGTCGCCGAGCCGGGGAAGGCCGATCCGCGGCCGGCGCTGGTCGCTGCGCGGTCGGCGATGGTGGATGCGGTCGGTGGGCTCTTGCGGGTGATCACCGGCGCGGTCTAGCGCCTTTGTCCTCAAACGCCGGACGGGCTGGTGGGGTTCGCGTGGACGGTTGCCGTCCGCGGTGGGGGGCCTTGGGTTGTCCTCAAGCGCCGGACGGGCTGATTGGTTTGCCCGCGTTTTGGTCTGCGGCTGCGGAGGGTGGCTCGTTGCCGGGTCGGTGCGGTTCGCGGGGCGGCCGGGTGGGTTTCGGGTTGTCCTCAAGCGCCGGACGGGCTGGTGGGGTTCGCGTGGACGGTTGCCGTCCGG
>NZ_JBIWJT010000008.1:118173-148571 GCF_044765325.1 Embleya sp. NPDC127516 | reverse complement strand
CGGTGGGGGGCCTTGGGTTGTCCTCAAGCGCCGGACGGGCTGATTGGTTTGCCCGCGTTTTGGTCTGCGGCTGCGGAGGGTGGCTCGTTGTCGGGTCGGTGCGGTTCGCGGGGCGGCCGGGTGGGTTTCGGGGTGTCCTCAAGCGCCGGACGGGCTGATTGGGTTGCCCGCGTTTCGGCCTGCGGGTTGCGGAGGGTGGCTCGTTGCCGGTTTGTGGGTTGGGCGGGTGGGTTCCCGGGGGTTCTCGAGCGCCGGGCGGGATGATTTGGTTGCCCGTGCTTTTCGTGGCTTGCGGAGGTGGGGACGGGGAGCGCCGGGGGTGGGCCCGGCGCTCTGTCGGTCAGCCGAAGAGCCAGGTGGTGATGCGGGTCCACCAGGTGGTGGGGAGGGGAGAGATCGGGGGCTCGGGGGGTGTGGTGGGACGGGGTGGGCGTGGGGGGCGGGTCCATTCGGTGGGCTTTACCAGCGGGACCGGGGTGAATTCGACCGGAAGGGAAGTGAGGTAGCGGGCCCAGGTGGCCGCGTGCCAGGCGGGTGGGCGGTCCGGGTGGGCCAGGCGGATGTCGGGAAGCCGGCTGTTGAGTGTGTCGATCGCGGTGTCCGTGATCGCTCGGCCGATGTCCTGTCCCGGACACAGGTGCGCGCCGCCGCTGAACGCCAGGTGGGCGCGGTTGTTGTGGACCGGCACGGTGAGGTCGGTACGGATCTGCGGGTCGACGTTGCCGGCCATGACGCCGAGCACGAGGAGATCGCCGGCCTTGATCCGGCGCCCGCCCAACTCGGTGTCCACGAGCGCCCAGCGGCCCGGGATGACCCACAACGGCGGTTCGTCCCAGAGGACTTGTTCGACCGCGTCGGGCAGGGTCAGCCGCGCGCCGGCCAGCGACGCGGCGAATCGGTCGTCGGTCAGGACCACCCGCAGCGTGTTCGCGATCAGCGCGATGGTCAGCTCGTTCGCCGCGACCATGACCAGCCGCAGGTGGTGCAGGACCTCGTCCTCGGACAGCTTGTTCGGGTGCTCGATCAGCCAGGACGGGAAGTCGGCGGCCGGCTCGGCACGTTTGCGGTCGGCCAGGTCGCTCAGCGTGCGCAGAATGAACTCGTTGGATTCGAGCGCGCGTTCGCTCTGCATCATCAGCTCGGCGCTGGCCTCGACCAGACGTGGACCCATCGCGTCGGGCAGACCGTACAACTGCGCGATGACCAGCATCGGCAACTGTTGTGCGAACTGCGCGACCAGGTCGGCGCGGCCGTCCGCGGCGATCCGGTCGATCAGGTCGTGCGCGAGTCGCTGGACGTGCTTGCGGATGCCGCGTCGGTCGAACCGGTCCAGGCTCTCGGTGACCACGGTGCGCAGGCGTTGATGCTCGGCGCCGTCGCTGGACACGCAGTCCGGGCGGTACTCCATGATCGGCAGGATCGTGGCGTCCGGCGGGATCCGGCCCTCGCGCCAGTCGCGCCAGTTGCGCGCGTCCCGGGAGAACCGGCTCGGCGTGCGCATGACTTCCAGGTTCTCCCGGTAGCCCAGCACCAGCCAGCCGGGGAAGTCGCCGTCGACCAGGATCGGCGCGACCGCCCCGTACTCGGCGCGCAACCTCTCGTACGTGGCGCCCGGGTCCGCGATCGTCTCCGGTCCGTACAACCTCGTGATGCCCTCGGTGGCCGTCGCGCCCGCGTGCGCGGGGCAGCCGGGCGGCGGAACGGGGGGAGGAGCGGTCATTGCGTCTCCCGGTTCGTGGTGAGCGTGTAGAGGTATTGCATGAGGGCCATCAGGACGTCCCGACTGGAGCCGCGACTGCGCGCGTCGCAGTCGAGCATGGGTACCGACTCGTCCAGGTCGAGCGCGCTGCGCAGTTCGTCCATGGAGTGCACCGGCGATTCGGGGAACGTGTTGACCGCGACCACGAACGGCACGCCGCGATCCTCGAGCCGGCCCATCACGTCGAAGCACACCTCCAGGCGCCGGGTGTCGACCAGGACCACGGCGCCGAGCGCGCCGTCGAACAGGCCGTTCCACAGGAACCAGAAGCGCTCCTGTCCGGGGGTGCCGAACAGGTAGAGGACCAGGCGCTCGTTGAGGCTGATCCGGCCGAAGTCCATCGCCACGGTCGTGGTGGTCTTGGTCTCGATGCCCGCGAGGTCGTCGATGCCGACGCCCGCCTGGGTCATCGTCTCCTCGGTGGTGAGCGGCCGGATCTCGCTGACCGCGCCGACCAGCGTGGTCTTGCCGACGCCGAAGCCGCCGACGACGACGACCTTGACCGCGGCGGCGGCCGTCGCCGGCAGCATGTCCTCGGGGCGCGGCCCGGCGAGGGTCTCAGAGCCTTTGTAGTCCATGCATCACCGCCTTGAGCAGATCGATGTCGGGCAACGAGGCGGCCGGGATCGGTGCCCGCGCCTCGAGTTGATTCGTGGTCACCATGTCCGTCAGGACCAGCGTCAGCACGCTGGTCGGCAACCGCATGTGCGCGGAGATCTCGGCCATGGACAACGGTTGTTCACACATCCGCAGGATCGTCGCGAGCTCGGGGGACATCCCGCGCTCGGGTTCGTGCTTGGCCACGAACAGGGTGACGAGGTCCAACCGGTCCTGTGCCTCCAAGTTTTCCCCGACCAGGTACAGCCGCTCGGGGTGCGGGTCGCGCCGTGAGCGCCTCGGCACACTCACGGAAAGGCCCCGTCGTGGCGCGGCGGACTGGTCAGGTGTTCGCCGATCCGGATCACCAGGTCGCGCATCCGGTGGCCGAGCAGGCCGGTGTCCACCTGACCGTCGGCCAGCACCGCGAGATAGGCCCCCGCGCCGGCGGCCATCATGTAGAAGTAGCCGCCGTTGACCTCGATCACGACCAGCCGCATCCGGCCGTCGCCCTTGGGGAATTCGGACGCGATCGCGGCGGCGAGGCTCTGTAGGCCCGCGCACGCGGCGGCGAGCCGGTCCGCGGTGTCGGCCTCGGTGTTGTGCTGGGCCATCCGCAGGCCGTCGGCGGACAGCAGCACGATGTAGCGCGTGAACGGCACACTCTTCGCCAGGTCGGCGAGCATCCAGTCCATGTTCGGTCGGTACCCCGTCATCGATATCCCCCGTCGCCCCACGAATCGTCCCCGGTCTCGGATCGCCGTTCATTGGAAGGCAGTTCGCCGTTGATGCCACTGAGGAACGCGTCCAGTCCGAGCCCCGGGGGCGGATCCTCGACCGGCGCGGGGGCCGGCTTCGACGCGCTCGCGCGGTGCCCGCCGCGCGTTCCCCCGGCGCGCGGCACGGTGCCCAGGTTGCGCCGGCGGCGCTGCGGGAGGCCGTTGGCGCCCAGTTCGGTGCCGACCGGAGTGTCGGTCATCATGTCGTGCAGGGACGGGAGTTCGTCCAGGTGCTGGAGGTGCTCCGGCATCGGGTACATCGGTGGCACGTTCGCGGTGATCTGGTCCTGCGGGATGACCACGACGGCGCGTACGCCGGAGTAGGCCGACGGGCGGAGCATCACCTTGAAGTTGTTGGCGTGCGCGAGTCGGCCCACCACGGTCAGGCCCAGGCGCGGGGTCTCGCCCAGGTCGCCCAGGTTGAGCGCGTCGCCGTCCAGGGAAAGGATGCGCTCGGCGCGGCGGCGGGCCTCCTCGCTCAGGCCGACGCCGGCGTCCTCGATCTCGACGGCGATGCCGGTCTGGACCTCGACGGTGCTCAGGTGCACGGTGGTCGAGGGCGGCGAGTATCGGGTGGCGTTGTCGAGCAGTTCGGCGATCGCGTGGATCAGCGGCTCGACGTGCTGGGCGATGACCGCGACCTCGACGACGGAGTGCAGCTTGACCCGGCGGTAGTCCAGGATGCGCGACATCGCGCCGCGCAGCACGCTGTACATGCCGATGTCGGTTTCCCACTGGCGACCGGGGCGGGCGCCGCCGAGCACGGCGATGCTGTCCGCCATCCGGCCGATCAGCGCGTTGCCGTGGTCCAGGTGCAGGAGGTCGCGGAAGACGACCGGGTCGTCGCCGTGCCGGTCCTCCATGTCCCGCATATCCTGGGCCTGTTGGTGGATGGTGGCCTGGACGCGGCGGGCGATGTTGACGAACGCGCGCTGGGCGGACTCGCGCATGTCCTCCTCGGCGCTGACGGTGTCGATCACCGAGCGGATCACGTTGCGGTGTGCGACCGCGAACTCGGTCGGGTCGTCCGGCTGCGGGGCGACCTTGCGCATCACCTCCGGGACCGGCTCGCCCATCTGTAGGCGGCCGATGGCCTCCGGGAGCAACTCCTCGGAGAGCCGGACCGTTTCCGCCTCCTGCGCGGCGAGGCGCCGGCGCAGGCCGACCTGTTGCTGCTGGAGTCGCAGGTGCAATTGCGCGATCGTGCGCCCGCGGCGGCCGGCCTCGGCGGCGCACACGGCGACGGCGACGGTCGCGAGTCCACCGCACAGGGCCACCGCGGGACGGGCCTGGGGGGAGACCGCGGCCACGGCCGCGGCCGCGCACACGGCTGTCACGAGGAGGGGGAGGACCCACGCGAGGGCCGGCCGTCGGCCTCCGGGGGACGATCCAGCGAGAACCATCGGCATCCTCGAAAAATGTCGGAAACGAATCGTGCGGGTGTCCTGCGGGGACCGCTCGGCGGGCTGTGCTCGGTCGCCGAGCGGGGGTGCTCGAGTGGGTCCCGTGCGGGCGGGGTCGCGCCCCGGCGGGCAGGGGAAGCACCGTTGCGGGCGCCAGGCTACGCGGACGCGTGGGGCGGATCGGGCGTGTGGCGCACAAGCCCCTCGAACGGGTGAATCGATCGGGATCGGGACATGGCTTCGGCCGAAAGCGGTAGAGGGGCCGGGGTGTTCGCGGTCCGTGCGGGCGGCGGGTGGCGGGCTTCGGGTGCCCTCACCAGGCGGTCGCCGGCTCGCCGGGAACGCGAACGGCCCCGCCTCGCCCGGAGGGCGTGTGCGGGGCCGTGGTGGGACCGTGTGTCGCGGGTCAGTGGTACAGGCGGCCGCTCGGGGTCAGGTGGTCCAGCGAAAGCCCGTTCGCTGGGCGGGAGACCCCGGGGTTGACCGGTCGGCGACTTTCGAGCGGCGGGCACCGTCTCGCTCGGGAGGGCGAGTGCCCTGGGCGGTTCGCCCGGCGGCATGGGCGGTGTGCTCGCCGTCGGGCCGCCCGTCGTGGCTACTTCAGGGGAGCCGTGAGCTTGACATGGTCGTTGCGCTTGAGGAGGCAGGTCAGATCGCGGTCGTTCTCGTTGATCCAACTGCCCGAGGTGGGACGCAGGGTGAGCTTGGACAACGGGAGGTCGCTGTTGCGCGCGGCCGTCGGGGTGACCAATTCGGTGCACTTCCTGCCGGTGTCGTCCTGGAAGGTCATGCTCGTCGGCGACATGTTCGCCGGCAGGGTGAACTCCCCGACCACCTCGGCGTCGTGCGGCGTCGTGCAGGCGACGGTGACGAGCTCCTCGCCCTTCTCCTCGACGCAGTCGCCCTTGTGCAGCTTGATCATCTTGACCTGGCCGCTGCGCTTGGTCGCGGTTCCGGACGGGGTGGCGCTACTGCCACCGCCGCCGGTCGGGCCCGTCGACGGGTCGGACTTCGCCGGGAGGGTCGGCGCCGGCGGCATGGTGATCATCGGCGGCTTGGACTCGGCGGAACTCCCTTTGTCGTCCTTCTTGTCGTCGTCCTTGCCGAGG
Source organism: Embleya sp. NPDC127516 (assembly GCF_044765325.1). Classification (NCBI taxonomy): domain Bacteria; kingdom Bacillati; phylum Actinomycetota; class Actinomycetes; order Kitasatosporales; family Streptomycetaceae; genus Embleya; species Embleya sp. NPDC127516. The sequence continues at coordinate 142,924 of NZ_JBIWJT010000008.1, read as the reverse complement.
CAGCCGGTGAGCAGGGCGGAGGCGACCAGGACGGCGGCCGCGGCCGCGGACGCGCGGGTACCGGCGCGACGACGGCGCGCGGGGGTAGGGGACAGCACACCGGAGATCCGGGAAACGCGCATCGGAAATCGAAGCCTCTCGCTGGGAATCGCCCAGAGTCTTTCGGAGGCGGGTGTTCCGGTCTTCAGGGGCTTCCCTTATCTCTGGCCAATGCTGCCAATGTCCTCAATTCCCTACATTTGGGGCGGGTTCTTCGTGCGCTGGTAGTGCCGGGCCACCCGGGCGCGGTTGCCGCAGCCCGCGGAGCACCATTCGCGGCGCGGGTTGTTCTTGACGAAGTGCAGCACGCAGCCCGGGCCGTGACAGGGCCTCAGTTCGCCCCGGTCGGGCCCGGTGACCAGGTCGATCGTGGCGTCCGCGAGCTCGGCCAGCACGGCGGCGATCGGCTCGGCCCGAGTGTGTGTGGTCGCGTTGGGCCAGGTCAGCTCGCGCCAGCGCGGCGCGGCGCGGGTGTACGCGTTGAGGCGGGCCACCGTGTCGGCGGCCGGCGCGGTGTCGGTCGTCGCGGCGTGCAGCAGGGCAGCGACGCACGCGCGCAGGTCCAGCGCCGCGGCCAGGTCCCGCGCGTCCACCGCGAGCAGCGCGGCGTCGGACGGCGGTGCGGTCAGTCGCGGCGCGATATCGCGCAGCCACGCGGCCAGGTGCTCCGGTTCGGCCAGTCCCTCGTGCGGTACGCCGCGCACCGCGTACCGAGTGTTGGCCAGTTCCACCGGAAGTGGCTCGCCGAGCAGGGGCGCGCCGCCGGTGTCGAGGTCCGCGATTCGTGTGCTCACCAAACTAATGGTAGCGGGTGCCGATATCCATGTGGATGTGCGTGCGTCGGTGGTGGTCCGGCTCGGTTCGGACGCCGGGCGCCCCGCCGCCTCCCGTCGGTGGACGTACGTTGCCGCGGGTGGATGGCGCTGCATGCGTTATGTGATCCTCTTTGCACACAGCGTGTGGTGTGACGAGGCAGACATCCGCGATGGGAGGGGCACCGGAAGGGTCGTACGCGCACTTTTGCTGGCTCGTGGGTGTGCATTTTCGGTGGATTTGGTGGCAATTGTCGAACCCGTGTCGTGGATGGCGGCCCGGGGACGTGTCGGCGGGGGCGGGGCAGGCCGCCTGTCGAGGGGTGGGGCCAGCCCCACCCAGAGAGGGAAGTGGGCACCATGGGGAATGTGTTGCGCGATCCCTAGGTTTGAACCAGACGGGCCGACAGGGCTCGCAGGGGGTCAAGGAGAGTCACGTGAACAACCGCAGCCGGGTCGCAGAGCAGGACACCACTCAGCCGTCGACGCCCGGTACGGTCGCCTCCTTCGCTCGCTTCGTGGTCTTCGGCGGCGGTACCGGACTGGCTTCCAGCGCCGCGCTCGTCGGCCTCTCCGGCCACCTCCCGATCGCCGCCGCCAACGCGGTGGTCACCGTGGCGGGCACGCTCCTGGCCACCGAGTTGCACAGCCGGTTCGCCTTCCGGGCCGGGCGCGCCAACTTCAAGGCGCACGCCCAGGCCGGTGGGTCGGCCGTGGTCGCCTACCTGTTCACCACGGCGGCCGTGCTGGGCCTGCACGCGGTCCAGACCGCGCCGAGCATCATGGTCGAGCAGGGCACCTACCTGGTCGCGTCGGGCGTCGCCGGGCTGGCCCGATTCGCCTTCCTGCGGCTCGCCGTGTTCGCGGCGCCGAAGGCGCGTTCGGCCAAGACCGTGACCACCACCCGCACCCGCGTGCTCGGCCGCGACGCACTGGTGGCCGCCGCCTGACCCGACCGACACGACACCCCCAAGCGCAGGGTCCGCCCCGTGACTCCGGACCGGAGTCACGGGGCGGACCCTATTCCGTGGGCAGCCCCGACTCGCGCAGTCGGCGTCGATGCGGCGGCAACAGAAGTACCTCCAAGGCATCCGCGCACGCCTGGGCCCGGTCGCGGAACCACGGGATGCGCTCGTCGGTCATCACGGCGGGCGTGGACCGCACGGCCAGGGCCGCGTGCGCGTGGCCGGCCCGGTTCAGGATCGGCACCGCCAGGGTGCGTACACCCGGGACCGACTCGCCGTCGTTGAGCGCGTAGCCGACCGCCCGGGCCGCCTGCAGCTGGGCCCGCAACGCCGCCGGGTCCACGATGGTGCGCTCGGTCTGCGGGGCCAGCGGCAGCAGCGGCTCCAGACCGCCGTCCGCCGGATCGGCCCAGGCCAGCAGTACCTTGCCCAGTGCGGTCGAGTGCAGTGGCCGGCGCAGACCGAGCCCGGTGCCGGGCTGGACCGAACTGCCGACCAAGACCAGTGCGTGCCGACCGCTGCGGATGGCCAGGTCGGAGGTCGCCGAGGTGCGCCGGGACAACTGTTCCAACTCGGGCGCGGCGTGGTGCAGGCCGCGCTGGTGGTAGGCGAGCAGGCCGAGTTCGGCGACCACGGGACCCAGCCGGTAGCGGCTGGTGCGGTCGTCCTGATCCAGGAAGCCCGCGCCGACCAGGGTGCGAGCCAGGCGGTGCGCGGTGGACACCGACAGGTCCATCCGGCGGGCGATGTCCGACGCGCTCAGGTCGGTGCCGGTCGCCCGGAAGCAGTGCAGGATGCCCAGGGCACGCTGGACGGCCTGCGCGCCGGAGGGTGCGCGCGGTGCGCTCGGGTCCGCCGCGCCGGCGTGCGCCGCGCGGGTGGGCACCGCGGGTGTGTCCGCCGCGTCCGTGTCCGCCGCGTTCGTGTTCGGCGCGTTTGCATGTGCCGCGGTTGCGTCCACTGGAACCCCCAACTCGCCGTTCGACAGGCGGTTTTCACCATACGGCAAGGCGATCGACCACTGTGGGCCACGATCCGTGCCGGAGAGCATCAAGGTATCCCACATCATGGGAAGGTTTGATCGCGCGGTGCGGATCATGCCAGGATCCCCCCGATGCGCCTTTTGGCGCGCCGGGCGCTCCGCCGGGCGTGCCCGTGATCGACGAAGCAACCGAGAGGGAGGCCCGCGTGTCCGCAGACGCGTTGTACACCGCGCCGTCCTCCACCGCCCGCGCGCTGCTGACCAGCCGCCGGCACATCGACCTCGCGCGCGTCTCCAGCGCCGGCTGTCGCTGACCCACCCCCCGCACCGAACCCCGGTACGCCCGCGCCCGAGCGATCGATCCGATCGACGTCCGGCGTCCGCGCGCTGCCTGATCGATGCCTCTCACGCATAGGTCCCGACCACGCGTGACCCGTTGCCCCCTGCCCGGACCGACGCGGTCCCGGGTCGATCCGCGCCGTGCCCGACCGGGCCGCGGACCCCCGCCGCCACCAACGCGAACGGAAGTATCGCCATGACCGCCGTGACCGGCGCCCGTCCGGACGAACTGTGGTTCACCCGCTGTCCCGTGCCCACCGCCACCGGCATCGCCGCCGATCTGGGGCTGCTCGACGCCGAGTTCGCGGCCGAGGGCATCACCGTCCGCTCGCTGCAGGACGTCTCCGCCGACGTGGCCGCCGACCACCACTACACGCACGCGCTGCCCGGGCTCTTCCGCGAGGGCGGCAACGTGCCCGCGCTGTGGGCGCGTTCGCGAGGTGAGGCGACCCGGCTGGTCGGACTCACCTGGATCGAGGAGAGCCAGGCGATCCTGGTCCGCGCGGACAGCGGCATCAGCGCGCCCGAGCATCTGCGCGGGCTGCGGCTGGCGATTCCCCGGCACGACATCGCGATCGACTTCTGGCGGGCGATGGCACTGCACGGCTTCGCCGGCGCGCTGTCCCTGGCCGGCGCGACCCTGTCCGACGCACGTCCGGTCGAGGTGCCCGCGGCGCGCGGGATCGGCCAGTGGGAGGCCGAGTTGGCCGCGCTCGGGCGCGGTGACGTGGACGCCGTGTACGTCAAGGGCGCGCTCGCCGTCGAGGCGGCGGCGCGGCACGGCGCGGTCGTGGCGGTCGACCTGGACGCGGCGGTCGACCCGCGAGCGCGGATCAACAACGGCACGCCGCGGCCGATCACCGTGCACCGGAATCTGCTGGACCACCACCCGGACCTCGTCTCCCGCTTCCTCGCGGTGCTGGTCGAGGCGGCCGACTGGGCGCCGGGACATCCCGCCGAGGTGGCTCGGATCCTGGGCGCCGAGACCGGTGCGGGCGCGTTCGGGGTGGCCGGCGCATACCGCGAACTCGGCCCGGACACGCTGCGGATCGACCTCTCCGCCGAGCGCCTGGACCTGCTCGCGCGACAGGAGCGCTTCCTGTACGGACAGGGCTTCCTGGCCGAACCCGTGGACGTGCGCGCGTGGGCGGACCCGGAGCCGCTGCGAGCCGCGCGCGAACTCGCGGACGCGCGACGGACATCGGCCGAGGACGCGCCGCCACCCGAGAACTCCGCCCGCCCCTTCGACGTCGCGCCGTCGCCCGCCGGGCGCGCGCACCCCGAACAGTCGCTCGACCCCGAACCGTCCCGGATATCCACGCTGGAGGCATCCCATGAGTAGCCGACCCCCTCGCCGTCACACCCGTCTGCTGTCCGCCGTCGCGCTCGCGACCGCGACGCTGATCGCGCTGACCGGCTGCGGCTCCTCGTCGAAGGACGCCAAGGCGTCGTCGGCCGCGGGCGACACCAAGACCGGCATCACGCTGCGCATCCCCGACCCGGGCAACAACGGCGTGCTCGCACTCGGCAAGAAGGACGGTTCCCTGGACGCGGCGCTCGCCAAGGTCGGCGCCAAGGTCTCCTGGACCGGCAGTGCGGGCCCGTTCGCACCGGCCGCGCAGGCGATCAACGCCGGCCAACTCGATGTCGCGCTCGGCTCGATCACCTCCGCCGTCGCCGCGCTCGGTCAGAAGCCGAGCTTCAAGCTCTTCGGCGCCACCGCCCCCGACCTGGCGGGCGAGGGCATCCTGGTCAAGAGCGACTCGAAGATCCACTCGATCCGGGACCTGGTCGGCAAGAAGGTGGCCTGCTCGCAGGGCGGCACCAGCGAATACCTGCTGCTGGCCGCGCTCGAACAGGCCGGCATCCCGGCCGACAAGGTCGAGCGGGTCTACCTGCGCGCCGACCAGACCGCGCCGGTGTTCGCCGCCGGCCAGGTCGACGCGTGGGCCACCTGGGCCACCTACTCGGTGCCCGCGCTGGCCTCCGGCAACGCGCGATTCCTCGCCGACGGCCGCGCGCTCGGCTCGGACAACTACTCGGTGTGGGCGGTGCGCAACGCGTTCGCGGACAAGCACCCCGAGGTGGTCAAGGCGTTCTACGCCTACCTGCACGAGGCCGGCACCAAGGAGATCGCCGACCCCGCCGCGTACATCAACGTCTTCACCGACTCCGGCCCCACCGCGTACGGCGCCGAACCCAAGCGCATCCAGACCGACTTCACCCGGCAGGGCGCCACGGTCGAGCCGATCCGACCGGCCGATGTGGAACGCTTCGGCAAGGTCGCCCAGTTCTTCCTGAACCAGAAGGTCACCCCGAGCCTGGTCGACGTCAAGCCGCACCTGCTGGACGTGGCCTCCCTCGCGGGAGCGACCGGATGAGCGCGCCCACGCTGGTCAAGACCGAACCCCGGGTGCGCGAGTACCCCGGTCTGGTCACCCCGCGTCCGCGACTCCCGCGCTCCCGACCGCGCTTCCTCAGCCCCGCGCTGCGGGCGATCGGCCCGCTCGCGCTGGTCGGCGGCTGGGCCTGGGCATCGCACAGCGGAGCGCTCAGCCCGGACCTGCTCGGCTCGCCCGCCGACGTCTTCCGCGCGGCGCGCGAGATGTGGGACAACGGCCAACTCCCGGACGCGCTCCGGGTCTCGCTGGGTCGGGCCGGCCTGGGCCTGGTGTTCGGGCTCACCATCGGCCTGGCCCTGGGCGTACTCACCGGCTTCTCCCGCCTGGGTGAGGAACTCCTGGACTCCACCGTGCAGTTGTTGCGCACCGTGCCGTTCCTCGCGCTGGTCCCGCTGTTCATGGTGTGGTTCGGCATCGGCGAATCGGCCCGGGTGATCCTGATCGCGGTGGCCACCGCGTTCCCGATGTACGTCTCCGCCTCCGGCGGGGTGCGCAACGTGGACCGCAAGCTGGTCGAGGCCATGCGCAGCTTCGGCGTCGGCCGGATCGCGCTGGTGCGCGAGGTGGTCCTGCCGGGCGCGCTGCCCGCGCTGCTCTCCGGGCTGCGGCTGTCCATGACGCTGAGCGTGATCGCGCTGATCGCAGCCGAGGAGATCAACTCCACGGCCGGGATCGGCTATCTGATGAGCCAGGCGCAGAGCTTCTCGCGCACCGACATCCTCACCGTCTGCATCCTGGTCTACGCGATCCTCGGTCTGCTCGCCGACGCCCTGGTGCGCATCCTGGAACGGGTGCTGATGCCGTGGCGCAACCAGGGGCAGGGGGCGGGCCGATGAGCACCGATCGCACCCGCTCCGCCGAGGTCGCGGTACACATCCGGGGGCTGCGCCGGGTGTTCGGTACCCGCGCCGTCCTGGACGGTGTGCACCTGGACATCGCCCGCGGCGAGTTCGTCGCGCTGCTCGGCGCGAGCGGTACCGGCAAGACCACGCTGCTGCGCATCCTCGGCGCGCTCGATCGCAGCGACGGCGGCACGGTCCTGGTCCCCGAGGCCCGCACCATCGTCTTTCAGGAACCGCGACTGGTGCCGTCCAAAAGGGTGTTGGCCAATGTCGTGGTCGGCCTGCCGCGAGGTCGGGCCACCCGCGAGATCGGCCTGCGCGCGCTGACCGAGGTCGGTCTGGAAGGGCATGCCCAGGCCTGGCCGGCGACCCTGTCCGGCGGTGAGGCGCAGCGCGTCGCGCTCGCCCGGGCACTGGTGCGTGAGCCGGAACTGCTGCTTTTGGACGAGCCGTTCGCCGCGTTGGACGCGCTGACCCGGCTGCGCATGCAGGACCTGGTCGGCGAGTTGTGCCGGGTGCATCGGCCTGCCGTGCTGCTGGTCACGCACGATGTGGAGGAGGCGATCCGGCTGGCCGACCGGGTCGCGGTGCTGCGGGACGGAAACCTGGTCACCGACGAGGTGGTCGCGGTGGACCGGCCGCGCGACCCCACCGATCCGGCGTTCGCGGCGCTGCGCCGGCGGTTGCTCGCCGATCTGGGCGTGCGCACGCCGGATTCCGGATCCGCCGGGGCGTCCTTCCACCCCGCCTCGGCCGGCAGCGGCCCGTCTTCCGAGCCTTCCGCGTCTTCCGCGTCGTCCTTCTCCTCGTCCTCTTCCTCGTCCCCGTCTTCGACCGGAGTGATCTGAATGACCGTCACCATCGGTGTCCATGGCAGCAACCCGTCGTTGTACCTGCTCGCGCGGCTGGGCATCCTGGAGCGCGCGTTGGAGCCGCTGGGGGAGAGCGTGACCTGGGTGCCCGTGGAGGGCACCCGGGTGGGCGAACTGCTCGGCGACGGCACGATCGACTTCGGCGGGACCGGTTCGACGCCGCCGATCGTCGGTCAGGCGCAGGGCCACGACATCGTCTACGTCGCGGTGTCCGCGCCGCGTCCCGGGCACGGTGCGTTGCTGGTCGCCGACGAGGGCCCGGTGCGCGCGCCGGCGGACCTCAAGGACGGCACCGTTGTGCTGAGCATCGGTTCGTGGCAGACCCACTTCGTGGCCAAGGCGCTCGCCGACGTCGGGCTGTCCTATCGGGACGACATCACGCCCGTGCGGCCGGTGGCGGGACAGGACCAGGCCGCGCGGCTGCGTTCCGGGGAGATCGCCGGCTGGGTCGCGCAGGGGCCCGAGCTGGTCGCCGCGCTGCGTGAGCCCGGACTTCGGGTGCTGCACCGGGTCGGCGACGTGATCACCGACCGCTCGGTGTTCTTCGCGCGCCGCGCGTTCGCCGAGGAGCGCGCGGAGGTGGCCGCTGTCGTGGTGGCCGCGCTGCGCGAGGCCGACGAGTGGGCCGCGGCGCACCTCGACGAGGCAGCCGGGTTGCACGCGGCCGAGCTGCCGGGCGCGCGGGCGGACTGGGCCGAGGCGCTGGCCGCGCTGCCGTGGCGACTGGAGCCGGTACCGGCCTCGTTCATCGCCGAGCAGCAGGAGGCCGCGGACATCTTCGTGGCGAACGGGTTCATCGACCGACCGATCACGGTGGCCGACGCGCAGGTCGACGCGTTGACGCCGCTGGTCGCCGGGGCGCTCGCGGCGACGGTCGGCGGTGCCCGATGAGCACCGAGGTGTTGTGGTACGTGATCCCGCGTGAGGGGCCGTATCCCTGGGAGCCCGCCGGCCGGCGTCCGGTCGACCTGGCCTACCTCCAGCAACTCGCGGGCGCGGTGGACCGGTTGGGATTCAGCGGCGCGTTGCTGGCGACCGACCTGTACGACGTGTGGTCGCTGGGCAGCGTGGTGGCCGCGGCGGCGCCGACGTTCCGACCGCTGCTCGCGGTGCATCCCGGGCTGATCGCGCCGACATTGCTGGCCAAGATGGCGCTGAGCTTCGAGGCGTTGTTCGGCGCGGGGCGGCTGCGTTTCAACGTGGTCAACGGCTCGACCGAGGGTCTGCGCGAGTACGGGCTGCACCTGGACCACGACGAGCGCTACGAACTCAGCGCCGAGTACTGGTCGATCGTCCGGCGACTGACCTCGGGCGAGGTGTTCGACCACAAGGGGAAGTTCTACGACCTGCGGCAGGCCGGCGCGGGGCTGCGCGAGCTGCACCGGGACGGCGGGCACGTCCCGATGTGGTTCGGCGGCTCGTCGCCGGCCGGCATCGAGATGGCCGCGGAGCACGTCGACGTCTACCTGACCTGGGGCGAACCGCCGCACCTGCTCAAGGAGAAACTGGAGCGGGTCCGCGAGCGGGCCGCCGCGCACGGGCGTTCGTTGCGGATCGGACTGCGGCTGCACCTGATCGTGCGGGACACCGAGAACGAGGCGTGGGCGGCGGCCGATCGGCTGCTGGAGGTGACCAGCCACGCCACCTACGCGCGGCAGTTGGGCCAGGCGGCGGACGCGGACGGGGTGGGCTGGGAGCGGCAGTTCCGCCAGCACGGAGGTCGGGTCCCGGCTCGGGCGCGGGAGTTGGAGGTGTACCCGAATCTGTGGCCCGGGATGGGGCTGTTCCGGCCGGGGCCCGGGACAGCGGTGGTCGGTTCCACGGCTCAGGTGATCGAGCGGTTGCAGGAGTTCGAGGCGATGGGGGTGGACACGTTCATCCTGTCCGGCAACCCCTTGCTGGAGGAGGCGTACCGGATCGGCGAGACGGTGCTGCCGGCGCTGGGGGTGCGGCCTCGGGTGGGGTGAGCGCCGGCGGGGCGGGCGTACGGCGGGGCCTGTACGGCGGAAGACCCCGTCGTACCGCTTGGGCCGCCCGGGCGGCATGGGAGGCTCAGGCGGCCTTGAGTGCGCCGCCGTCGACGAGGTGGTCCGTGCCGGTCACGCTGCCCGCGAGCGGGGAGAGCAGGTAGGCGACCGCGGTCGCCACCTCGGCGGGCTCGACGAAGCGGCCGGTGACCATGCCGGTCGCGCCGGGGAGCGCGGCGAGCAGCTGTTCGTGGGACAGGCCCATGGATGCGGCCAGTTGGGCGCCGTAGCCGTCCGGCGCCTCCCACATCGCGGTGCGCACGGCGCCGGGGGAGACCGTGTTGACCCGGACGCCGCGCGGCCCGAACTCCTCGGCGAGCGCCTTGCCGAACGCGGTCAGCGCGGCCTTGGCGGTGGTGTACGTCACCGGCCCGCCGTGCGGCATTCGGGCGCCGATCGAGGAGATGTTCACGATCGCGCCGCGTGCGTCGAGCAGTGCGGGCAGCGCGGCGCGCGTGGTGCGCACGGTGGCCAGGAAGTTGAGGTCGAACGAGGCGAGCCACTGGTCGTCGGTGAAACTCAGGAAGCCGCCGGTCTGATCGTCGCCGCCCGCGTCGCCGCCGCCGACGTTGTTGACCAGGATGTCGAGCGGGCCGAACTCGGCCGCGGCGCGTTCGGCGAGTCGGATCGGCCCGTCGGGTCGAGCCAGGTCCACGGTCATGGTCAGGGCGCCGGTTCCGGCGAGCTCCGGGGTGAGGGTGCGGGAGGCGGCCAGAACGCGGACGCCCTCGTCGACGAGGGCGGACACGATCGCCAGGCCGATGCCTCGGCTCGCGCCGGTCACCAGGGCGGTCTTTCCGTCGAGACGCAGATCCATGAGGGCTCCTTGGGTAGTGCCGTGCTGCCTGCCGCGAAGCACTAAGTAGTGCTTCGTTGATGCATTGAAGTTAGAACATGCATCACCGATGTTGCAAGTAGTCGTTGAGTGGCGACTTTGTCGTACAGTTCGATGGTGACTTCGAAGGCGAGTGGTACCGGGGATCGCACGCGACCGCTGCGCGCGGACGCGGAGCGGACCGTGCGCGCGATCCTGGAGGCGGCCGAGCGGGTGCTGAGCGCCGATCCGGCGGCCACGATGGAGCAGGTCGCCGAGGCGGCCGGGGTGGCCAGGACGACGGTGCACCGTCGGTTCGCCACCCGCGAGGCGCTGATCGCGGCGATGAGTGTGTGGGCTGCCCGACAGTTCCACGACGCGGTGACGGCCGGGCGGCCGGAGACCACGCCGCCCGCCGTCGCGCTGTACCAGGTCACCGCGAACGTGCTGCGGGTGAAGCTCGCGTGGGGCTTCGCGATGACCGCGCGGCGCACCGACGACGCCGAGGTGGCGCACGTGCACGCCGACGTGCGCGACCGGTGCGATCGGCTCTTCCGGCGGGCCAGGGAGGCCGGAGTGCTGCGTGCGGACGTCGACCTGGACTGGACCCGGCGGGTGTACTACGCGCTGATCCACGAGGCCGCGCAGGAGGACCGCGGCGAGGACGCGGACGCGCTCGCGACCCGGATCGTGGACACCCTGCTGCGTGGATTCGGCGGGCCCGACGGCGCCTTGGCGCGATGAGCCGGGCCGGCCGGCCCCCGTGTACGGTGTGCCCGCCGGTCCCCGATCGAGAGGTTTGTCGTGACCCTGGCCGTGGCCCACCGAGGCGACCCCCGGCGTTTTCGAGAGAACACCCTGCCGTCGTTGGCGAGCGCCCTCGACCAGGGCGCCGACCTGGTCGAGATCGACCTCGAGATCACCCGGGACGGGCACCTGGTGCTCCTGCACGACGCGACGCTGCGTCGGTTGTGGTGGCGCAACGCGCGGGTCCGGGACCTGACGTTGGCTCAGGTCCAGGAGATCGGCCGGCGCGGGAAGTACCGGGTGCCCAGCTTCGGCGAGGCATTGGAGCTGATCAAGGGCACTCGGGGCGGGTTGATGGTCGACTTCGGCGAGATCGAACTGGCCGAGCCGGCCGTCGACGCGGTCGATCGGCACGGAGTGAACGAGCGGATCCTGTACGTCGGCGGGCCGGTCGCGATGAGCCGGGTGCGCGAGCACGCCGCGCACGCGCACATCGGGCTCAGCGGCGACTCGTTCGCACGTGTGCCGGACGCGGCGGTGCTGCGCGATCTGCGGCCGGAGTACATCAACCTGCGCTGGCGGGCGTACGACGCGGCCTCGGTCGAGCGTTGTCATGCGGACGGTTATCTGGTGAGCGCGTGGACGGTGGACTCGCCGCGGGTGATGCGCCGGCTGGTGGCGATGGGCGTGGACATGATCATCAGCAATCGCGTCGGGCGACTGCTCGGTGTGCTTGCGGAGGGGCAGGGCTGAGCCCGCGGGGCCGGCGGCCGGACGGGACGGCGGGGCCGAGCGGAATGGTGCCGCGCGGGAGGTCGTCGCGGAGGTCTCGTGTGCGGCGGTTACCGTGGCGGGGCAGTCCGGGCGCGTACCCCGGTGGTCTGCTCCGCCCCGACGCGAGGAACCGTGATGACCGAACCAGCCCCGGAGCCCGGCGCGTCCGCGCCGTCCGCGCCTGTTCCCGCGACCGCTTCGCCCGCGGCGGTATCGCGGCGGCCTCGGGAGACGCAGAAGCAGACCGAGAAGGGCATCCTGATCTGGCTCTGCTTCTTCCTGTTCGTCACGCACATCATCGGCGGCGTGTTCTGGCTCGCGTTCCACTATCTGGGCGAGTAGTGGCGGGCTCCCCCGAGGGTTTCCCTCGACGGGTTCGCGGGGCGGGCCTGCGGGGCGGAGAGCGCGCCGTCAGTGGCCCGCCGGTTTCGGGCGGCCGGCGCGGGCGAGTTCGCGGGCGTGCCGGATGGCGCCGCGCGTGTCCGGGAAGACCAGGTGGTCCCGGCGCAGATGCTCGGCGATCCGCAGCGCGTCCAAGACCTGATCATGGTCCGGCTGGACGCCGGAGAGCAGTACGGTGACGCCGCGCACCTCCAGGTCGGTGATCGCCTCGCCCAGGACGCCGGCGCCGGTCGCGTCGATCGCGGTCACCCGGGACATCCGCAGGACGACCACCCGGACGTCCTGTACTTCGGACAACCGGGTCAGCAGGCGGTGCGCGGCCGGGAAGAACAGTGGCCCGTCCAGGCGGAACACCGCGACGTGGCCGGTCGAGGGTGGCCCGGGCGTGCCGTGAGTCCCGGCCCGGGCGTCCTCCTCCGCGTCGTCGGCGGGGATCGGTACCGGCTCCAGTCGGGCCGAGCGGGTCACCTGGCGCAGCGCCAGGACGACGGCGAGGGCGATGCCGATCACCACCGCGGTGACCAGGTCCACCGCGACGGTCACCACGAACGTCACCACGAGCACCGCGGCGTCGGCGCGCGTGGAGCGGGCCAGCGCGGCCAGTGAGGAGACCTGGACCATGCGCACGCAGGTGGCCAGCAGTACGCCCGCCAGTGCGGGCAGCGGGATGTGCGAGACCAGGCCGGCCGCGCTGAAGACGATCACCGCGAGCACGACGGCGTGGGTGAGCGCGGCGAGCCGGGAGGACGCGCCGGCGCGGACGTTGACGGCGGTTCGGGCGATGGCCGCGGTGGCCGGTACGCCGCCGAACAGGGGCGTGGCCAGATTGGCGATGCCCTGGCCGAGGAGTTCGCGATCGGGGTCGTGACGTTGGCCGGTCGTCATCCCGTCGGCCACGCTCGCGCACAGGAGCGACTCGAGGCCGGCCAGGGCGGCGACGGCCAGGGCGGAGGGGAGCAGCACGACCAGCATCGACGCGTCGAGGAAGGCCAGGGACGGGGCGGGCAGGCCGTTGGGCAGGTTGCCGATGCGGGCCACGTCGAGGGTGGGCAGGGCCTCGGCCAGGAGGGTCGCGGCGGCCACCGCGAGCAGCGAGAACGGTACGCCCGGCCGCCATCGCGCGCCGACCAGGAGCAGCGCGGCTACGCCGAGGGCCATCGCGGGCGCGTCCGCGTCCGGGTGTTCGAGAAAGCGGAGGGTGGCGTGCCCGGCGACCTGCCACACCTTCTCGCCCTCGCCGGCCGCGCCCAACGCGGCGGGCACCTGCTGGAGGGCGATCACCACGGCGATGCCTGCGGTGAAGCCCTCGATGACCGGCAGCGGCAGGTACTTCGCGGCCCGGCCCAGGCGTAGTACGGCGACCACGACCAGCAGTACGCCGGCCATCAGGCCGACCATCAACACGCCGTCGGTGCCGTGGCGTTGCACGACCGGGACCAGGACCACGGTCATCGCCCCGGTCGGTCCGGACACCTGGAGGTTGGATCCGCCGAACACCGCCGCCAGCGCGCCCGCGACCACCGCCGTCACCAGCCCGGCCTGCGCGCCGACCCCCGACGCCACGCCGAACGCCAACGCCAGTGGCAACGCGACCACCGCGACGGTGAGACCGGCCAGCAGATCCCGCCCCGGCGCGCGGCGTATCGCCGGCAGATCACCGGGCCCCGGCAACAATCCGGCGACCCGGCCCCATCCCCTGAAGAACGCTTCCATCAACGCCCTGACCTCTCGTCGGCCGAGGCGACCCCGCACCCGTTCGGGCATGCCGAATCGCCATACCCCGCACACCGGTTCGTGTGCCGCGTACCCGGCCCAGATCCGGGCGCCCGGGTCAGGGCGCCGTCGCATCGCCCTCACACGTGGGGGCGCGGACCCCTCGCGGGGCCGTGGGAGATCGGGTGTCGTGTGATCCGTGTCGTCAGGTGGTCCACATCCGGCGAACGCGCGAATCGCGGCGCGGCCCCATGGCGGGGGCACTCTCGCCTCTACGCCGACCCTAGCAAGAAGTGATGATCAAAATAACCGATAGTCCTACATCCATCACGTTCCGCACCCAACCACCACGCAACCCCTGGCGGGGGGCGAGACGAGACGGGCGCGGGGCGGGGCGGTGCGGTGAGGGGCGGGGCGGGACGGGTGCGGGGACGGGCGGAGAGGGACGGGGCGGGCGGGGCGGGCGGGGCGGTGAGGGGCTGGTTGGGGCGAGGCGGTGGCGGTGGATGCGGCTTGGGGTGGGGCGATGCCCGCGAACGCAACCGAGCGAGTCGGCCGGCGAGCCTTGGGCCCCGGGTCGGCGTGCAGGGGTTCGCATGGCGGGTTGGGGTGGTGAGTGCGGCTTGAGACTGGACTTAATGCCCTTGGCCACAGCCGAGCAACCTGGCCGGCGAGCCTCGGCCCCGGGTCGGCGCGTAGGGGCTCGCATGGCGGGTTGGGGTGGTGGGTGCGGCTTGAGACTGGACTTAATGCCCTTGGCCACAGCCGAGCAACCTGGCCGGCGAGCCTCGGCCCCGGGTCGGTGCGTAGGGGCTCGCATGGCGGGTCGAGGTGGGACGCAATGTCCCTGAGCGCGGCCGTGCAATCCGGTGGGCGAGTCTTGGGCTCCGGGGCGGTGTGTAGGAGTTCGCATGGCGGGGCGGGGTCGTGGGTGCGGTTTGGGGTGGGGCGCAGTGTCCCTGAGCGCGGCCGAGCAATCCGGTGGGCGAGTCTTGGGCTCCGGGGCGGTGTGTAGGGGTTCGCATGGCGGGGTGGGGGAGGGGCGTTTGGCGGGGCGACGGGTGGGTTCCGGCGAGGGAATTGCCCACGATGCGGCCGGCGATTGCCGGTGTGGGAGTCCGGATTTGTAGGGTGTGCCGCATGACCCCGGGTGTACCTGGCAGACGCGTGATCGACGGCCGCTTCGAGTTGCTGGAGCGGCTCGGTGGTGGCGGCATGGGATTGGTCTGGCGGGCGCGTGACCTGGCGCTGGAACGCGAGGTCGCGCTCAAGGAGGTCCGGCCGCCGGACCCGGCGCTGCTGGAGGACGATCCGACCGCCGCGCGGATGTTGCGCGAGCGGGTGCTGCGCGAGGCCAGGTCGCTGGCCCGGCTGAATCACCCACACGTGGTGACGATCCATCACATCGTGGATGCCGCCGAGGTTCCGCACCCGTGGCTGGTGATGGAGCTGGTTCCGGGCGGCTCGCTGCACGACCGGTTGACGGCCGGGCCGATCCCGCCCGTCGAGGCCGCCGCGATCGGCCGGGGCGTACTGTCCGCGCTGAGCGCCGCGCACGCGGCCGGGATCCACCACCGCGACGTCAAGCCGGGCAACGTTTTGCTGCGCGCCGACGGCAGCCCGGTGCTGACCGACTTCGGTATCGCCGCGCTGCGCGAGTCGACGAGTCTGACCGCGACCGGGGACCTGATCGGCTCACCCGAGTACATCGCGCCCGAGCGCATCCGCGGCGAGGAGGACAACGCCGCGTCCGACCTGTGGTCGCTGGGGATGATGTTGTACGTGGCGGTCGAGGGGCAACATCCGCTGCGTCGGGCGACCAGCCTGGCCACGCTCGCCGCGGTGTTGACCGAGACGGTGCCGGCGCCGATCCGCGCGGGTGCGCTGACCCCGGTCCTGGAGGCGCTGCTGGTCCGCGATCCCGCGGCCCGCCCGGACGCGGCGCACCTGGACCGGCTCTTGGCCGAGGCGGCCGGCGAGCCGACCGGGCGGCCCTCGTCACAACACACCACCTCGGCGCTGCCGGTCGCCGACGCCCTCGCCTGGCAGCCGGCCGACCTCGGCGGCGGTCGCGCGGCGGACACCGGACCGGCCTGGTCGGGCGCGGACCGGGTCGGCGCGGAGGCGAACTCCGTTTCCTGGCAGGCATCGTCGACCCCGCCGCCGTCGTCCGTACCGCCTTCCTCGCGCTATGCGACGCCGTTCACCCCGGCCGAACCGCAATCGCCGGACCGGCAGCGGGCCCGCCGAACCCGGATCATCGCCGGTTCGGCGGTCGGCACCGCCCTGGTCGGCGGGTTGGTCGCGCTGGTCCTGGCCTCCCAACTGGGCGACACGGGTTCGGACTCGGACAAGAAGGCCGGCGCCGGCAAGCAGGGCAGCGACAGCGCGCGCCCCACCCCGTCGCCCTCCGTGCCGGGAATCCCGGTGGACTCGATACCCACCCGGCCGTCGGCGACGCGCACCACCAAGCCCCCCGCGGAGACGGTGAACCTGCTCACCCCCACTGCCATCCGCGGCCTGATCGAGGCGATGGCCCCGGTGATCGGGGGCACCAAGGTCAAGGAACTCAACGTCTACGACAAGTACGCCTTCACGGAGGCGCCCGTCGCCGGCAACGCCCGCCTGTACGACCGCTTCTCCTACCGCGACGGCGTCACCAAGAAGGAAACCGGCTCCGGGACCGACCGGGACGACAAGACCATCGACCTGACGAAGGTCAACTGGGACGCGCTCCCGGCACTGATGGCCAAGGCCGACAAGGAACTGGGCATCACCACGCCCAAGAACCACTACGTGATCCTGGACATCGGACTGATCGACCGGGTGCCGGCGCTGAAGATCTACGTCAGCGACGACTACGGGGGCGGCTATCTGCGGGCCGACCTGGACGGCAAGGTCGTCAAGATGTACCCGCGCTGAGCGGCGCACCGTGCAAGGCCGGTGCCGGCCGGGCCGCGAAGGGCCCGGCCGGCGGGAAGCGGCCGACGGAAGCGGTCGGGTCAGCGGTCGTAGCAGAGCACCCGCGCCTGGCCCGCGGCCAGGTGCGCGTACGTCTTGTCCGAACCCACCCAGTCCTCGCCCCGGTTGACCATGCGCAGCACGACCTTGCCGTCCTTGACCGGCAGGCTCACGCCCTGGATCCAGGCGCCGCGGTGCGCGGTCTGGTCGACGGTGAAGGTGGACCGGACCGGAGCGGAACCGCTGTCGGTGTCCAGCACCTGGTAGAACGCGGGCTTGCCGGCCGCGTCGCGCCAGGTGGAGCCGCCGGGCACGTACACCTGCACCGAGCAACTCTTGGCCTTGGCACCGGCGTTCCAGGTCCATACCGCCGCGACGCCGGCATCGTCCTTGGTCTTGGAACCGGACATCGGGATCGCCCAGAAGTCGTCCCCGCACCCGGCCGTGCCCAGGCCGCCGCTGCCGACCTTGTACCAGCCTTCCTTGCCGTCGCTGTAGTCGCCCTGTACCCGGAACCCGGCGCCCGAGTTCGAACAACCGAGCCCGGCATAGCCGTTGTAGACCTGCTGCGGCCCCTGGGCCGGGGCGACCGGCGGCTTGGCCGGAGTGCTCGGCGGCGGCACCGGCGGCTTGGCCCCCGACGTGCTGCCGCCACTGCCACCGCCGGCGACCGGACCGCCCGGAGTGGACCCGCCGGCCCCGGGGACGGTGGAACCGCCGCCACCACCGCCCCCGCCGCCACCCGCGCCACCGCCGGCCACCGCGCCGCCGCCCCCGCCGGCCGCACCGCCGTTGTAGGCCACCGAGCCGCCCGCCCCGGTGCCCGGCACGCCGCCCGGCTGGTAGCCGACCGGCGCACCGCCGGGCGGACCCTGCGGTGCGACGGGCGTGCCGTCGGCACCGACCGGAACCCCCTCGACCGGGGCCGGTTCGGCGCTACCCGGGGAGCCCCAGCCGGCGGGAGTGCCCGGCAACGCGGCGTTCGCCGCGACGTGTTGCACATCGCGGCGCGGGTGCGAGGGGGTGGTGCCAGGCGCGGCCAGCAGCGGCACCAGCACGATCGCGCCGGTGGTCAGCGCCGCGGCGCCGCCGATCGTGCCCCAGACCCGCAGGCCGGGCACCGGGCCTCGGGCGCCTGCGCCGGGTCGGCGGGCGAAGGTGGCCGCGAAGCCGTTCGGGTCGTCGGGGGAACCACCGTTGTGCGGGCGGTTGTTGGCGGGCACGGGGACTCCAGGTGTCGGGGGGAGGATGCTCACGCGGTCGCGCCCGCGAGGGACGCGGGCAGGTCCGCGACCTCCAGGGCGATCAGTTGGGCCGCGTCGGGGTTGTCGAGTTCGGCGACCCGGCCGGCCTGACGTTCCGTCATCTCCTGGAACGCCTGCCGGGCCGATCGCCCGTTGCCGAAGCCGCCGCCGCGGGTCATGCCGGCGAACAGCGCGAGCAGTTCGGCGCGCGCGGCGGGGGTCAGTTCGTAGCGGTGCCGCTCCGCCTGGTGCTCGACGATGGCCACGAGCTGCTCGGCGTCGTAGTCCTCGAACAGCAGCGTGCGGGTGAATCGGGAGGCCAGGCCCGGGTTGGAGGCCACGAACCGGTCCATGTCGTCGGGATATCCGGCGGCGATCACCACGACGTCGTCGCGGTGATCCTCCATCAGCTTCACCAGCGTGGCGATCGCCTCGGAGCCGAAGTCGTTGCCGCCGGCGAGCGGCGACAACGAGTAGGCCTCGTCGATGAACAACACGCCGCCGATCGCCCGGTTGAACGCGGCGGCGGTCTTGGGCCCGGTGTGGCCGACGTACTCGCCGACCAGCGCGCTGCGGTCGACCTCGACCAGGTGGCCGTGGCCGAGCAGTCCGAGCGCCTTGAGCAGCCGGCCGTACAGCCGTGCCACCGTGGTCTTGCCGGTGCCGGGGTTGCCCGCGAAGACCAGGTGCCGGCTCAGCGGCGGCGCGGGCAGCCCGGCCTCGACCCGGAGCCGGACCGTCTGCATCAGCTTGGCCATCGACGCCACGTCGCGCTTGACCCCGTCCAGGCCCACCAGCTCGCCGAGTTCGGCGAGCAGGTCGGGCAGGCTCTCCTCGACCACGTCGGGCAACTCCGGCACGGACGCGGCGCCGGCCGAAGGTCCCGGCGCGGCGCCCGCGGTCGCGGCGGTCACGAGCCGCGCGTCGGTGCCGGCGCCGAGCGCGGGATCGCAGTCGTCGAACACCGGCGCGGCGTTCGGGTCCGTGCTCAGGTCGTCGGTGCACTCGCGCACCCGGCAGCGGCGGAACAGCGGATCCGCGCCGCCGCCCACGTGCAGCGCCGCGTAGCCGGCGCCGATCACGTCGCACCCGGTGAAGGTGCCGCCGGCCTGCTCGGCGACGTACAGGCCGTTCTTGCCCGGCCGTTCGATCCGCAGACCGTGCACCGTGGGACGGGCGCCGGTCCACACCACCAGGCCCGAGCCGGTGCAGTCCTCGATCGAGCCGCCGGCCAGCTCGGCCCGCGAACCCGCGTCGAACACGATGCCCGCGGCGCCCGCGCCGGTGACCCGGTTGCCGGCCAACTCGGCGACGCCCTCGCCGGTGACCTCGATCCCGGTCCGCCCGGCCGCGCGCACCGTGCAGCCGGACACCCGCGACCCGGTCGGCGAACCGATCCCGATCCCGGTCGCGGTATCCGCGACCAGGCAGCCGGAGAGCGCCGCCGAGGACCGGCCGGTGACCGCGATCCCGGTCATCGCGGCGGCCGAGACCGTACAGTCGGTCAGCTCGGCCCGGGCGGTGTCCGCGGTGTGCACGCCATGCTCGGGAGTGCCCCGAACCCGGCAGTCGGCCAGCTTGAGCACGGCGGTGCCGGCGGCGTGCACCGCGCCGTAGCCGGAGTCCAGGATCCGGCAGTCGGTCAGGTCGGCGCCCGCGCCCTCGGTGAGCAGCACGCCGTTGGTCGCCGAGCGGCGCACCGCGCAGCCCTGCGCGACCACCCGCGCGGTGCCGTCGAGCACGATGCCGGCCGCGGCGGCGTCCAGGATGCGACAGTCGGTCAACTCGGCTCGGGCGCTGCCGCCGAGTCGGATGCCGGCCGCGCCCGGCGCGCTCACCCGGCTCTCGCCCGCCATGGCCGAGGACGCGTCCTCCAGCAGCAGGCCCACCCGCCCGCAGCCGTGCAGCACCGAATCGGTCAGCCGCAACATCGCCCGGCCGCGCAGCCGGATGCCCGAGCCGGACGTGGCCTCCAGGCGCAGCCGCGCCACGCCCACCCGCGCATCACCCGACAGCACGATTCCGGTGCCCTCGATCGCGCTCACCTCGACGTCCTCGACCCGGGCCCGCGCGTCACCGGACACATGCAGGCCCGCGAGCCGCGCGCCGCGCATGCGGGTGCCGGTGAGCAGCAGCGCCGAGGTGCTCCCGGCGGCCGTCGGCGCGGCGTCCAGGTCCGGATCGGCGCCGTCCCCGTCGGGCCGGTCCGGCCCGCCGCGCACCTCGATCCGGCCGCCCGTCACCGTGCAGTCGGCCAGGATCAGGCCCGCGCCAGGACCCACGCTGACCGCCGGCGCGTCGGTGCCCGCACCGTGCACGCTCAACCCGCGCACCACGCAGTCCGCCGCGTCCACGGTGATCGCCGGGCCCCGGTCGGTCGCGGTCAGCACCACCTCGCCGCCGCCCGGTTCCGGACACAGCGTCACCGACCGGGCCAGCAGCAGGGATTCGGTGTAGTGGCCGGCGGCGACCCACACGGTCGCGCCGGGGGACGCGGCCAGGACCGCGTCCGCGATCCGGCGATGCGTGCCGCGGCCCTTGGCGGCCACCCGGACAGCCGCCGGCCCGGTGCCGCTCCCTCGATGGTCGATGCTCGACACCTGTGCGCTACGCACCCTTCTGCTCTTCTAGTACCAGTACGGATGGATGGCGCCCCGCAGCGTCGGCGTGAGCCAGCCGCTGAAGACCTTCTCGAGCGACTTGAAGGCGATGTTGAGGACGAACTCGTTGAAGCCCTGCCGGTGGAACAACCGCCCGCCCGCGCCACTGAGCGCGACGTTGCGCGCCAGTGCCACGCTGCCGTTGCTCAACATGCCGGAGAACGCGGACAGTCCGCCGTCCAGGAACGCGTCCCAGCCGGTCAGCTTGTGGTTGAGGCCGTCGGCGCCGGTGATCCCCCACACCGAGGCGTTCATCGCGCCGTTGACCCACCCGGTGATCCCGCCGAGGCCGACGTTGAAGCCGAAGTCGTAGGTGCCGCTGCGCCACCGGATCGGCGTCTCGTTGCCCGCCCACTCGTTGGCCCAGGTCTTGTCGTGGTTGCCCGGGCGACGGCTCCAGTGCTTGCCGCCGTCGATGTTGCCCAGACCGCTCTTGGTGTCGCCCATCCAGCGGGTGTGCGTGAGCCTGTTCTCGTGGATGAAGGTGCCCAGCGTGGTCTTGACCGCGGAGCCCACCGCCGCGTTCGCGAACGACTTGAGCACGTCCTTCCCGGTGAACGGCTTGTTGTTGATCGCCGCGTTGATGCCGTTGGCGATCAGGTTCGCGGCGAACTCGATGACGAACTCCTGCCCGAACTCCAAGAGGGCCTTCTTCGCGATCACCGACCAGTACGGCTGGTAGGCGGCCTCGGCCAGACGGATCGCGCCGGTGGCCGGGATGTTCGGCAACCCCTGCAACGCGCCGCGGAACCGCGTCGCGTCGATGCCCTGCCGGCCGTCCGTCCACGGCATGCGCTGCCCCTCGCGGATCCGCCGTCCCCAGCCGCGCAGTTCGCTCAACGGGCCGCGGAAGTCGTACTCGGTGCCGATCGCCTGCCAGCGGCCCAGCGAGTCGGTGGTGATCACCACACCACCGTCGGTGCGCCGGCCGAGCAGATGGTCGCCCGCGCTGTAGTGCCGCCACTGGCCGCGCCACGCGTCGGTCTCCAGGTAGGTGCCGTCCGGCATTTGCTCGCGGGTACGCACCGCCGAGCCGTGGTCGAACTCCTTCCACGTGCCGGGGGCGGGCGTCGTGTCGCCGCCGGGGTGGTACTCGCGCACCCGAGCGGGCGCGCTGTCGCCGATGTGCGGCGGGGTTTCCCGGACCACCACGTTCGCACCGGTGGAGGGTCGGTATTCGTCGCGGAAGAGCAGGTTCTTGTGGTCGGTCGGATGCGGCTCCCATCGGCCGTTGGCGCCGCCCTCGGGATTCCACCAGGTCCTGACCTGCTCACCCGTTTGCCCGGTGGCACGGGGGTGCGGTGTCTCCGCGCCGTTTCGGCCGAACTTCTGCCACTTCCAGCCGTCGGTCTCGGTCCGCCACGCGTCGACGTACTTGCCGCCGTCGAGCATCCGCCGCTCGCGCACCAGGTTGTTCCGTGCGTCGAAGTCGCGGAAGGAGTCGTCGAACGGCAACTTGGGATCGTCCGAGCCGCGGAAGAGAACCCGCTTGCCCTCCGTGACGTTTCCGTTGGAGTCGACCGCCTGCCAGTCCCAGGTCCGCGCGGTCGGCTTCCCGGCCGCGGTGACCGTGACCTGCCCGGTGCCGTCGGCGGTCGGCCAGGTGTGCCGCTGCCCGGTCGGGTAGCCGTGGCCGTCGCGCTGCACCCAGTTGGCGTTCGGGTCGGCGACCGGGTTGCCGGCGGGGTCGTGGTGCGGCTGGGGGGCGTTGTACTCGCGCACGTTCCCGTTCGCGAAGCCCTCGCGGACCACCCTCGGGTCGGTGCCGTCGGCGGCGAACCGGATGTCCTGCCAGACCGCGTCGCCCGGAGCACCGCCCGGGGTCTCGATCCGGTAGCCGGTCGTGCCGCCGTCGTTCCACGGCACCGACCCGGCCGGCGCGTTCGGGTGCGGGGCCACGGTGTCGCCGACCTTGAGCGTCGACCCGCTGTGCAGCTTGGTCTGCGAGCGGGCGAAGGTCCCGTCGGCGTGGATGTCGACGTAGCCCCCGTCGTCGCCGACGAACCGGGCACCGGAGTGCGACAACGGCTCGCCACCCGCCGGATTCGGCGTGGTCTTCTCCCACGCGAACATCTGGTACCGGGTGTCCGGGCCGAGGAAGGCGTGGATGCCGGTGGGTTGGGTGCCGCCGTCGCCGAGCATGCGGCGGGCCCACTGCGGCGGGCGCTGCTCGGAGACCCGGTTCGTGGTGAAGGTCGAACCGTCCGCCTTGACCTCGTGCTTGCCGGACTCCTTGCCCTGTGGCGACTGCTTGTCCCAGGAGGGCTGCACGTCCCAGGTCGTGTGTGCGGGATCGGTCGGCCTGGCCAACGGGTGTTCGACATAGTGCCGCGCGTTGTTCGGCGAGTGCAGCGGCCCCCACTGCTTCTGGACCAGGTCGCCGCGGGCGGGTGTGTTGCCGTGCGCGTCGGGCCGCGCGATGGTCCGGTCGCTCCACCCGCCGTCGGCGTGCGGTGTCCGCGGGCCGTGCGCGAGTTCGTTGCCCGTTGCGTCGTAGCGGTGCCAGGTCCAGCCCGTGTCGCCCTCGATGCCCAGCGTGTGACCGGCCTTGCCGTCGAACTTCTGCAATGTGTCCCGGGATTCGCGAACCACGGAGCCGCCGGAATCCACGTCCTGCCACCCGAAGCCGGACGTATCGAACCTGCGGGTACCGGAGTTGGCCACAGCGCCATCCACGCCGTACTCGACCCACGTGGTGCGCCTGCTCGTGCTGCCGAACCCGCTGAGGTCGGTCCGGCGGAACGCGTCGAGGGTGTTGCCACCGGGCAGCAGTCGGCGCTCGAACACGTCGACCTTGCCGGGCGTGGCCGACTTGAGCTTGATACCGCCGTTCGCGGCGCCGCTCGCGTCGACGGTGCCGCGCTCGAAGCCGTTGCGCTCGAAGCCGGCGGGCTTGTTGACATCGGCCGGAGGGGTCACGCCATCGCGGTACTCCTGCCGCCAGGTACGGGCGTGATGATCCACCACGTACTGGTGGTCCGTGCGGCGACCGTCCCTGAGGACGTTGAAGCCCTCGTGGCCGAGCGATCCGTCGTTACTGTGGGTACGGAACTCACCGTGGCGCGGGCTGTTCGGCTCGTTGATCGTGACGCGCAGCTCACCGGTGACCGGATCCCTGGTCACCGTGCGGGCCGGCCCCGGTACGCCCGGCGCCTCGACCAGGTGCACCGTCGGCGCGGCGCCGGTCGCGTGATCCACCGTCACTCGCGCCGTGGGCGCGGCGGCGGACGGATCGCGCAGGACGATCGTCTCGTGGGTCAACGCGCCGCTGTTGTTGTCGAACACCCGGTGGCCGCCATGCGCGTCGTCGACCCGGATCCCGTCCGGGGTCGAGGTCGCGGACCGCGCGGAGCCCGGATCGAACGCGTTGTCCAGCATCAGGGCGGGCCCGGCCGTCGGACGGTCCACGTACCCGATTCGGGTGCCCGCCGCGTCGAACAACTCCTGGCCGCTCCCGACCGGGTTGCCGCCGGCGTCGAACCGCTCGTACGTCCGGGCTCCGCCCGGCTGCGGTTCGACGCGGTAGCCGCCGCCGGGGTGGGTCTGCACGACCTCGGGTCGAAGAACGCCGTGCGTGTCGGTGAGCCGATGTCCGGTGCCCTCGGCCACCACGAAACGCGGATCGCCCGCGCCGCCCAACGCGATGCCGCGCTCGGCGACGGCCCCGTCGGCGGTGTAGCGCACGGACGCGCCGCCGACGTTGTCGGTGACCCGGTAACCGCCCTGTACGGCGGTGACTTCGCGGCCCGGAACGAGCGTGCCGTGGGTGTCGGTGAGGGTGAGTCGGCCGTTGCCCGCGTCGACGACGAAGTGGGTCTCATCGGCGCCGGCGCGCAACGGGGTGCCGTGCTCGATGGAGCCGTCGGTGGTGTTGTAGCGGGTGGAGGTGTTGGTGGTGGGGTCGGTGACGCGGTAGCCGTCCTGTATCGCGGTGACTTCGCGGTTGGGGATGGGTCGGCCGTCGAGGTCGGTGAGGGTGAGTCGGCCGTTGCCGTGGTCGACGACGAAGTGGGTGTCGTTGCCGCCGAGTCGGGTGCTGTGCTCGATGGAGCCGTCGGTGCTGTTGTAGCGGGTGGAGGTGTTGGTGGTGGGGTCGGTGACGCGGTAGCCGTCCTGTATCGCGGTGACTTCGCGGTTGGGGATGGGTCGGCCGTCG
>NZ_JBIWJT010000008.1:103608-118075 GCF_044765325.1 Embleya sp. NPDC127516 | reverse complement strand
CGAGGTCGGTGAGGGTGGGTCGGCCGTTGCCGTGGTCGACGACGAAGTGGGTGTCGTTGCCGCCGAGTCGGGTGCTGTGCTCGATGGAGCCGTCACGGCTGTAGCGGGTCGAGGTGTTGCCGCTCGTGTCGGTGACGCGCAGGCCGTTGCCGTGGTCGACCGAGGTGAGGGTGTGGTCGGGGATCGGCCGGCCGTGGACGTCGGTCAGGCGGAGGTTCTCGGTGCCGTTCTCGACCAGGAAGTGTGCTCCGCGCGGGCCGTCGAGCGCCGTTCCGCTCTCGACCAGGACCCCGCGGGCGTTGTAACGGGCGGTCCCACCGGTCGTCGTGTCGGTGACCCGGAAGCCGTGGCCGTCGACGCCGGTGACGGCGTGGTCCGGGAAGGGCCTGCCGAGGACGTCGGTGAGCCTGTGGGTGGTGCCGTCGGTGACCACGAAGCGCGGGTTGCCGGGACCGGCCAGTGCCGTGCCCCGATCCAGGACGCTGCCGTCCACCCGGTAGCGGGTACTGGAGCCGGTGGTCGGATCGGTGACCCGGAAGCCGTGTGCGTCGGAGGTGACCAGCGACTCGGTGACGCGCGTGCCACGGGTGTCGACGAGCGTGTGGGTTGTCGGTCCCGAGCCGTGATACTCCGTGAGCAGCGTCAGACCCGAGGGTTGACCACGCAACGGCACATGCGTGGTGAGCGGTTCACCCGCCGGTCCGAACCCGTGCACGGTGCCGTCCGGGTGGCGGACGGCGAAGCCCGAACTCCCGCGCACCTCCAGGACCGGCCCGGTGCCGGGTGGACCACCGTCCGCGCCCACCAGGGAGTGCCGTGGGTTGCCGGCCTCGTCGAACCCGGTGCGAATGGACAGGCCGTCCAGGCCGTTCGTACCTGGGCCGACGTGCAGCGGGATGTCCGGGGTCGGCTGCGCGAGGCCGCCCGCGACCGGCGTGGTCGGGGTGTGCGAGACGCCGGTGGCCGAGGTCGTCGGCAGGTCACCCATGCCGTTGTGCGGGCCGTACGGGTTGCCGCCGACCAGCCGCGGGCGCTCCAGCAGGCTCTGCGCCTGGACCTGGGCGATGCCCTTGTCGACCCGGGCCGGATCCACGCCGAGTCGGTCCAGGCGGGTGAGCGCGGTCTCCACCTTGGTCGAGGCGTGATCCACCGCGAGCCGCGCGTCCCGCTCGAACGCGGACGGTTTGGATCCGCCGCCGGGGCGGATCTCCAGATCGTGCAACACCTGCTGGGCCCGGCCCAGTTCGTTGCGCGCCGAGGCCAGGTCGCGCCAGGCCTCGACGCGGCTCGTGCGCAGCGGGTCGTCGGCGGCGCCGAACAGCGCGCCGATGCGATCCGCGTCCCGCTGCCACAACTGCTCCAACCGGCCCGGGGCGAGCCGGTTGCCCGGGCCGACCAGGCCCGCGCCGGGCGGCGGCGGAGCCGGCGCGACCGCGAGTGGGCTCGACGTCGGCGGCCCGGAGACCGGCCGGCCGGCCGAGCCCGGGGCGTGCGGTGGCGGCGGCGCGCCGGCGTTGGCGGGGGAGTCCAGGACGCGGATCGGCGTGCTCGGACCGTGGTCCAGCAGGTTCAGCGCACTCCCGACGTGGTCCGGCATCGGCGCGGTCGGCTGCGGGCCGCCCGCGAGCGTGGCCGGGGACGGCGTGGACACTCCGCTCGTCGCGCCGAACTCGACCGGCTTGAGCTGTACCTGCGGGTGTACCCCGGGTGCGGTCAGGCCGTGGCCTCCGGTCAGGCCCGGGTTGGTCAGCGCCGGTCCGTTCAGGGTCGGGGTGGTCAGGTTCGGGTTGGCCAGGTGCCCGACGCCGGTGGTGGTGCCGCCCGGACCGCCGCCGGTGAGCAGGGACGGCGTGTTCGGGCGGTGGGTGGCGCCGTTCTGGACCAGGTCGAGCGCGGACAGCGAGGTGAGCGACGGGGTGTGCGTGACGGCGGGCAGCGTGCCCGGGGTGGGCAGCGCGTGTACGGCGCCGGCGGCGGCGTTGGTCGGGGCGAGTTGGCCGATCGAGCCGACCCCGGTCAGCTCCATCCGGCCGCTTCCCGCCGGCGTCGGCAGCTTGGCCCAGTCGCCGATCTGCACCATCCGCAGGTCGCGCGCCCCGATGTCCAGGAGCGCGTCCATCCTGCGCACCGCGTCCGGCGCGAACTGCATCACCTCGCCGAACGAGGTGGGGATGTGCAACCCGCCCGGGGAGGTCACGGTCAGGTTCGTCGGCGGCGCCAGGCTCTTCAGGTTGATCCCGCCCGGGCCGGGACCTGCCCAGTCGCCGATCCGGATCCGGGCCAGATCGGCCACCGGCATGTCGGTCAAGGCGTTCACGCCGTGCAGCGGCGGCGTCGGGATCTGGCTCAGGCCACGCCCGCCCGCGCTCAGCAGTGGCGCGCCGTAGCGGAACTTGCCGAGCACACCGCGCTCGTAGAAGCCGATCTGCAGCGCGCGCTTGAGCCCGAACCTGCTGATCTCGGCCGCGTCCACCGGCAGGATCAGTCGCAGCCACTTGGTGCCGCCCAACTGGTTCTTGGCGAACGTCCAGGTGCTGCCCGCGAATCCCTTGAGCGCGCCGGGGATGCCGCGGAACAGGGCCGGGATCGCCTTGAAGCCGTTGACCACGGCCAGGCCGCCCTTGCCGAGCGTGGAGCGGATCCAGGAGGGCATCTTCAGCGCCGCCGCGCCGACCCACAGGCCGCCGACCTTGATCCAGTTGCCCGCGAGTCGGGCGAAGTCCTTGATCGCCGGGATGAACGCGAACGAGCGGAACGCGCCCGCGTTGAAGGTGCCCTTGACGAACTTCCACGCGGACTGGCCGAATTTGGCGAAGCCGTTCCAGACGAACTTCGCGCCGTCCTTGAACAGCTTGAGCAGGTTGATGCCCTTGGTGGTCGGCGCGATCATCCCCAGACCGGACAGGAACAGGTCCAGCAGGCCGGCCTTGCCCTGCGAGAAGTCCACCGCGGTCTTGACGAACAGGACCAGGTTCACCCCGATCGCCAGCAGCGCGAGCGGTCCGCCGAGCAGCAGCGCGGGCAGGATCAGCAGGATCGCCAGCCAGTTGAAGGCCTCCCAGAACAACTCGCAGTCGGTCACCGGCTGCTTGATGCCGGCCGCCGCGGTGTTGACCACCTTCGCGGTGGTCTGGGCCTGGGTGCGCTGGGCCGTGCCCGCGTCGCGCGCGGTCGTACCGTACTGGGCGCGGTTGGGATCCTCGGCGGTCAGGCCGCGGCCGTTGGCCAGCGCGGTGTCGGCGATCCGCTGCTGGGTCTCCATCACGTCGACGTAGGTGCGCATCGACTTGGCCGAGTTCTCGAACGCGTCGGCGATGCTCTGCACGAACTCACGCAACGGGCCGCTGATCCGGTCCCGCAGGGCGTCCGCCGTCTGCCCGACGAAGGCGCCCTTCCCGGTCTTGTCCAGGACCGAGTTCAGGCCCGAGTCGATCTCGCGGGCGACGCGTCCCAGGCTGTCCATCGAGTCGACCAGCGCGCGCAGTCGGACGGGGTCACCCGGGGTCGGATCGGTACTCAATCCGATCGCGTTCCAGTCGGTGGGGCGATTGCCCATGACCCGTCGTCTCCTCGCCGTGCTCGCCGGACCTCGCCCGGACCACGCCCGAGCCGGTCGGTTGGTTCATCGGCCAACGGGATCGACCGCGCGGGCGCGCTCACCCGCCCGCGAGCGACCGGCTTCGATCGGTTCGCGCGCACTTTCCCGACCGGGCGATGAACCGCGCACCCGACCCGGGCGTGGTCACGGCGACGGATCCGGTCGGTGGATCCGCGATGCCCGACGGGAGCGGACGTGGTCGACTTCGCGCTGGATTACAGCACGCTGAGCGAGGCCAAGAAGGACCTGTACGAGCTCGCCGACCGGATCTCGCCCACGCTCAAGTCCAGCGACTTCGCAACCCTGGGCAACGGTGGATACACCGAGGCCCAGGCGGTGTTCGGCGACCCGACGCTGGCCGCGTCGTTCCGCTCGCTGTACCGGTTGTCCAAGGGCCCGATGACCCGCGCCGAGGACCTGCTGAAGAAGCTCGGCGACTGCTTCGGCAAGGTCGGCGACGCGTTCTTCACCGCCGACGCGCAGATCACCGAGGGCCTGGGCGTGATGGGCGCGACGATGGGCCTGGAGGAGTGGCGGAACAAGGTCAGCGCCTGGAAATACAAGCAGGAGCACCTCGCGGAGTGCGCCAAGCCCGGCCCCGACGGCACGTTTCCCGAGTTCTGCAAGGCCACCGACCCCGGTGACAAGCCGCCTCTGGACCAGGTGATCACCACGCCGAACGGCGGACGGATCGAGACCCACCTGACCCTGGACGCGAACGGGAACGTGATCAAGGAGGAGACCAAGGTCACCTCGAACGGCCAGACCTACACGTCGGTCACCACGTACGACGCGGACCGGCTGAACTACACGACCGTGTCCACCGCGCCCGACGGCGGCGTGACCACCACCGAGACGCACCTGAACAAGGACGGCGGCGGCACCCAGAAGGTGGTCGACTCCGAGGGCAAGACGCACATCTACACGCGGGTCGACGGCAAGCACGAGTGGAAGGACGTCACTCCCGCGCCGCCGGAGAAGCCCGTACCCGGCGGTGGCGCCGGCGGTGGTGGTCGCGGTCCCCGACGCGACTGAGTCCACCCGACCCCGGCTTCCCCGAGAGCCCCCGCCTGCCCGACCGCCTGCCCTACCCCCGTATCACCCGGTTCGCCGCACCCCCGCGGTGAGCCCGATCTCCCCTGGAGGAACCCATGGCCGCCGATATCGCGCTCGATTTCGCTCGGATCGACGAGGTCGCCGGAAAGCTCAAGACGGCGCGCGAGAACATCACCCCGATGATCAAGACCCTGCTCACCGACGTGAACGGCCTGCTCGACAACGGCATGGTCTTCAAGGAGTCGAGCCCGGCCATGCGCGACGCGTACGCGAAGTTCGACACGAGCCTGACCGCGGCCATCGACGGCATCCAGATCTTCTCCGACATGTTCGCCAAGATCAGGACGCAGATGCACGAGATGGACGTGGAGATGGCGAAGAACCTGAAGAAGAACTGAGCCTGCCGCGACAAGACTCGGGCCGCGTTCCCCGGTGGGGGACGCGGCCCGAACTCGTTCGCCCGGTGGACTTCCTCGCCGCGCGCTAACCGGCCGCGGGCCGCAGTACCGTCAGCGGCACCTGTACCGCCATCGGCGCGTTGCCCGGGCCCGCGGTCCATGCCCGGCCGGGGCCGGACGGCGCCGCGCGCACCACGTTCGTGGGCAGCCGGATGCCGACCATGTCGCCTTCCTGGAGGTTCTTCGGTGCGAGCAGGAGCCCGTTGCGGCTGCCGCGGCGGGCCGCGCTGAGCCAACTGCCCATCGCCACCTGCAAGGCGTCGTAGGAGCCCGCGTACAGCAGACCCTGGCCGCGGTCGCGACCGGCGATCGCCAGGTCGCGCAGGACCCGGTCGGCGGCGGGCATCCCGAGCAGGTCGGCGTCGTCGACGACGACCACGCGCGGGCCGGACAACTCCGCCAGGGCGCGCTCGACGTCCTCGGCGGGCGGATCCTCGTCGGTCAGCAGCCGTACCTGCGGGTGTTGCCCCAGCGCGCGCAGCGGCGACTCGCGCGGGGTGAGCACGACCAGGGACGTACCGCCCGCGAGCAACGACACCGCGAGCGAGGCCAGGGCCGTGCTGCGCCCGGTGCCGGAGGGCCCGATCACGCAGAATACAGACTTGGTCGTGAAGTCCACCCCGATCGGCTCGGCACTGTCGCCGCCGATGCCCAGCAGGCCCCACATCGGGCGCCGGCACTCGGCCGGCACCTGCTCGTACGCGGTGGCGAACTCGACCACGCGCGGCAGCGTCGGGATCCGCACCGGCATCCGCACCCGCGGCACACCGGCGTCGCGGGCGGTCGCCTCGGCGCCGATCCGGCGCAGCGCCTCGGCCTGTTCCTGCCCGCTCGGATCGGCCGCGAGCAGCGCGATCTGCGACTCCGTCTGCGACAACGCGTGCCAGCCCCGACCGGGCGGGATCACCGCGGGCACCTTGCGCACCGGCATGCCGACCATCTGGTAGTCGGTGCGGTCGACCTGGCGCAACAACAACTTGTGGTCGTTGTGCGCGGCCAACCGGCCGCTGAGCAGCCCGCGTTCGGAGGTCGCCACGATGTGGATCCCGGCCGCGGCGCCCTCGCGCAGCAGACGCATCACGTCGTCCACGAGCCGGCCGCCGTCGTGGTCGTCGAGCAGCCCGACCAGCGCGTCCCACCCGTCCAGCAATACCAGGATGTGCGCGGGACGCTCGGCCGCCGGGAGCAGTCGGCGCAACTCCACCAGGCCGGCCGCGTTGTGCGAACTGCACAACTCCTGGCGCTCGGTCAGGTCGCGGACCAGCCGGTTCAGCAGCCGGCCCAGCCGTTCCATGTCGTGTCGCGACACCACCGCGCCGCAGTGCGGCAGGGCCTCCAGCGCGGCCAGTCCGCCGCCGCCCGCGTCGATGCCGTACAGGTGCACGTCGGTGCAACTCGTGCCGGCCGCCGCGGCACCGGCGATCGTGCGCAGCACCTGAGTGCGGCCCGAGCGCGGCGAGCCGATCACGTACAAGTGGCCGAACGTGGACAGGTCGACGGTGGTGACCCGCTGCTCCTGGAGTTGCGGGACGTCCTCCAGCGCGTAGGGGATGGGCGGCGGGGAGGAGGCGTGCGCGTCGGCGTCGGCCCGCTCCACGTCGGGCAGGTCGCCCAGCAACACCCGTTCGGCGAGCGCGGGCAACCACGGGCTGGGCTGGCGGGTGTAGTCCGGCAGCGCCTCGGCCGCCTCGCGCAGCGCCAGGACCAGTGCGTTGAGGTCGGTGGGGTTGGGCGCGTCCACGGTGTCCGGGCCCTCGTCGGGCGTGGGCAGCGACGCGGGGCGGCCCAGGCCGGTCAGAGTCAGTTCGGTGGCCCGGACCGAGCGGGTCGCGCCCTCCTTGCGGGCGACACCGGGTACCGGTCGTTCCGCGCCCACCCACGCGGCCTGGAACGGGACGGCCGCGTTCGGGCCGGTGCGAATCAGTGCCCGCCCCGGGGTCGAGGCGGAGATGTGCACGGCCTCGGCGGTGTCGATGATGTCCTGGCTCTCGCCGCCGTCGGTCACCCGCAGGGCGATCCGCAGGTTGGTGTTCGCCCGGATGTCGCCGGTGACCACGCCGGCCGGCCGCTGGGTGGCCAGTACCAGGTGGATGCCCAGCGAGCGACCGCGCTGGGCGATGTTGATCAAACCGGCGACGAAGTCCGGTACTTCGCGCACCAGCGTGGCGAACTCGTCGATCACCAGGATCAGTCGGGGCAGCGGCGCCAGGCCGGGATCGGCGGCCCGCTTGCCCCGGTACTCGGGATGGTCCTTGGCGCCGACGTTCGCCAGCAGGTGTTCGCGACGCCGCAGTTCCGCGCCGAGCGAGTCGAGCGCCCGGGCGGCCAGGTGCTCGTCCAGGTCGGTGACCATGCCCAGGGTGTGCGGGAGTTCGGCACACTCGCTGAACGCGCTGCCGCCCTTGTAGTCGACCAGGACGAAGGTCAGCTCGTCCGGGCGGTTGGCCACCGCGAGTGCCGCGACGAAGCTCTGCAACAACTCGGACTTGCCCGAGCCGGTGGTGCCGGCGATCAGGCCGTGCGGACCGTCGCGGACCAGATCGATCCGCAGCGGGCCGTCGTACCCGGCGCCCAGGACGAAGGTGGTCGAGGCCGGACGCCGGGCCCAACGGGCCAGGATCTGTTCGGCCTTCGGCGGTTCCACGTCGAGCAGGTCGAGCAGCTTGACGGTCTGCGGCAGGCCGCTGTCGTGCTCGGGGCTGACGTCGCGCAGCGGCGCGAGCGAGCGGGCCACCTGTTCGCACCACGGCGCGTCCACGTGATCGGCCCGCACGTCCGCGACATCCGGCAGTCCGGTCTGGCGGACCGTCAGGTGCCGGCCCGCGGCCAGTACGACGGCCGTGCACTCCTCGGGCAGCAGCCGCTCGCGTTCGTCCAGACACACGCTGAACACGCGGGTGGCGGGACCTTCGGTGAGCACCTGGACCATGCCCGGCACCTCGCGCAACTGCCGGGCGCCGTCGGCGATCACCAGGATGTCGGGGCCGCTGAACATGGCCTGGCCCATCGACGAGCCCAGGCTGCGCCGGCGGCTCTGGATCTGTGCGACCAGTTCGGAGATCCGGTTCGCGGTGGACTCCGGGTCGGTGCCGAGCAGTACCACGGGCGCGGCCGAGCGGGACTGCGGGCGCAGATGCGGCAACCAGCGCACCCAGGCCCAGTCGGCGATCCGGTCCGGGGCGGTGAGCACTACGACACGCAGGTCGCGCGGGCTGTGCAGGACGGCGGCCTGGACCACCAGCCAACGGGCCAACGCCTGGACCGGCTCGGTCGGGCCGGCCACGCCGAGCACGCCGTGGTCGGCGATC
This sequence comes from Embleya sp. NPDC127516, assembly GCF_044765325.1. Taxonomy (NCBI): domain Bacteria; kingdom Bacillati; phylum Actinomycetota; class Actinomycetes; order Kitasatosporales; family Streptomycetaceae; genus Embleya; species Embleya sp. NPDC127516. The sequence goes on along the minus strand of NZ_JBIWJT010000008.1, from coordinate 109,655 downwards.
TCGATGCCGATCGGGGTGTCGGGCAGGGTCCACCGGGCGACGCGGTGGTGTTCGTCCCGGGCCGGGTCCTCGACCTCCTTGACCGAGGGCTGGTCGACCGTGCCGATGCGCAGCACCAGGTGGTCGGGATCGCGCCGGCGCCGTTCCCACAACCGGGCGCCCGGGCCGGTCGCGATCAGCGCGACAGCGGCCGGGTCCGGACCCACCTCGCCGCGCACGATGCGCTCGCGCCGTACGGCGGTCCGGATGTCGTCGTGCAGCACGCGCAACCGGCGCCGGTAGTGGACCCCGTCGAGCTGGTGCTTGACCCGGTTGCCGCGGCGACCGGAGATCCAGTTCGCGATCGCCATGAACGGGCTCATGATGCAGAAGATGAGATAGAAGTACGAATGGAAGAACCAGACCATCGCCAGGCCCATCACCAGCGGGGCGATCATCACCAGCAGCGGGAACGGCAGCCGGTTCGGCTCCACCGGCGGCGTGGGCAGCCGCATCTTCTCCGCGTCCAGGTGCGGGGCGATCCGGGGCGGCCGGTTGTAGTCCAGCCCGATGCCGTCCTCGGAGGGAGTGACGTCGGCGTCCGGTTCGACCGGCCGGGACAACCGGAGCAGCGACGGGCCCACGACCAGATCGGCGTTGGGTGTCCAGTCGGTGCCCGGCGGCGCGGGGGCCCGAAGCACCGGTCCCTCGGGCGGGGCGATCCTGGCGCTCTCCCGCTCGACCTTGAGGTCCGCCTCGCGCTCGTCCTCGAGGATGCGTTCCTCGTGCTTGCGAGGCAGCGCCGCGGCGGCGGTGATCGCGTCCGTGGGCGGTGGCGCGACCTCGCGGCCGTGCACGGTGCCGTCGTCGGGGACGGTGCGGTGCCAGTACGCGCTGCCGTCCGGACAGACCGTGACCCACAAACCGCGAGGCGGTACGCCTGCCACCGGCAGCCGGATCGCGCATCCCTCGTCCGCGCCGATCTCGTGGCTGCCCGGACCCAGCGGCCAGACCCGGCCGGTGAACGGCCCGGACACCGCGTGTACCTCGACCAGGGTCTGCGGGTCCCGGGGATGGCGGGGGGCGTGCACGAGGTCGGGCTCGGCGGCCGGCGCGCCCAGGCCCAGCACGGTGGCCTCGCGGATTCCGGAGACGGTGAGCGGTGCCTGCGGGTCGATCGGGTCGGTGCCGAGGTAGAGGGTCTGCCCGGCCGTCGGCGCGGCGCCGTCCAGGAACGCGCCCAGGTCGGCGGCCGGCGCGGCGCCGTCCGCCGTGGGAGTCGCGGAGGGAGCGGCCTGGCGGCGCACCGCGATCGCGAGGTCCGCCACGATGCTCCCGGGTGGGAGGTCCACGAGGTGGTCGCGGCGCAGGCCGTCCTCGGCGTCCACGGTGGTGACGGTGAGTCTCACGTTGGCGTGCTCCTGGGAGTGGGCGGCGGGTTCGGGCCGAAGTACGGCCTGGGGCGGGAAGCGAGCGAACGCCGGACGGGCCGACCCACGAGGGTCGGGCCGTCCGGCGCGGTGAAGGCGGGGTGACGCGTCGGTGCGCGTCGCCACGAGTTTCTACGCGTTCTTTACGTGTCCGCGCGTCGTGCGGGTCCTGCGCGCAGTGCGCGTCGTGCGCGTCCCTACGCGTCGACGGAGACGCCGCTCGGCTTGTCGGTGTCGGCGGGCTCGTCGAGGTCGTCGTGCGGGACCGACGGGGTCGAGGGCGGGGCCATAGACGAGGCCGGGATCGGCGAGGCCGGCTCGGCTGTCGCGCCCGGGGCCGAGACCGGGACCGTCGGGGCAGGCGCCGGGTTCCTCACCGGGTCCAGGGCCGAGTCCAGGTCCCGGTCCGGATCCAGCCCCAGGTCCGGGTCCGCGGCGATCGGCGCCCGGCGTGCCGCGTCCTCGGTGGGCCACGGCGGCAGTTGCCACACCGCCGCGGCCACGGCCCGCGGCAACGGCCGCGCGTCGACCCGCAGCGGGGTGCCGTGCACGAGCAGCGCACCGGTCGGCGACACGGCCAACAGCCGGGCGTGGCCCCGCGGTCGACCCAGGGTCAGCACCGACACCGGGGAGGCGCTCGGCACGTCCGGCGTGTCCGCGCACACCACGACCTGCGGATGCCGGCGGGTCGCGGCGGCGGTGGTCGCGCGGGCGAACGCCTCGGCGGGGGTCGGTCCCGCGTGTCGGGCGTGCACCCCTTCCGCGACGGTGACCGCGCCTGCCGGCAGCCGGGCGTCGAGCTGGGCGGCGAGGGCCTGCAACGTGGCCCGCGTGCCGCGCCGTTCACCGGACACCGCGAGCACCCGCGGGCCGGTCAGCAGGTCGAGGAAGACCACCGCGTCCCGGCGGATGCCGACCGCGACCAGGAGCGGCGCCGGACCCGGGCCGGCCTCCAGGTCGGCCCGAGCGATCCACCACAGCCGGGGGTCCAGTTCGTCCACGGCCCACGGCTCGGCGGGCTCGGGCAGGTCCGGCCCGCAGGCGACCAGCACGCCCACCACGTCGCGCTCCACCAGGGCCGCGTATGGGCGCGCGCTCGCCGACACGGTCGCCGCGAGCTGTAGCGCGTGCTCGGCGTCGGTCCAGGTGCTCGGCCCGCGCAGCGCCCGCACCAGCAGCCGGCGCCGCCGCCGATAGCGGGTGAAAGCGGTGACCGGCTCGGCGAACGCGGCCACGGTCAACGCGATCTCGCGGCGCAACCGGCGGCGGACGAAGCGCCAGCCGCCGCGCCGCATGGCGGCCCAGTGGGCGAGCGCGAACACGAGGACGGCGATCCCGGTGTAGCCGAGCAGGGTCGTCATGTCGTATCCGGCGACCCGCATGGCGAGGTCCTCGGAGCCTGTCATCCGCTCTCCTCGATCGCGGCCGGCTCCCGACGGATGGCCGCGATCCCGTGGTAGGTACGGGACTTGACCGTCCCGCGCGGTATCCCCAGGGCACGCGCGACGTCCGCGCCGCTGCGGTCGAGCAGATGCACCTGGGCGACCGCCTCGCGGTGCGAGGGCGCGAGCGCGCGCAGCGCCCCCACCAGTACGCAACGATCCACCACTGTCGCGGCCGGATCGGGCACCGTGGGCAATCCGACGAACTCGCTGGGATCGATGCCCACCGGCAGCGACCGGTTGCGCCGTCGGGCGTCCACGGCCAGGTTGCGGGCGACCCGGAAGAGCCACATCCGGATCGGTCTGCCGTCCCAGTCCAGGCGGTCCGCCGCCTCCCAGGCCCGTAACAGCGTTTCCTGGACCACGTCTTCGACCGTGTGCAGGTCCGTGCCCAGGATGCCGCTCACGTACCTGCGCAGCGGCGTGCTCTCCGCCATCAGCATTTCGATCCGCCGTTCGCGCTCGTGGGTCTCACGGCCAGGCGACACGACAGGGCTCCTCGAGGGGTTCGGCCGGCGTCCGTTCCGCCGGTCAAGATCACGATATGGAGCCGGAAACACCCTCGGCGGGACTAAAAATGAACAGTCGGCGATGTTCTGGCGGACCGCTGGTGACCCGCCGTCGTGCGACCCGAACACAAGCGCGCTGTGCCTCGGACGTCGGCGAAGTGGCAGGTCACCCCCGTGCGGTGGGGGACGAGGACGCGGGCCCGGGCCGCGCGGCGCGAACGGCCGTCGCGGGCGGGGCCGGTGAGGGCGTGTCGGATCGTGCCCGATGCGGGCGGGGCCGGTGAGGGGCTGTCAGATCGCGCCCGGGGTCCCGCTCGGTGCGAGGTGTTCCGCGTCGTAGCGCTCGCGTGCCCGATCCACCTCGGGGATGTGCTCCTCGGCCCAGGTCTTGATGGCCAGCATCAGCGGCAGCAGGCTCTCGCCCAGCGGGGTGAGCGCGTAGTCGACCCGGACCGGGACCGACGGGGTGACCGTGCGGGTGACCAGGCCGTCGCGTTCGAGGTTGCGCAACGTCTGGGTGAGCATCTTCTGGCTGACCCCGGCCACCCGGCGGGACAGGTCGCTGTACCGCAGCGGGCCGTCCGCCAGCGCGTTGACCAGCAGGCTCACCCATTTGTCGCTGATCCCGTCCAGGAGCCGGCGGGCCGGGCAGTCCGCCATGTAGGCGTCGAACGCGGTGCGGGCCTCGGTGCGGCGCTGGGCCGCGGTACGGGTCGCCATGGCTCTCCTTCGGGTGGCATACGCACTTCGAGGTACGTGCTTTCCATTGGAGAGTAGCTCTTCGTAGGTTTTCGACCGAGGGGCCGGGAGGGCCGGCCCGCAGCCACATGGAACGTGGGAGTGGTGTCATGCGTGCGGTGATCGCCCGAGCCGGATCGCCCGTCGTCGAGGTCGTGGACACACCCGACCGCGAACCGGGACCGGGACAGGTGCGGATCCGGGTCGCGGCGGCGACGGTGAACCCGGTGGATCTGCTGGTGGTGGACGGCGCGCCGGTGCGGTTCGGCCTGGTGGGTGCTCGCGAGGTGTTCGGGCTGGGCTGGGACGTCGCGGGCGAGGTGACCGAGGTCGGCCCGGGGGTCACCGGGTTCGCGATCGGCGACGCGGTGCTCGGGCTGCGCGACCGGCTGGATGTACGGACGGGCGCGCAGGCCGAGTTCGTGGTGCTGGACGCGGAGGCGGTCGGGCCGCTGCCGGCCGGCCTGGATCCGGTGGCGGCGGCGACCATCCCGCTGAACGGGCTGACCGCGTGGCAGGGGCTGGACCTGCTCGACCTGTCCGCCGGGGACACGCTGGTGGTGACCGGTGCGGCGGGCGCGGTCGGCGCCTTCGCGGTCGAACTCGCGGCGGCGCGCGGTGTGCGCGTGGTGGCGGTCGCGGGTGCCGCGGACGAGGACTTCCTCCGCGGCGTCGGGGCCGAGTGGTTCGTCGAGCGCGGTTCCGAACTCGCGGACCGCATCCGGGCGTTGTTGCCCGGGGGCGCGGACGCGGCGCTGGACGCGGCGATGCTCGGGCCGGACGCGCTGGACGCGGTACGCGGCGGCGGGGCGTTCGTCGCGGTCAACGCGGGCGCGGCGCCGCCGGCACTGCGCGGGACCCGGGTGCACCAGGTCTGGATCCGCGCGGACGGCGCGCGGATGGCCGAACTCGCGGCGCTGGCCGACAAGGGCGGGCTGACCCTGCGGGTGGCCCGGACCTTCCCGCTGGCGGACGCGGCCGAGGCGTTCGCCCGACTGGAGGCGGGCGGCCTGCGCGGACGGTTGGTGCTGGTGCCGTAGCCGGGCGGGGGAGGGGCGAGGCGCTCGACTCAGGGCGTGCGGCGTCCTGGCCGGCGGGCACGTGCGCCTCCCACGGTTGCCGGGGCGGCCCGGGGTGGATCGCCTCGTCGAAGGCGGCACGGAGGCGGATCAGGTCGCGTCGGGACCGGCTAGCACAGACCCCAGGTACCCGGCCCACTGTCGTACGATCGCCCGTCGGGTCGCCTCGTCCTCGACGAGCATGTCCCGCACACCCAGGCCGCGAGCGAGGGACAGGGTCGCCTCCACGGCGGCGGGCACCCCGGGGCGGGACACGTCCGCGGCGAGCAGGTCGACCGCCATGTCGTACATCGCGGCGCACAGTCGCCGATCCAGCGGCAACACCTTGACCCGCAGCGCCTCGTCCTGCACGGCGGCGGCCCACAGGTTGAGCGCGGCGCGGTAGAGCGTGCCGCGGAACATCGACACGAGTGCCTCGACCACCGCCTCGGTGTGCTCGGGGCCGGGCGGGATCCGGGCGCCGTCCAGCCGGATCCGGGCGAACAGGTCGGTCACCATGTGGTCGATCGCGGCGGTGAACAGGTCCTCGCGGGTGGGGAAGTGGTGCTGCACGGCGCCCCGGGAGACGCCCGCGCGCTCGGCGACCACGGTGACGGTGCCGCCGAGCCAGCCCAACTCGGCGAGGACCTCGACGGCGGTGTCCAGGAGCCTGGCTCGGGTGACGCGGCTGCGGTGCTGGCGTGGCTCGCGTACGGGTGCGCTGCTGGTCACGGTCGTCAGCCTAGTGCCGCGCCCGGCAACGTATCCCGGCCGCGGGGGCGGGGGGGGGGGGCGCCCCCCCCCCCCCGCCCGGGCCCCAGGGGGGGGGGCGGGGGGTGGGGGTTAAGGGGTGGGGCCGCCGGGGGGAGGGGGGTTTGGTACCGTAAGTGA
>NZ_JBIWJT010000008.1:0-103599 GCF_044765325.1 Embleya sp. NPDC127516 | reverse complement strand
CGGTCGTCCGCCTCGGCCCGCGCCCGGCACCGTAGCCCGGCCGCGGCGCGGGGGGGGTGCGACGCCCCGGCGCCGCGGCCGGGAACGATGGCGGTGCCCGGGTCGATGCTTGACAGGGGTTGCGCCGGCGGGTCGAATGTCTTTAGCGAACGTTCAGTAACCTTGGGGTCCGGTACACCTCACCGGCGGCGGGCGGCGGAACCGCGTGGGGCGGCGCCGGTCGGCCGCCGGGTGTGGCCCGGCCGGGCCCGCCGGTCCGTCGGTTCCGCCAGTCCTGAAGGAGACGAAACCCCATGACCACAGCCGTCATCGTCGACGCCGTACGCACCGCGTCCGGCAAGGGCAAGCCCGGCGGCGCGCTGTCCGGCACCCACCCGGTCGACCTGCTCGCACACACGCTGCGCGCGCTGGTCGAGCGCAACGGGCTCGACCCCGCGTCGGTCGAGGACGTGATCGCGGGCTGTGTGTCCCAGGCCGGCGACCAGTCGCTGAACATCGCCCGCAACGCGGTGCTCGCCGCCGGATTCCCGGAGAGCGTGCCCGCGACGACCGTGGACCGGCAGTGCGGATCCAGCCAACAGGCCGCGCACTTCGCCGCGCAGGGCGTGATCGCCGGCGCGTACGACATCGTGATCGCGGGCGGCGTCGAATCGATGAGCCGGGTGCCGATGGGCTTCGCCGCGCGCGGGGGCGACCCGTTCGGCGAACTGCTCGGCAAGCGCTACCCGCAGGGGTTGATCCCGCAGGGCTATTCGGCCGAACTCATCGCGGCCCGATGGCACCTGGACCGCGAGACGCTGGACCGGTTCTCCGCACGCTCGCACCGGCTCGCCGCACGGGCCGGCGCGGAGGGCGCGTTCGACCGGGAGATCGTGCCGATCACCCTCGACGGCGGTGAGCACCGGGTGGACGAGACGGTGCGTCCCGCGACCACCGAGGAGGGGCTGGCCGGACTCAAGCCCGCGTTCGTGGACGAGGGCATGGGCGCGCGCTTCCCGGAGATCGACTGGCGGATCACCCCGGGCAACTCGTCGCCGCTCACCGACGGCGCCTCCGCCGCGCTGATCATGAGCGAGGAACGGGCGACCGCGCTCGGCCTGACCCCGCGGGCCCGCTTCCACGCGTTCGCGGTGACCGGCGACGACCCGCTGTTGATGCTCACCGGGGTCATCCCGGCCACCCGCAAGGTGCTCGAACGGGCCGGGCTGGGCATCGACGACATCGACGCGTTCGAGGTCAACGAGGCGTTCGCGCCGGTGCCGTTGGCGTGGGCGGCGGACGTGGGCGCCGACCTGGAGAAGGTGAACGTGCGCGGCGGCGCGATCGCGATCGGCCACCCGCTCGGCGCGTCCGGCGGGCGGTTGCTGAGCACGCTGCTGGGCGTGCTGGAGTCCACGGGTGGCCGGTACGGCCTCCAGACGATGTGCGAGGGCGGCGGGATGGCCAACGCGATGATCATCGAACGCCTGTGAGCTCGCGGATCCACCGCACCCGGGCCGCGTGGTCGCGGTTCGCACCCGATTTCCCGTCCGTCTTCCCGTTGTTGCTCGACCCCGCACTTGACTGTTACGGAGACACATACATGCGCATCGAAGGCACCACCGCCCTGGTTACCGGCGGCGCCTCGGGCCTGGGCCTGGCCACCGCCGAACTGCTCGTCGCGAAGGGCGCCTCGGTCGTACTCTTCGACCTGCCCTCCTCGCAGGGCAAGGGAGTTGCCGAACTGCTGGGCGAGCGAGCCGTGTTCGTGCCCGGCGACGTGACTCGAGAGGACGACGTACGGGCCGCGGTGGAGGTGGCCGACGCGGACGGCAGGTTGGCCATCACGGTCAACTGCGCGGGCGTGGCCGACGCGGCGCGGACGGTGGGCCGCAAGGGCGCCTTCCCGCTGGACGTGTTCGCGCGGGTGGTCAACGTCAACCTGATCGGCACCTTCAACGTGCTGCGGTTGGCCGCGGAGCGGATGGTCGGGCACGATCCGGTGGACGGCGAGCGCGGCGTGATCGTGAACACCGCGTCGGTCGCGGCGTTCGACGGGCAGATCGGGCAGGCCGCGTACAGCGCGTCCAAGGGCGGGATCGCGGCGATGACGCTGCCGATCGCGCGGGACCTGGCGGGGTTGGCGGTGCGGGTGATGACGATCGCGCCCGGCCTGTTCGAGACGCCGCTGCTCGGGTCGTTGCCGGAGGCCGCGCGGGCGTCCCTCGGGGCGCAGGTGCCGCATCCGAGCCGGTTGGGGCGGCCGGCGGAGTACGCGTCGCTGGTCGCGCACATCGTGGAGAACCAGATGCTCAACGGCGAGGTGATTCGGTTGGACGGGGCGATCAGGATGGCGCCGAAGTAGGCGCTGGGCGCTGGGCCTTTTGGCCTCAAGCGCCGGCCGGGCTGGGTTACCCGGCCTCCGGCCGAGGTGGCCTCAAGCGCCGGCCGGGCTGGGTTTTGGTTCGGTCGGCGTTTGGTGTGGGGTGTGGGTCGGGGTGGCCTCAAGCGCCGGCCGGGCTGGGTTTTCGGTTCGGGCGGTGCTGGGCGTTGGTGTGGGTTGGGGTGGCCTCAAGCGCCGGCCGGGCTGGGTTTTCGGTTCGGTCGGTGCTGGGCGTGGGTGTGGGTTGGGGTGGCCTCAAGCGCCGGACGGGCTGGGGTTTGGTTCGGGTGGCGCTTGGTGTCGGGTGTGGGTTGGGTGGCCTCAAGCGCCGGACGGGGTGAGATTGGCTCGGGCGGTGCTGGGCGTTGGTGTTGGTTGGGGTGGCCTCAAGTGCCGGGTGGGCTGGGTTTTGGGGTGTGGCCGACTGTGGCCAAGGAGATTTGCACGTAGCGGTCGGCGATCTGGGATGGGGTCAAGGGGCCCGTGGAGCGGTACCAGTCGGCGACGGCCTGGCAGCAGGTGAGGACGGCGCGGCCGGCGTCGACGGGGTATGGCGTACTGAACTCGCCCAGTGCGACGCCGTCGCGGACCGCGTCGTGCATCAGGGCCTCGAGTTCGTCGCGCATCGCGACGTAGCGGGCGCGGTTGTCGGGTTCGAGGCTGCGCATCTCGGTGTCCAGGAAGGCCAGCGGCGCGCGGTTGGCCATGTACAGCACGATGCACTCGACCAGTGCGGCGAACCGCGCGGTGGGCGCGTCGTCCGCCTCGGCGAGTGCGCCCCGGCAGCGGCCGAGCGCGGCGTTCATCGAGCCGATCAGCAGCTCGACCAGCAACGCCTGTTTGTTCTGGTAGTGGTAATACAGCGCCGGCACCGTCACACCGACGCGGCGCGCGATGTCGCGCACCGTCGTGCCGTGATACCCGTGCTCGTCGAACGCGGCCAGCGAAGCGGCCAGGATCGGCGGCAGCAGCAGCGGATCGTACGCGCGCCAGTCGGTGTGGCCGTCGGCGCGCAGATCGGCCGCGAGTGGCTCCGCCATGGGGTCCGGCTCCTGATTCCGCGCACGGGCTCCGGCCATTCCGGGGCGCATCGTCTTGGTTGTGGACATTCTAACGATCGCTCGCTAGGTATCCACGGGCCGGCCGCGCGAACGCGGGCCCGGCGGTCGCGTGGGTCGGGAGTGGTCAGCCGCCGATCTGCTGGAGCGTTTTGACCAGTTCGGCGAAGCCGATGCCGACCTCGTCGAGGACGCGCAGGAGGGCCGGCGGCGGGTCGCCGATCTGGCGGTTGAGCGGGCCGACCCGGCCCGGGACGCTCGCCAGGTCGCCGCCCCGGAAGCGCGACTCGGGGTCGGCCGGGGGACGTATCTGATAGCTGCGCCAGTTCCGCGCGGGCCAGTTGAGCAGCGTCAGGTCGGGCGCGTCCCAGGCCATGAAGGCCCAGCGGCGTTCGTTCCCGGCCTGGATCAGCACCGCCTCGCCGTACTGCGCCAGGCGCGTCGCGGCCACCGCCGCGATCGGGACCGGATTGCCGAACGAGCCGGTGATCCGCCAGATCCCATCCTCGATGCCGGCGACCCAGCCGTGGGCGGCGAACTCCTCGATCGCGTCGGCGTACGGACTGTCCTCGACCGGGAGGGCCGGGATCGGTTCGAGGTCGGTGCGTGTGGGGACGTGCGGGGCGGACGTCACAGCGGACGCGGCGGGGGCGACGGGTGAGGGAGCCGGCCCGGGCGACGGAGCCGCAGCCGCAGCCGCAGCCGCAGCCGGAGCCGGAGTCGGTGTGGGCGTGGCCTGTGGTGCGGCCGTGGCCTCGACCGGGCGCGGCGCGACCACGGCGGTCGACGCGGCGGGCCGCGGCGTCGACGGCGTGATCGGCGTGGGCTCCGGGCGCGGGGTGAGCCGTGTCTCGCTCGGTCGCGCGGCGGCGGCCGGGCTGTACGCGAACACCACCGCGGAGTGCAGCACGCTGCCGTCGGCGCGCGTGACACTGCCCCGTACCGCCGGACCCAGACCGGCCGCGGGCGGGAAGCCGGCGCTCGTCGCACCGCTCGCGATGGTGCCCAACTCCCGCCAGGAGCCCGGCGATCCGTCGGCGGAGGTGCTCACCGTGACCGGCTCGCGGGCGGCCTCGGACAGCACCACCCGCAGTCCCGCGCCGTCCGCTTGGGCCCCGAGCAGGACGAGTTCGGCACCGGCCGCGACGCCGCGCAGCGCGTCCAGGCCGGCGGGCGAGGTGGTGCGCCCCCCGCCGAGCGGCAGCAGGTCGGTGCCGACCGTGCGTACCGCGAGGTCGAGACCGCCGCCGCCGGCCGCGGTGTCCGCGAACGCGGTCCGGGTCAGGTCGGCGTTGCCGGTCAGCGCGAACCAGTGCTCGCCGATCCGCCACTGCGCGAACCGGCCGTGCGCCGGCCGCTGTTCGGGCAGTACGAGCACATCGGCCGGGCGGCCGGCGAGCGCGGAGCGCAGCAGCGTGCCGGTGTAGCCGGACCAGTTCTCGTGCACGCCCACCCGCACCCGCGCCGGGGACAGCCGCGCGATCAGCTCGCGCAGCGTGTCGCCCGTCGTGTCGACGGCCGGCGCGTACACGTGCAGCTCCTCGACCGGACCGGCCGGCACCTGGGCCAGCAGTGAACGGTCCAGGTTGTCCAGCAGCCGGGCCTCGGGACCGGGCGTCTCGTCCGCCATGATGTGTCGCTCGGTCAGCAACCCGGCGATCTCGCGCAGGTACTCGCCGGCCCACGGGGCCATCGTGACGCCGTCCAGGTCGGGCAGCTTGTCCAGCCAGTCGGCCACGTCGGCGAGCAGCGCGTTGGACGCGTCCTGCTCGGTCTCGACCACCGTCCACAACCGGTCGTCGGCCCAGCCGGGCAGCGCGGGGGTGCCGCCGCCGATCGCGATCCGGCACGCGTGCTCGCCGAGCAGCACCACCAGCTTGGCGCGCAGGCCACCGGGACAGACGGTGGGCGCGTAGAGGTAGTCACGGCCGGCGCCGCGCACCTCGACCGGGTCGTGTGTCTCCTGCGCGGCGTCCCCCAGGATCGCGACGCGCGCGGAGAGGTCGCGGGCGAGCGGTACGGCCACGCGCTCCAGGTACGGCAGGTCGACGCCCAGGCCGATGAACAGGGCCTCGTGCAGGGCGGCGCCGTCGGCGCGCTCGTGCCATTCCCGCAGGAGCGTGACGGGGGATGCGGATCGGGTGTGCTGCGACGCGGTCATATGTCGATGTCCAAGGTCGTTCGTCCCGAGGGGATGGCGTGCGGGTGCGGCTCGCGGATGCGGTCGGTGGAGCCTTCGACACGATTCCGATGGTAGGCCCGGTCGCGCGTCGTCGGCGGAGGACCGGCAACCGAACGGGCGCGCCCCGGAACAGCGCCGGTCGGCGTGCGGGCCGCGCGGGTCATCCGAAACCACCTTCCTCGTCGCGAGGATCATCGCAGGAGTCGGCGGCGGCAATGGCAAAGGCCCCACGTCGTGGGCACCATCCGGGGCCGGAGCACCCCCGTGTCCTTATCGCCGACTCGGCTCCCTGAGATATTAGTCCCCTCGGGCAAGCGTGAAGTCGGCCGCGTCGAGGGTGGTGTGCGGGCCGGGCGCGTTCCTCGATCCGGTCGACCCGCCGGTTTGCCGATCCTCGCCGATCCCCGCCGCCGACCCGAAACGCGGCCGGGAGCCGAGGAGAATCCGGATATGACGCCGAGCCCGACAGCGCGCAGGAAAAGCCGGACCGCCCTCGCCCGGGAGGCGATCCGCGGTCGGATCCTGCGCTTGGAGATGGTGCCCGGCACGGTGTTCAGTGAGGGGGAACTGGCGGCGGTCCTGGGGATGGGCAAGACGCCGGTGCGCGAGGCGCTCAATCTGCTCACCCACGAGAGCCTGGTCGCGGTGGCGCCGCATTCGGGCTACCTGGTCATGCCGGTCACCCTGCGCGACATCCGCGAACTGCTCGAACTGCGCCTGACGATCGAGACGTTGCTGGCCCGGCTGGCCGCGAGACGGCAGGAGGCGGCGGGGCCGCGCGGGCTGGAGGACACGGCGGACGCGTGGCGGCGGGCGGCGGCGGCCGTGGTCGCGACGGGCGTACCGGGCACGCGTCACCGGTCCGGCTCTCGCGCCGGGGCGGGTGTCGGGCCGGAGCCGCTGGGGTGGCTCGGACTGGGCGCCGCGCTTGCCGAGCGGGCCGGGAACGGGCGGGCCGCCGAGGTCGAGCACTACGTGCTGCGCCACCACCTCCGGCATGTGTGTCTGGCCGCCGCGCTCGGCGATCCGCGCTGGCCGGCGCCCGATCACGGGGCATTGCGGGCCGCGCTCTCGGCGGGTGATCCGGAGGCCGCGGCGAGCGCCGTCGAGGCCGGCGTCCGGGCCCTGGGCGCGGCGCTGGTCGCCGCGCTGGTGCCGCCGGTCGCCGCGCGGCTGGGCCGTGCGGACGACGACGGATTCGGCACCGAGCCGCCGGCGGAACTGCTCGACCTGGACCTGGGCACGCTGTTGCGCGACGGGTGAGGCCGGGCGGTCGGGCCCGTACGCCGCATCGGCCACCAGCAGGGTCGGGACGCGGGCCGGGCGGCGGCGTTCGGCGCGCGAGCCCGGGCGATCGCGGTTGGGATGCGGGGCCAGGGGATCACGGTCGGGTCGAGGTTCCGGGTGATCACGGTCCGCGCGCGGGCCCGGATTGCGGTCGCAACGCGGGCCCGGGACACGGTCGGGACACGGGCTCGGTGATCACGGTCGGGACGCGGGCCCGGCGATGTTCACGTCCAGCAGCGCGTCGCTGGAGAGCAACGTGTCCAGCACCCGCTCCCGACATCCGGTCAGCCGGGTGTGCACCGCGCGCCGTGCCGCGCCCGGGTCGCCCGCCGCGAGTGCCTCCAGCAGCGGCGCGTCGTCGCCCGCGATGGTGCGGGGATGCGGACCGTCGGCGGCGACGCACAGCCGGAGCAGCCGGTGGTGCGCGTGCAGGGTGCCGCCCAGCGCGCGGCGCAGATGCCGATTCCCGACCGGCTCGGCGAGCAGCAGATGCAGCCGGGTGTAGCGGTCCAGCCACGCGTCCGGACCCTCGACCGGTCGCCGGGTCCGTACCCAGGCGTCCTCGCGGGCCACCAGCGCGGTGACCTCGGTCGGCCGGCACGCCACCGACGCCGCCGCGTCCTGTTCCAGCGCACGATGCAGGTCGAACAGCTCGCGCGCGGAGCGTACGGTGACCCGGGAGACCCGGTAGCCGCTGCGGGGGATGACCTCGACGAAGCCGTCCTCGGCGAGCAGCGCGAGCGCCTCGTGCACGGGTGTCTTGCTCATGCCCAACTCGCCGGCCACCGCCTTCTCGGTGAACCGCGCGCCGGGCGCGAGTTCCAGGTGCAGCACCCGGCGCCGGATCTCCCGGTAGGCCGAGCCGGTCAACGATCCGGGCCGCCCCTCGCCGCCGGTGCGATAGCCGGGCGGACTCGCATTCGCCATGACGCTCCTCCCTGCGTGGCCGCATCCTACGGGCGCGGCACGGGCCGATCCGGGGTGTGCCCGGGCGGTCGGGCCGGTCGCCGACCGCCGATCCGGGCCGGTGCGAGGGCGGGTCCGACCCGGGTGGGCGCGGACCGGTCCGGTCGGTCCGGGTCGGTCGCGTTCGGCTCGGACCGGCTCCGGTCGGCGCCCGTCGGCGCCCGTCGATCAGTAGAAGTGCCGCAGGTCGGGCCACAGACTCGACCAGGGCCGCGCCGTGCCCGCGCACAGTTCGACCACCGCGTGCTGCTCCTCGTTGTCGACGCCCTTGCCGTTGTCCACCCGGGTGACGAGGCGACAGTCGACGAAGTCCCGGAAGCGTTGCGTGGCCTCGCCCTCGCGCACGATCACCACCGGGCCGTCGGCGCGATCCGGCGGCGGTCCCCAGTCGGCGAAGGACATGTGGCCCGAATACGGCTTGGGCAGTCCGCGGGCGGGACCGTACCGGTCGAGCGCGCCCGCCTCGCCGTAGTTGCCCGCGAACAGCACCGCCCGGTCGCGTTGTTCGGGCGGAATCCGGGTCCAGGCCACCGCCGCGGCGTCGGCCAGTTCCGGCCAGCCGATCTGTTCGCCCTGCTCCGGGTTGATCCCGTTCACCGCGTTCACCTTGGCGGCCGGCAGCAGTGGCAGCGAGATCACCGCGCTGGTGACGGTGGCGATCACCAGCATCGAGCCGACCGGTACCCGCCTGGCGGGCCGGGCTGCGACCCACCGCACGGTCGGCTCGCAGCCCGCCGCGACCAGGACCAGCAGCAGCGGCAGCGCGTAGTACGACTTGCCGCCCGAGCCGATCACCAGGACGCACAGGACCAGATAGCCGAGCAGTATCGAGCGGGCCCAGCGCAGTTGTTCCGAGCGCCACAGGCAGATCCCGCCGGCCACCCAGATCGGCACGAACAGCGGTGACAGGTAAGCGATTTGCAGCGGAACGAACATGATCCGGTTGGTCGTTCCGTCGTCCGAGCCGATGCCGGCCGCGACGGTGAACTGCGGCCAGTCGTGGCCGGCCTGCCAGATCAGACCGGGCGTAGCGAGCACTACCGCGATCGCGATGCCCCCGCCCAGCCAACGGCTGCGCAACACGTCCCGGGGCCCGACCGCGAACAGGCCGACGAGCAGCGCGACCACGAGATAGCCGACCAGGTACTTGTTGAGCATCGCACCGCCGACGGCGGCCCCGACCGCGAGCCACCAGCGTCCGTCGCCGGTGCGCAACAGGCGCAGCGTGAACCACGCCACCAGGAGCCACGCGAGGATGTCGAGCGTCGCGGTGGACCACAGGTGACCGACGCCGAGCACGATGCCGGACGTGGCCGTGCAAGCCGCCGCGAGTAGTTGGCCGGGCCGGCCGGATCCGAACTCGCGTGCTATCAGCGCGACGACCAGTACGGTGGCCGCGCACGCGAGCGCGGCGAATATCCGCAGATCCTGCGGGTCGTCCCCGAACAACTCACCCGACACGCGGGCGAGTAGCGGGGTGAGCGGAGGCTGATCGACGTAACCCCAGGCGAGGTGCCGGCCGGCCACGACGAAGTACAGCTCGTCGCGATGGAAGCCGTAGCGCGAGGACACCGCCGTCTGCACCGCGAAGACCGCGAACATGATCAGCGAGACGGGCAAGGTGGCCAGGGGCGGCAGGGCTCGCGGCGCCGGAGCGGGCAACAGCGGTTCGGTCGACGTGCGTTTCTCCACACGGCTCATTACGTCATGGTGCCGGATCGGGCATCCCCGCGGCAGAGACTGGCACGCGGGTCCGGACAACGAGTCGGGAACGAATTCCGGCACCTCTTCCTCCGGATCGGCGCGAAATCGGCGCGATCCGGGATGTCCGTTTGCCGGCGCGGTGACCGAATCCGGCCCACACTGTCATTCGGGGGTGGGCCTGCCATGGACACGCGAGGTTCGGGTCGTCTTGTCGCCGCCCGATACCGGCTGCTCGAGCAGTTGGGTTTCGGGGGCATGGGTGTGGTGTGGCGCGCGACCGACGAGCTGTTGCACGTCGAGGTCGCGATCAAACAGGTGAGCATCGGCGATTGGCTCCCGGACGCGGAACGCGAGCAGCGCGTCGCCCGGGCGATGCGCGAGGCGCGGAACGCGGCGCGGCTGCGCGAGCATCCGCACATCGTCAGCGTGCACGACGTGGTGGTCGAGGACGGCGTGCCGTGGATCGTGATGGAGTACGTGCCGTCCCGCACGCTGGCCGAGGTGG
This sequence comes from Embleya sp. NPDC127516, assembly GCF_044765325.1. Classification (NCBI taxonomy): domain Bacteria; kingdom Bacillati; phylum Actinomycetota; class Actinomycetes; order Kitasatosporales; family Streptomycetaceae; genus Embleya; species Embleya sp. NPDC127516. Next base: position 93,535 of record NZ_JBIWJT010000008.1, on the reverse strand, counting down.
TTGCCGAGGACGGCCCGCTGACGGTGGAGCAGGTCCGGGTGGTCGGGACCGCGCTGGTGGACGCGCTGGCCGCGGCGCACGCGCTGGGCATCGTGCACCGCGACGTCAAGCCCGCGAACGTGCTGTTCGCGCCGACCGGGCGGATCGCGCTGGTCGACTTCGGCATCGCGGTGCACGAGGACGACGCGGGGCTGACCGCGTCCGGGGTGATCGGGACGTTGGAGTACATCGCGCCCGAACGGCTGCGCGGGGACGCCGCGACGCCGGCCGCTGATCTGTTCTCGCTGGGCTGCACGCTCTTCCAGGCGGTGGAGGGCACTTCGCCGTTCCGGCGCGAGCAGGCGTACGCGAGCATGGCCGCGGTGCTGGGTGAGCCGCCGCCGAGGCCGCGCCGGGCGGGGCCGTTGACCGAGGTGATCCTTGGCCTGTTGGACAAGGATCCGGCGGGGCGGCCGGACGCGGACCGGGTCCGGCTGCTGCTCGCGGCGAACGTGACCGACAGCGGTGCGCGGAACATCGCGCGGCAACTGGCCGCGCCGACGGAGCTCGCGCGGCCCGCGGCGGCCGGGGAGCCGGGGTCGGCGGGGCCGGAAGGTTCCGCGGACGCGGAGGGGTCCGCGGGAGCGCTGGGGCCGGCGGGCGCGGAGGGAACGACCGTGCCGGTACCCGTACATCCGGCCGGTATACCCGCCGCCCCGACACCTGCGGCCTCACCCGCCGCCACTCCGCCTGTCGTGGAGCCGCCGCAGCAGCAGCCGACCCGACCCGCTTCGCCGCCGCTTCGGGCTCAGTCGCCCACCGTGCCGCTGCCCGAGGATCCGGCGGCTGCGCCGCCTCGGCGCCGGCGACTCGCGTACATCATCGGTGCGGTCGTCGCGATCGTCGCGGTGGTCGCGCTGATCGTGGTGGTGAGCCTGCTGGTGAACGGTTCCGGGGACGGGAACGACGACAACGACGGGGACAGCCCGGGGGTGCAGAGTTCGGAGTCGGCTTCCGAGACGCCGACGGATGCCTCCTCCGAGGCGGCGCCCGAGGCGGCGACCGACGCTTCCGGGTCGAGCGACGGGGCTTCGACGGACTCCTCGTCCGAAGCCGAGCAGGCCGTCCCGTCCGGCGGGTCCACCGACGAGAACCCGGCCGGCGCCGGGTCGGCCTCGGGCGCGGCGCCGGCCGGCTGAACGCCGCCCCGGTCGACGCCGGCGCAGCCGCCGCCCGGGCTCGGGAGTCCGTCGGCCACCGCCGCGTCGACGAGCCCACCGAGTGACCCGGGCGCGCCCCTGCCCACCTCCGCCCCGGCATCCCAGGCCGCCGAGCGGCGACCCGCCGCGTCCCACCGGACCCCTCCCGACCCCCTGCCGACCTCTCGTCATGCGGCAACTCCTGTGCGCTGCAAGGTGGATCACCCGAACAAGGACACGTGCGCCGAGGTGATTCGCTGCTACCGTTGCTCCCGACCGTCCGGACGGTCCGGAGGGATGCGGAGCGGGACAGGAGTGCGCCGATGCGCGATCGACTGCTGGACGCGGTGGAACGAATACTGGTCCGGGACGGTGTGGAGGCGGTCCGGCTGGACGCGGTGGCCCGCGAGGCCGGCGTCAGCAAGGGCGGACTGCTGCACCACTTCCCGAGCAAGCAGGCGCTGGTAGAGGGCGTGGTCGAGCGGCTGGCCGACCGATTCGAGGCCGCGCTGCCCGAACCGGGTTGCCCGCCCGGGGCGTTCGCGCTGGCGTGGCTGGACGCGAGCATCCCCGCCGAGTCCCCGACCGGCGACCGCAGCGGCGTCGACCAGGTCCCACTCGCGCTGCTCGCCGCGGCCGGCGGCCCCGAGGTGCTGGCCTGCCTGCGCGAGCGCTACGCGCACTGGCAGCGCCGACTGGCCTCGGACGGCCTGGACCCGGCGGTCGCCGACCTGATCCGGATGGCGGTGGACGGCTGGTGGGCGGCCCGGTTGTTGGACCTGGGCGTTCCGCACGACGCCGCGCACACCGACCTGCGCGCGCTGCTGACCGATCTGGTCCGCACCCGAGGCGGCGCGGCGTGATCGCGGGACTGCTGGTCGGCGGGGCGATCCTGGCCGAGGTCACCGCGACCCTGTCGCTGCGCGCCTCGCACGGACTGACCAGGCTCGTCCCGAGCGCGGTCGTCGCGGTCGGCTACCTGCTCGCGTTCGTGCTGCTCGCGCAGGCGCTGAAGACGTTGAACGTGGGTCCGGTGTACGCGATCTGGTCCGGCCTGGGCACCGTCGGCGCACTGGCCGGCGGCGTACTGCTCTACAACGAGCCGCTCCGGCCGGGCACGGTGCTCGGCATGACGCTGGTGGTCGTCGGCGTGGCGGTGCTCTACCTGTACGGCGGGACGACCCATGAGTAGCGCGGCCGTGCGCTCGCGCGGCGCCGACCTGATGTGCTTCACCCGGGTCTCGATGACCATCGCCGACGTGGGCTTCCTGGTGTACTGGACCGTCACGTTGTTCGCGCTGATCCCGGCCGAGTACGCGTACAAGGACTACGCCGATCCGGTGATGGGCGACTGGAACCACTCGTTCGTGCCGCTCGACCTCGCGGCCGCGGTGACCGGTCTGGCGGCGCTACGCCTGGGCCGGCGTACCGCGACGGGGAACGCCCACCCGCTGATGCTGATCTCGCTCGTGCTGACCAGCACCGCCGGCCTCCAGGCCATCGCGTTCTGGGTACTGCGCGGCGACTTCGCGCCCGAATGGTGGCTGCCCAACCTGTTCCTGCTGCTCTTCCCGCTTCCCGCGATCGTGCTACTGGTCCGGCGGATGGCGCTCGTGCGGCCGTGAGCGACGCCGGGTAGCGTCTCGGTGCCCAAGCGCGCCGGCCGCACGCCGCCGCCCATCCCGCCCGAGGAGAGACCACGACGTGTCCAAAACCCCCGAGATCGGCGCCCCGGCGCCGGACTTCACCCTCGACGCGGTGCACCTGACCGGCGGCGAGGCCGAGCGTGCTCCGCTGACCCTGTCCGCCCAGCGCGGCCGCCCGGTCGTGTTGGCCTTCTACCCCGGCGACGACACGGCGGTCTGTACGAAGCAACTGTGCTCATACTCCTCCGGCTTCGAACAATTCACCGATCTCGACGCCACCGTCTGGGGGATCAGCCCGCAGGGCCTGGACAGCCACGAGCGTTTCGCCCGCAAATACGACCTGCGGATGCCGCTGCTCGCCGACACCGAGCACAAGGTGGTCGAGGCCTACGGCATCGGCCTGGGCAGCAACGCCCTGCGCCGAGCCGTCTTCATCATCGACGCCGAGGGCATCCTGCGCTGGAAACACGTGGCCCTCGTCGGCCTCACCTACCGCGGCATCGACACGCTCACCGCCCAACTCGCACTCCTGCGCCGCTGAGCGTGTCGGTGCTCCCGGAGGGCGAGCCGGGAAGTTCGGGGGCGGGAGGCAGGTGGGGCGGCTTCGGGTGGGTCGCCGAGCGACTCCGCGCACGGGGGACGGGGCTCAGAAGTTCAGGGGTTGGATGAAGGTGGGGGCGCCTTCGGGTGGGCCGCCGCTGATCAGGGCGACTCCGGTGGGACCGGTGTGGACCGGGCCGCCGGAGTCGCCGGCGGCGCCGGATTGGGTGCTGCGGGCCAGGCCGGTGACCGGGCCCTCGGGGTAGTTGACCGTGACGTCGGTGGCGTCGATGGTGCCGCAGCGGGTGCCGCTGGTGGCGCCGGTGCCGCAGACCCGGTCGTCGAGTCGGGGCCGGGCGAAGCCGGTGATCGTGGTGGTGGAGTCGCCGTCGAGGATGTCGGAGGCCAGGGCCAGGCCCTCGGCCGCGGGGATGACGGCCCAGTCGGCCCCGGGGAAGCGGGACTCGTCGACGGTGCCGATCAGGGTGCCGGTGCCGTCGTACCAGGTGGGTGCGTCGCGGGCGCAATGGCCCGCCGTGCCGGTCGTGTTCGCGCGGTATCCGTTGAAGCCGGCGGTGCAGATGAAGACCGTGCCGGTGAGCCCGCTGTAGAGCGGGCTGCCGCCGTGGAAGCCGGTGGTGGCGGCCCGGGGGTCGGGGCCTGTGGCGGGCCGCCTGGCCACGCGGGTGGTGACCGGCGCGCCGAGTTCGGTGATCTCGACCAGCGCGGGCAACATCCGGGCGGTGTGCAGGAAGGCCGACGTGACCGGGTCGGCGGCGCCGCGCAGCGTCGCGATCGCGAGCGTGCAGCGCCGGTGATCGACGTACCAGTACTGGTTGTTGCCGGCCAGACCGTTCAGGGCGAGCTCGTCCAGGCGGTGCCGGAGTGTGCTCAGTCGCGTCAACCGGTCGGCGAGGCAACCGCCGCTGGGCGGGTCGGCCGTGGCCGGGGCGGCCAGACCGGCGAGCACGAGCACGGCCGCTGCGGCCATCGACACCATCGAACGCGTCACGGTGGTCCGCTTCATGCGGGAAACCGTACGGACCGGCGCCCGGCCACAGGCACCGATCACGCCACGGTCACCCGTACGGGCGGCCGAGATCCCCCGCAGGGGCATCGAACGTGTGCCGCTCGGGCGTGACATGGGCCACCCGGATCGATGGGAACCCGTACCACCTTGCGGAACGTATGGAAGGTAAGGCTAACCTAAGTGCGACCTCGCGGGTCGTGCCGTGCCCCGGCCTCCCGCCCTTCCTCGCGCCCGGAGTCCCAGATGTCCTCTTCTCATCGCTCGCTCGCGACCGCCCGGCGGCGCGTGGTTCGGCTGTTCGCCGTGGCGGGGGCGGCCGGCCTGCTGCTCACCGGGTGCGGTTCCGACTCCGACTCGAAGTCCGACGACAAGCCCGCCGCGAGCCAGGGCAGCGGCGCGCCGGCGGGCGGCGACTCGGCCGGCGGCACGCGCACGGTCAAGGACGCGACCGGCACCGCCGTCCAGGTACCGGCCGCTCCCCAGCGGATCGTGGTGCTCACCCAGGAGGATCTGGACGCGGTACTCGCCCTCGGCGTCAAGCCGGTCGGCATCACCAACGGCCAGGGCCTGGACAAGCCGCCGGCCTACCTGGCCGACAAGGTCAAGGGCATAGAGGTGGTCGGGAACCTGCTGCAGCCGGTGATGGACAAGGTGATCGCGGCCAAGCCGGACCTGATCCTGGCCGGCGACATGCAGGACGAGCAGGTGCTCAAGCAGCTTCGCAAGATCACCCCGGCGACGCTGGTCACGATGGCGCCCACCGACGACTGGAAGTTGTCCTTCCGGGGCATCGGCAACGCGGTCAACAAGCTGGACCAGGCGAACAAGGTGATCACCGACTACGAGGCCAAGGCCAAGAAGACCGGCGAGGACCTGACCGCGAACAAGGGCGCCGCGGTGAGCATCGTGCGCTGGAACCCGAACGGCCCGAGCTGGATGGAGAAGCGCCAGTTCGCCAGTGGCGTCGCGCTCGACATGGGGCTGACCCGGCCCAAGGCGCAGGACAAGGACGGCAACGCGCACACCCCCGCGTTGAGCCTGGAGAAGATCTCCGAGATCGACGGCGACTGGCTGTTCCTGGGCACGCTCACCTCGGACGGCGCGAGTGCCCTCAAGGAGGTTCAGGACAAGCCGGCGTACAAGGAGTTGAACGCGGTCAAGAAGAACCACGTGGTCGCCGTGGACGGTTCGGTGTGGTCCACCCGAGGCGGCCCGTTGGCCGCCGGCGTGGTGCTCGACGACCTGAGCAAGGCGCTGTCCGCCACCTCCTGACGTGCCGTCATCGGCAGTGCTCGGCCCCGGGAGCGTCACGCGCCCGGGGCCGAGCCCGTATCGGGGCCGGGCCCGGGGCGGACCGAGCCCCGTGCCATGGCCCGGCCCGCGCCGGACGGCGGCCCGTGGGACCGGGCCACGGTGCCGCCCGCGGGGTCCCGACCGCCCGTTTCGTCTTCGCGCAGAAAGCGACCAGCATCATGGACACACCCATCCTGCACGCGCTGACCGAGGCGGTCGCCGCCGGACGAGTCGACGCCGGGCCCGAGTTCTGGGCCCGGGTCGAGCAGGTCGGCGCCCCGCTGATCGAGCCGGATCCGGGCGATCCCGGGCAGCGGCTGGTCACCTTCGTGTGGCGGGACGACCCGGCGGCGCCCGCGAACGACGTACTCGCGCTGCTGCACACGTTCACCGACCGGGACCGGCACGCGGGCGATCTGACGCCGCATCTGATGCGTCGGGTCGCCGGCACCGACGTGTGGGCGATCACCCATCGGCTGCCCGCCGACCTGCGCGCGTCGTACCAGTTCTTCGTCGGCACCGGTGCGCGCGGTCGGACGTTGCGCACCGATCGCGCCGCCTGGCTGGGCGTGTTGGACGCGGCGGTGCCCGACCCGTACAACCACGCGCCCACGCTGGCCGCGCGGGACGGGCGCAATCCGTCCTCGGTGCTGGCGCTGCCGGACGCGCCCGGGCAGCCGTGGGCACGGCGCCGGCCGGGCGTACCGCGCGGGACGCGGCTGGACACCACGGTGGACGGACGCCGGGTGAGCGTGCTGGTGCCCGCGGGCGTTCGGCACGAGCCCTACCGGGTGGCGGTGTTGCTGGACGGCGAGGTCTGGGGCTCGGTGCTGGAGATCGGTGACACGTTGGACAACCTGCACGCCGACGGCCGGATCCCGCCCACCGTGGCGCTGCTGGTGGACACGATGGGTCGGGAACGGCGGATGGCCGATCTCACCTGTAGCGAATCGTTCGTGGACTGGCTCGCGGACGTGCTGCTGCCGTGGGCCGGCCGGCGTCACGGGGTGAGCGGGGATCCCGCGCACACCGTGCTCGTGGGGCAGAGCGCGGGTGGGCTGACCGCGGCGTTCGGGGCGTTTCGTCGACCGGACCGATTCGGCAACGCGCTGTCCCAGTCGGGGTCTTTCTGGTGGCCCGACCCGGACGAGAGCAACGACGGACCGGAGTGGCTGACCCGACGGTTCGCCACGAGCGAGCGCCTGCCGATCCGGTTCCACCTGGAGGTGGGACTGCTGGAGTGGATGCTCCTCGCGGAGAACCGCCGGTTGCGCGATGTCCTGCTGGAACGCGGATATCCACTTACCTACACCGAGTTCGACGGCGGCCACGACTACGCCTGTTGGCGGGGCGGGCTCGCCGTCGGACTCGTCGACCTGCTGTCAGCCCCGGACGGGCGCTGAGGCTCCGGCCGAATCGGTGCGGGCTGACTCGGGCTCGGGAGCAGTCCCCGGATCCGCTCCCGCTTCGGCTTCGTGACCCGTCCCGGGTGCGGCGCCGGGTCCCGTCCCGGGACCCGGCTCGTCGTCGTCCTCGAACGGTGGCGGTGCCGGTGCCTGGTGTGGCAGGCGCAGCGCGAACAGCGCGCCGAGCGCGACCAGTCCGGCGGTGACCCAGATCGCCGCGCGATACGGCCCCGGCGCACCGGCGTCGTGGCCCGAACCGCCGCCCGCCTCGATCACCGCGGCGCCGGCCGCGATCCCGAGCGAGCCGCCGAGCGTGCGGACGATGGTGAACAGCGCCATCGCGTGACCCATGTCGGCGGGCTCGATCTCGCCGAACCCGGCGATCTGTACGGTCAACACCGCCGTACCCAGAACCAGTCCGACGCAGAACATCAACACCCGTACCGCCCACGCGTTGTCCGCGACGCCCGGCAGCGCGAGCGCGCCGAACACCAGCGCGGCCAGGACCAGGGCCGGTGTGGTGAGCCGGCGCGGGCCGAGTCGGGGCAACAGCCGGTCCACCACCTGTGACGCGAACATCAGGCCGACCGCCTCGGGAAACACCCCGAGCCCCGCGTCCAGCGCCGAAGCGCCCAACGCCGCCTGGTACAGCAGTGGGAAGACGAACAGCACGCCCATCAGCCCGGCCGAGGTGACCAGGGCCAGCGCGGTCGCCGAGCCGAAGGCCCGATCGGCGAGCAGCCGGAGCCGCAACAACGGCTCCTCGGCCCGCAGTTGGTGCGAGATCGCGACCACCGACAGGACCAGGCCGAGGATGCCGGCGATCGCGATGGCGGGCGTGGTCCACCCCTGCGAGGGCCCGAAGCCGAGCGCGTAGGTGAGCAGCCCCAGGGTCGGCGCGGTGAGCCAGAACCCGGTGCGGTCGAACGGCCCGACCACACCGGCGCGGTGCTCACGCAGCCCGAACAGGCCGAGCAGTACGGCGGCCGTGCCGATCGGCACGTTCACCAGGAACAGCCAGTGCCAGGAGAGGTGTTCGGTGAGGAATCCGCCGAGCGGCGGACCCAGCGCGGGCATCAGCGCGGTCGGCACGATCAGCCACTTGGCCAGCCGCATGCGCTCGTGCGGCGCGAACGCGGTGAACAGAATGGTCATCCCGACCGGAGTCAACAGGCCGCCGGCCAGGCCCTGTACGACGCGTGCCAGGACCAGGGAGACCAGGTTCTGGGACAGGCCGCACGCGGCCGAGGCCGCGGTGAACACGGCCAGCGATCCCAGGAAGACGCGTTTCGTGCCCAAGCGGTCGCCGAGCCGGCCGGCGACCGGGAGCGCGGCCACCAGGGCGACCAGAAAGGCGATCTCGACCGTGTTCGCGGCCACCGCGGGCCGGTCGAAGTCCTTCGCGATGGTCAGCAGGGCCGGATTGACGATGGTCGAATCCAGGCCGTTCATGCACATCGCGGCGGTGTAGACGGCCACCACGATCCACGCGGACGCACCCTTCGCGGTCGCCGGCGGAGCGGGTCGGGCGCGCTCGCCGGCCGCCGCGGGACCGGGTTCGTCGCGCTCTTCGGTCGCGGCGGAAGCCGGTCCACCGCGCTCACCGGTCACCGCGAAAGCCGGCTCGCTGTGCTCCCCGCTCGCCTCGGGGGCCGGTTCGATGTGCTCCCCGGTCACCGCGCGGCCGGGCCGAGGTCGGTCCAGTGCGTGCCGATCCAGTCCAGCGCGACCGAGCGCGCGCACGGCCCGTGCGCAAGTGTCCAGCCGTCCGGCACTGCGGCGAATTCGGGCCACAGGGAGTGTTGCCCGAGGTCGTTCACCAGGACCCGGAACTCGCCGTCCTCGTCGTCGAACGGGTTCGTCGGGGTGTCGTGGTCACGAGAGGTCATGGGAGTCGTTCTCCAACTCGGTGAGGCGGTCCAGGACCACACGCGCGATCTGCGCGATCGGGCCGGGCAGGGTCATGTCCTTGTGCGAGCAGGCCACGTTCGTGTTGTCGATCCGACCGCTCACGTACGGGGCCCAGGTGTCGGGGGTGAGCGTGTCGTCGATGGTGTCGACGGTGGCCCGGAAGAACAGCACGTCGCCGCGGAAGACCCGGTGGTCGAAGGCCCGCACGAGGTGGTTGGTGTTGAGGTAGATGTCGTTGAGCGCCTCGATCGTGGCCTCGTCCAGCCCGGCCAGCGGACTGCCCTCGCGGCGCAACACCGCGATCACCTCGCCGAGTTCGAGCGGCGCGCCACCCAGACTCTCCGGTCCGTAGCCGCCCATGGTGAGCAGCGCCTCCAGCGCCTCCGCACGATCGGGCACCGGCAACTCGCGAAAGCCCTCGGCCGGATACGCGTCCAGGATCGCGAGCAACTCGACCTCGTGGCCCAGGTCCTGCAGCCGGGTCGCCATCGCGTGCGCGATGATCCCGCCGGTCGACCAGCCGAGCAGCCGATACGGGCCGTCCGCCCGGACCTCGCGCAGCCGGTCGACGTAGTGCGCGGCCAACTCCTCCAGCGTCCGGGGCAGTGGTTCACCGGCGGTCGCCGGGCCGACACCCTGGGCCTGGAGGCCGTGGATGGGCAGATCCGCCGGCAGGTGCCGGATCAGGCCCGCGTAGCACCAGGACAGGCCACCGGCCGGATGCACGCAGAACAGCGGAGCCCGATCGGTCGAGCCGGCCGGGCGCAGCGGCAGCAGTACGTCCAGCGCGTCGGTGTGCTCGGCCGCCTCCAGCGCGGCGTCCAGGCCGGCGGCCGTGGGCGCCTGGAAGATGGTGCCGATGCCGACGTCCGCGCCCAGCGCGGACTTGATCCGGCCGGCCAGGCGGACCGCGAGCAGCGAGTGGCCGCCGAGGTCGAAGAAGTTGTCGTGCACGCCGACCGCGGGCACACCGAGCACGTCGGCGATCAGCGCGCACAGCCGCTCCTCGCGCGGTCCACGCGGAGCCCGTCCGGCGCCGGCCGATGCGGTGTGGTCCGGGCGCGGCAGCGCCTTGCGGTCCAGCTTGCCGTTCGCGGTCAGCGGCAGCCGGTCGACCACGACCACGGCGGAGGGGACCATGTGGACCGGCAGGGTCGCGGCGGCGTATTCGCGCAGCGCGGGCCCTTGGACGCCGGCCCTCCGGACATCGACCGCTTCGACATCGACCTTTTCGGCATCGGGCCCGGCGACACAGGGCCCGGCGACATCGGGACCGGCGACCACGTAGCCGACCAGCCGCTTGTCCCCGGGGGTGTCCTCGCGCAGCACCACGGCGGCGTCGGCGACCGCCGGATGCCCGGCCAACACCGACTCGATCTCGCCGAGTTCGACCCGGAAGCCGCGAATCTTGACCTGCTGGTCGGCCCGCCCGAGATAGTCCAGGCCGCCGTCCGCGCGGCGGCGCGCCAGGTCGCCGGAGCGATACATCCGGGCCCCCCGCTCGCCGAACCGGGCCGCGTGCGGGTCGGCCACGAAGCGGGTCGCGGTCAACGCGTGCCGACCCAGGTAGCCGCGCGCGAGGCCCTCGCCGGCGACGTACATCTCGCCGGTCACCCCGGGCGGGACCGGTTGGAGCCGGTGGTCCAGGACGTAGACGCGCAGGTCGGGGATGTTCACCCCGATCGTGCTCGCGATCCCGGCGGCTGCCGACGCGCGAGAGAGCGGATGGTAGGAGACGTGCACCGTGGTCTCGGTGATCCCGTACATGTTCACCAGTCGCGGTGCGTCGTCGGGGTGCCGCTCGTACCAGTCGGCGAGTCGGGCGGGCTCCAGCGCCTCGCCGCCGAACACCACGTAGCGCAGCGCGAGGTCGCGTCCGGGCCGTTCCCGGTCGGCGGCCACCAACTGGTGGAACGCGGACGGCGTCTGGTTGAGCACGGTGACCCGTTCGTGGGCGAGCAGGTCGAGGAACTCGGCCGGGTCGCGGCTGACCAGGTGCGGCACCACGACCAGGCGACCGCCGAACAGCAGCGCGCCCCACAACTCCCAGACCGAGAAGTCGAACGCGTAGGAGTGGAACAGGGTCCACACGTCGTCCGGGCCGAAGCCGAACCAGTGGTCCGTCGCGGTGAACAGGCGGGCCACGTTGTGGTGGGTGACCGGCACGCCCTTGGGCCGGCCGGTGGAGCCGGAGGTGTAGATCACATAGGCCGGATCGCTCGCGCGCAGCGGGCGCTTGCGCTGCTCCTGACGCAGGTCGGAACTCGGGTAGGTGTCGGCGTCCTTGCCGTCCACCGGGATTCGGGGCAGGTCGTGCGCGGGCAGTCGACGTGCGGTCGCCGAGTCGGTGAGCAGCACGGCGGGCGCGGCGTCGTCCAGCATGTAGGCGAGCCGGTCGGCCGGGTAGTCCGGGTCGAGCGGCAGGTAGGCGGCGCCCGCCTTGGCGACCGCGAGCAGCGCGACCACCAACTCGGGGGAGCGCGGCAGCGCGAGCGCGACGATGTCGCCGGGTCCGATGTCGCGGGCGACCAGCAGCCGGGCCAGACGGTTGGCCCGGGCGGACAGTTCGGCGTAGCTCAGCGACAGGCCCGCGCAACTCACCGCGATCCGCGCGGGGTGCGCGCGGGCGGCCTGCTCGTAGCGGGCGACCAGGGTGGCCGAGGCGGTCGCGGTCGCGGTGGGCCCGGCGTTCCACTCGACGAGCGCGCGGTGCCGCTCGGGCTCGTCGAGCAGAGGCAGGGTGTCGATCGGCGCGTCCGGGTCGGCGACGGCGGCGGTGAGCAGTGCGGCGAGCCGGCGGGAGAGCCCGAGCACGGTGGCCCGGTCGAACAGGTCGGTGCGGTACTCGACGAACCCGCCGACGCCCCGTCCGGGTTGCTCGCCGACGTTCAGGGTGAGATCGAACTTGGCCGTTCCGGACGGCACGGCGGTCATCCGCGCGGTCAACGGGCCGAGCGCGAACTCGGTGTCGGGCAACGACTGCCACGCGATCAACACCTGGAACAGCGGGTGTCGGCCGAGCGAGCGCGGCGGGTTGAGCTCGTCCACGACCCGGTCGAACGGCAGGTCGGCGTGGTCGTACGCGGCCAGTGTGGCGCCGCGCACCCGATCGAGCAGGGTGCGGAAGCTCGGCGATCCGGACGTGTCGGCGCGCAGCACCAGGGTGTTCACGAAGAATCCGACCAGGTCGGCGGTGGCGTCGTCGTCGCGCCCGGCGACCGGCGTGCCCAGCGGGATGTCGGTGCCGCAGCCGTGCCGGGTGAGCAACGCGGCCAGCGCGGCCTGAACGGTCATGAACACGCTGGTGCCGGTCGCGCGGGCCAACTCCGCCAGGCCCGCGTGCGCGGTGGCGTCGAGGTGGAACGGGACCGTGTCGCCCGCGTACGAGGCGACCTGGGGGCGCGGTCGGTCGGTGGGCAGCGCGAGTTCGTCCGGCAGGCCGGCGAGGGTGCGCTTCCAGAAGTCCAGCTGCCGGGTGGCGGACGCGGTGGGTGCGGTGGCGGTGCCGAGCAGGCGGGCCTGCCAGGCGACATGGTCCGGGTAGCGCACCGCGAGCGGCGGGAACAGCGGTTCGCGATCGGTGACCCGGGCCGCGTAGGCGGTGGCCAGATCGCGGGCGAGCGGTGTGGTGGAGGCGCCGTCGCCGGCGATGTGGTGCAGGAGCAGGACCAGCGTGTGGGTGTGTCCGTCGGTGCGGAACAGCGTGCAGCGCAAAGGTGGTTCCGCGGCGAGGTCGAAGCGGTGGCGCACGGCGTCGGCGATCGTCTCCCCGGACGCCGCGAGGCGCAGCTCGGGGCGGGCCTGATCGGGCGTCAGGATCCGCTGGTAGGGCTCGTCCCCGTCCTCGCCGAGCACCGGGTAGACCGTGCGCAGCGTTTCGTGCCGGGCCACCAGGTCGGCCAGCGCGCGCTCGAGCGCGGAGTGGTCCGGCGAGCCGGTCAGGGTCAGCACGAGCGGGATGTTGTAGGTGGGGCTGGGCCCTTCGAGCCGGTACATGAACCACAGTCGCTGCTGCGCGGGCGACAGCGGCAGTCGGTCGCCGGTGCGCGGCACCGGTTCCAGTACCGGGCGCGACTCGGGATCCGTGCTCGCCCGGACCAGTTCGGCCAGGCCGGCGGGGGTCGGCCGGCGGAAGACGTCGGCCAGACCGATCGGTGCCTCGAAGCTCTCCCGGGCCCGTGCGGCGAACCGGGCGGCGAGCAGCGAGTGGCCGCCGAGGTCGAAGAAGTCGGCGTCCCGGGAGGGTTGTTCGGGCAATTCCAGGACGGCGGCGAACAGATCGCAGATGATCTCCTCGTGCAGACCGCGCGGACCCTCCCGCAGACCGGGCGCCACGGGCGCCGGGTCCGGCAGCGCGCGGTGGTCGATCTTGTCGTTGGCGGTGCGCGGCAGCGCGGGCAGGACGAGCACCGCGGCCGGGACCAGGTGTTCGGGCAGCAGGTCGGCGAGGTACGCGCGCAGCGCCTCGGGGTCCGGGGTTTGACCGGCGACCGGGACCACGTAGCCGAGCAGTCGTTTTCCGTGCGCCGCGTCCCGGGCGATCACCGCGGCCTGCGCGACGTCCGGGTGGGTGGCCAACACCGTCTGGATCTCGCCCGGTTCGATCCGGAAGCCGCGAATCTTGACCTGTTCGTCGGCCCGGCCCAGGAGTTCGAGGGTGCCGTCCGCGCGACGCCGGGCGAGGTCGCCGGTGCGGTACATCCGCCCGCCCGGATCGCCGTGCGCGGCGCCGAACGGGTCGGCGACGAAGCGCTCTGCGGTCAGGTCGGGCCGGTTCAGGTAGCCCCGGGCCAGGCACGCGCCGGCGATGTGCAGTTCGCCGGTGACGCCGACCGGGGTCGGCCGCAGCGAGTTGTCCAGGACGTAGGCGCGCGAGGCGCGGACCGGGGCGCCGGCGCCGTCCGGGCCCCAGAAGTAGGCATCGACGGTGGTCTCGGTGGGTCCGTACAGGTTGATCGGCCGGCTGCCCGGGATCGCGGAGAGTCGTTGCCACAGCGGCTCGGGCACGCTCTCGCCGCCGACCACCACGACGGCGGGGTGGTGCCGGCCGGGGGCGTCGAGGCCCTCGGCGAGCAGCGCCTCGGCGTAGGTGGGCGTCACGTCCAGATAGTCGACCCGGTGCTCGTGCAGGTAGTCGAGCAGCGTGGTGGGGTCGCGGTAGCCGGCGTCGTCGAGCAGGTGCAGTTCGTGGCCGTGCGCCATCCACAGGATCGGGTCCCACGAGGCGTCGAACGCGAACGAGGCGCTGTGTCCGATCCGCAGCCGGGTGCGCCCGGTGCGCTCGACGGCGGGCGCGATGTGGTCGGTTCCGTGGCTCGCGTACAGATTGGCCAGCGAGGCGTGCGAGACCGCGACACCCTTGGGCCTACCGGTGGAGCCGGAGGTGTGGATCACGTACGCGCTGTGCTCGGGGCGCGGCGGTCGCGGGGTGCGGTCCGGGTGCGCGGCCAGTCGGGCACGGGTGTTCGGGTCGTCCAGGAGCACGGTGTGGATGTCGTGCGCGGGCAGGCCCGCGACCGCCTCGGCGGTGCCGATCAGGCAGCCGGGTCGGGTGTCGGCCAACACGTCGGCGATCCGCCGGGCCGGGTGGCCGAGGTCGAGGAACTGGCAGACGCCGCCCGCCTTGAGCACGGCGAGCAGGGCGACCACGGTGTCCGCGCCGCGGTGCAGCGCGACGGCGACCGGGACCTCGGCGGTGACGCCGGCCGCGATCAGCTCGTGGGCGAGTCGATTGGCGGCCGAATCGACCTCGGCGAAGGTGCGCGCGTCCGTGCCGGCGCGGACCGCGATCGCGTCGGGCGTGCGGGCGACCTGGTGCGAGTACAGCTCGGGCAGGGTCGTGGTGACCGGTGGTTCGGCGCGACCGGCGGTGGCCCGCACGACCTCGTCGGGGGTGAGCAGGTCGATCCGGCCGATCGCCTGCCGGGGTTCGTTGTGCAGCAACTCGACGAGCGCGTCCAGGTAGCGCAGCAGGCCGAGTTCGTGATCGGCCAGAGCGGACGCGCGGTAGCGGGCGGGATGGGCGTCCAGTTCGATCCGCAGGCCGCCGCCGGCGGTCGGCACGACGCCGACGGCCAGGTCGTCCACCGGGCCGGCGGCCAGGTTGTGCACCCGGGCGACCGAGCCGTCCAGATCCAGGTCGCCCTCGAAGGCCTTGATGTTGATCATCGGCCCGTACAGCGGTTGTTCGCTTGCGACGGCGCCGAGTTCGCGGAGCAGGTCCTCCTGGCGGAAGCGCTGGTGTCGGCGGACGGCGCGCAGTTCGAGCACCACCCTGCGCAGCAACTCGGGCGCGGTGTCCCGGGGATGGACCGCGACCCGCAGCGGCAGAATGTTGACCGCCATCGCCGGGGTGCGCAGCGCCGTGGGGCTGCGCCGGTTGAGCAGCGGGAGGCCGAGGATGATCTCCCGGGCACCGGTGATGCGGTGCAGGTAGCCCGCGGTGGCGGCGATCAGCAGTTCGGCCCAGGTGGCCCGGGCGATCGAGGCGGCCTCGGTGAGCCGGGCGGCACGTTCGGGCGGAAGTTCGACGGCGCGGCGCAGGATCGGGGCCGCGGGCAGGGGAGCCGCGGGCTCCGAGGACAGGGTGACCGGTCGCGGACGGTCGGCGAGGTGATCGAGCCAGAACGCGCGATCGGTGTCGTACGCTTCGCTCGCTCGGTAGTCGACCTCCTCCGCGACCAGGGCGCGCAGGCTGCCGAAGGGGTTGGGGGTGGGCTGGTCTCGGCGGGCGAAGGCGGTGTACAACTCGGCGACCCGGCGGCCGATCAGGGTGAGCGCGTACGCGTCCACGGCGACGTGGTGGACCCGCCGGTACCACCAGTGGTGGTCGTCGGCGAAGCGGAACAGCGCGTGGGTGACCAGGGGTCCGGCGCTCGGGTCGACGGCCCGGTCCAGATCGGCGCGCATCCAGGCCCGGGCCACGGCCTTCGGGTCCTCGGCGGTGCTCAGGTCGACGCGGCGCACCGGGTGCTCGTGGTCGATGACGCGTTGGGTCGAGGTGCCGTCGGCGTCCGCCACCACCAGCAGGCGCAGCGTCTCGGCCTCGACAGCGACCCGGTGCAGTGCGCGGGTGAACAGGTCGGCGTCCAGCGGGCCGCGGATCTCGACCCGGTCACCGGTGTTGTAGACCGGATCCCCCGGGGCCAGCGCCTGGGCGTAGACGATGCCGGCCTGGGCGGCGAGCAGCGGCAGCCGGGCGGCGTCGGGGCCGGCCGCCGGCGCGGGCACGTCGGCCTCGGCGAGGTCCGGGACGGAAGGATCCGAAACGGTGGTCTCGGCCTGGTGGTGAGGCATGGTGTGGAGACTCCCGGGGCGCGACGACGGCAGGCGGCGCGTACCGATCCCCGGCACGCGAAGTTAGGTAAGCCTAAGCTATCTTCCGAGGGTCCGTCAGGGTGCCCCCGGGACGAAGAAATCTCGATGAAGCGGAGCGGAACATGAGCGTGGCCGACGTGGCGGACCGACCGGCCTCGGATGCCGACCGGGCCGCGATCCGCGATCGGGTGCTGGCGGATCGGGACGAATTGCTCGCGCTCAGCCGACGCATCCACGCCCACCCGGAACCGGCCTTCGCCGAACACCGGGCCTCGGCCTGGTGCGCGGACGTGCTGCGCGCCCACGGCTACGCGGTCACCGCGCCCGTGTTCGGCCTGGACACCGCCTTCGTGGCGAGCATCGGGTCCGGCCCGATCACGGTCGCGATCGCGTGCGAGTACGACGCGCTGCCGGGTCTCGGCCACGCGTGCGGACACAACCTGATCGCGGCGGCGGGTGTCGGCGCCGCCCTCGCACTCGGCCCGGTCGCCGATCGGCTGGGCCTGACCGTGCGCGTGGTCGGCACCCCGGCCGAGGAGCGCGGCGCGGGCAAGGCGCTGCTCCTGGACGCGGGTGCCTTCGACGGCGTGGACGCGGCGATGATGGTGCACCCGTGCCCGTTCGAGGTGGCCGAGTTCCGCTCCTTCGCACTCGGCACGCTGTCCGTGGAATACCTCGGCACTGCCGCGCATCCGAGTCTGAACCCGCACGAAGGACGCAGCGCCGCCGACGCGCTGACGGTGGCTCAGGTCGCCCTGGGTCTGCTGGGACGGCAGTTGCCTATGGACTGGCGGGTGCACGGCATCACCACGGCGGCGGGCACCTCGCCCAACGCGGTCCCGGAGCGGGCCACCGCCGAGTACGAACTGCGCACAACGGACGCGGCCGACCTGGCCGAACTGCGCGACCGGGTCGAGGCATGCTTCCGGGCCGGCGCGCTGGCGATCGGCTGCGAGGTCCGGCTGACCCGCCCCGAACCGGACTACCTGGACTTCCGCACCGACCCGACCCTGATCGCGCTATGGCGGGCCAACGCCCGGGAACTGGGCCGCCCGGACCCGATCGAGCGACCCCCCTTCGCGTGCACCGACATGGGCAACGTCTCGCACGTGATCCCGACCATTCATCCGGTCCTGGACATCACGGGTGGCACCTGCGGCCCGCACGAGGCGGCCTTCGCGGACGCGGCGATCTCCCCGGCGGCCGACCGAGCCATCCTCGACGGCGCCACGGCGATGGCCTGGACCGCGATGGACTACGCCCTGCTGCGCCGCGGAGGGGGAGCACCCGGCACGGCGGGATAGCGGCGCGAACGCCTGGGGAGCGCCGCGAACGCCCGCCGGCGCTGCGAACGCCCGCACATGGTGTGGTGGTTGCGCCAACCTTCGGCCGCGGTCCGACGGTCGCGCCAACGCCCGCCCACGCAGGGACGACCGCCGCGTTCGCGCCCACCGGTTCGGTCTGCCCCACCCAGGCCGCACCGGGTTCCACCACCTCGCGTCCGGGTGGCCGCACGGTCGTGGGCGGGCACAAGGGCGCGCGATGGTGGAGCGGTATCGGTGAACCCCTGAGGAGTCGTCGTGTCCGCACCCATGGTCCGTGTCCCCGGCAGCCCCGCCCTCCTGAGCCGCCGTCGTTGCTGTGCGCTGGCGGTGGCCCTGACCGGGTCGACGATCGCGTTGGCCCCACCGGCCACCGCCGCCGAGCGCCGGCCGCCCATCCGGGACCGATTGCGCCACGAGGCGGAGCAACTGCTGCGGGACGGCGGCTACGTGAACGCCGCGATCGTGGTGCGCGACGGGCGCGAGCGCAGTCAGGCGTACGCGGGGCCGGCCGACCTGCGCACCGGGCGGCCCGTACCGCACGACGCGCGGCTGCGGATCGGCAGCGCGACCAAGGCGTTCGTGGCCACCGTCGTACTGCAACTGGTGGCCGAGGGAAGGCTCTCGCTCGCCGACTCGGTGGAGCGGTGGTTGCCCGGGGTGGTCACCGGCAACGGCAACGACGGACGCCGGGTGACCGTGCGCCACCTGCTCCAGCACACCGGCGGCCTGCACAACTACTCGATCGAACTCCCGGATACCGCCGCGGGTTTCGAACAGGTGCGGTTCCGTGACACGAACGCCCGGGAGTTGGTGGACGCGGCGATGCGCTTCGCCCCGAGCTTCCCGCCCGCCGCCCCCGAGGACCCGACGCCGAACTGGGAGTACTCGAACACCGGTTACGTCCTGGCCGGGATGATCATCGAACGGATCACCGGCCGTTCCTGGGCTGACCAGGTGCGCACCCGGGTGCTGCGCCCGCTTCGCCTCGACGACAGCTACGCACCCGGCGGCGATCCGACCCTGCCCGCGCCGTACGCCCACTCCTACCACCGCTTCCCGGACCGGGACGCCTGGGTGGACACCACCATCCGCAACATGTCCTGGGGCGACGCGGCCGGCGAGATGATCAGCACCCACGCCGATCTGGACCGCTTCTTCACCGCGCTGCTCGGCGGCCGACTGCTGCCGCCCGCGCAACTCGCGCTGATGCGCACGACCGTACCGATGCCGGCCGACTTCGAGCAGGTCATGCCGGGGGTGCGCTACGGCCTGGGGCTGATGCGCCAACCGCTGCCGGGCGGCGGATACCGCTGGGGGCACGGCGGCGACATCGAGGGCAGCAAGATCCGGATGGGCGTCACCGAGGACGGCCGACGCAGCGTCGTGATCGTGGTCAACGGCACCGACGACGGCGACGAAATCGGGCTGCGCGCCGAGGTGGCCGTACAACGACTGACCGACCGACTGCTCGCCCCCGAGGCATGAGCGCACGTCGGCCCCCGAAGCGGCGCCCACATCGGTCGCCGCTCCCGGACACCTCCACGGAGGAACACGCGATGAACTCGATTACCACACGGGTACGTTCGAGGCCGTACCGGGCCGCCTGCCTGCTCGCCGTCGGCCTCGTGCTCGCCACCACGAGCACCGCCACGGCGACGGCGAGCGAGCCGGCCGCCGCACACGACCCGGCCGCCTCCCGCCTCCAGCGCGACACCGACGCGATCCACGACGCCGGCGCGATCGGCGTCACCGTGCGCTACACCGCGCCCGGCACGGTACGCACCACTCGAAGCGGCGAGGCCGAAGCGCACACCGGCCGACCGGTGCCCCGGGACGGCCACTACCGGATCGGCAGCACGACCAAGACCTTCGTGGCCACCGTCACCCTGCAACTGGTGGCGGAGGGCCGGTTGCGGCTGGACGAGCCGATCGAGACCTGGCTCCCGGGTGTGGTGCGCGGCAACGGCAACGACGGCCGCCGGATCACCCTGCGGCACCTGCTCCAACACACCAGCGGGATCCCCGGCTACACCGCGCTGCCCTCCGCCGTCCCGGCGCTGTACTCGGCACGCGGCTACCGGGAGAACCGCTTTCGGCACTACCGGCCCCAAGACTTGGTCGCCGCCGCGCTCACCCTGCCCGGCCGGTTCGAACCGGGTACCGCGTGGGCCTACTCGAACACCAACTACCTGCTCGTGGGCATGATCATCGACCGGGTCACCGGCCGCTCGTGGGGCGAGGAGGTACGCGACCGGATCCTGCGCCCCCTCGGCCTGCACGACACCCGGGTCCCGGGCGACGACCCGTATCTGCCGCAGCCGCACGCGCAGGGCGGGCACACCTTCGCGGGCGACAGCCGCCCCACCGACACCACCGTGCTCAACCACACCGTCGCCGACGCGGCCGGGGCGATGTACGGCACGCCGAGCGACATCGACCGCTTCTTCGCCGCGCTGCTCTCCGGTCGGCTGCTCGGGCCCGGCGAACTCGCCGAGATGCGCCGCACGGAGCCGATCCCGGACGAGCCCGGGCGCGGCTACGGCCTGGGTCTGGAGAGCACCGAGCTCAGTTGCGGCGGGGAGTACTGGCACCACGGCGGCAACGATCTCGGCTTCTCCAGTGAGAACGGCGTCACCGCCGACGGTCGACGGGCCGTGCTGGTGGTACGCAACGGTGTCGACGAGAACGACGAGGCGGGCGGCGCGCGCCAGGACGCGGCGACCAGGGCGCTGATCGACCACGCGCTGTGCGCGCCCGACCCGTCTCGTCCGTGAACTATGGCTTGGATGAGAGCAATTCGGCCCACCCCTCCAGGGTGGGCCGCTCCGCGAGGTCGGCGAAGTCCACCACGACTCCGTATTCGCGGGTCCAGCGTTCCACCAGGGCCATCACCCGCACCGAGTCGAGGCCGTAGTCGACCAGGTTCTCGTCGTCGGGGATGTCCGTCGGGTCCTCGCCGAGGATGTCGGCGACGTCGGTGCGGATCAGTTCGAGAGTAAGCGCCATGTCCGTCTACTTCCCCGCGAACAGCGACGCGGTGTCGGTGACCACCGCACAGTTCGCCGCGGCCCAGTGCAGGGCCATCCGGTGGTTGTCCGAGGTGAAGTCGGCCACCGCGTCCGCCACCACGAACGCCCGGATGTCCTGCATCCACGCGTCGCACGCGGTGGTCATCACCCCGATGTGCGCGTACACACCGACGATCACCAACTGATCGCGGCCGAGGTCGCGCATCCACGCGCGCAACTCGGTGCGTACGAAGGCGCTGTACTTCCACTTGGTCAGCACGGTGTCGGCGGGCCCGGGTGCCACGGCGGGCACGATCGCCGCCGCGTGCGGGTCGTCCGGCAACCCCGGACCCCAGAAGTCCTGTTGGAGACCCCGCTGTTCGGCACTCTGGCCGCCGGGCTGCGCGGAGTAGACCACCGGCACTCCGAGCCGCGCGCAGTCGTCCTTGAGGCGGGCGACATTGGCGAGCAACTCGGTGACCGGGGAGGCGTCGGGTTCGAACGCGGACAGGAAGTAGTTCTGCAGATCGTGCACGAGCAGCACGGCACGGGCCGGGTCCACGGTCCAGTCCACCCGATTCGTCGGCAGATCGGCCGCGTCCGGCATTGGATAGGGGGCGATCTTCGGCAATGCCATGGCGGGTGCGGCCTTTCGGGGCGGGAATCGACGGGGGGCGGGGGAGTTCGTTGTTCAGTCGCGGTGTTCGGCCAGTCCGGCGGCGATCGCCGTACGCAGGTCCTTCTTGCTGACCTTGCCGACGCCGGTGTAGGGGAACGTCTCGACGAACTCGACGTGGTCGGGCACCTTGTACCCGGCCAGGCCGCGCTCGCGGACGAAGCGGCGGATCGCGACCGGCTTGAGCGGTTCGGCGCCGGCGCGCAGGATCACGTACGCGCAGGTGCGCTCACCCAGGTAGGCGTCCGGCACCGCGACCACGGCCACGTCGTGCACGGACGGGTGGGCGAGGATGTGGTTCTCCACCTCCTCGGCCGCGACCTTCTCACCGCCCCGGTTGATCTGGTCCTTGGCCCGGCCCTCGACCACGAGATGGCCGGAGGGGAGCCGGCGGACCACGTCCCCGGTGCGGTAGAAGCCGTCCTCGGTGAACGATCTCGCGTTGTGCTCGGGCGCGTTCCAGTAGCCGCGAATGGTGTACGGACCCCGGGTGAGCAGGTGTCCGGTCTCGCCTTCGGGCAGATCCACGTCGGCGTCGTCGACGATCCGGATCTCGTCGTCCGGCGAGATCGGCCGCCCCTGCGAGGTGACGATCACCTCTTCCGGGTCGTCGAGTCGGGTGTAGTTGACCAGGCCCTCGGCCATCCCGAACACCTGCTGGAGCGTGCAACCGATGGCGGGGGCGACCCGGCGGGCCGCCTCCGCACTGAACTTCGCGCCGCCGACCAGCAGAACACGCAGGCTGCTCAGGTCGAAACCGCCGCGCTGGGCCGCCTCGGTCCAGGCCAGCGCCAGCGGCGGCACCACGCCCGTGATGGTCACCCGTTCGCGCTCGATCAGCGCGAACGCCACGTCGGGAGTGGGCCTGGGGCACAACACGACGCGCGCTCCGGCGTACAGCGCGCCGAGCGTGCCGGGCGAGCTGAGCGGGAAGTTGTGCGCGGCGGGCAGCGCGCACAGGTACACGCTGTCCGCGTCCACGGCGCAGATCTCGTTGGAGCCGCGCAGCGAGTAGATGTAGTCGTCGTGCGTGCGCGGGATCAGCTTGGGCACGCCGGTGCTGCCACCGGACAATTGCAGGAAGGCGAGTTCGCCCGGGCCGGGCGGGTCGGTGATCTCCACCGGGTCGCCGTCCACGTCGGCCAGCGCGGTGTGCTCGCCGGGGTCGCCGACCACCAGGACGTGCTTGAGCGAGGGCAGGTCGGCGCGCACCCTGCTCGCCAGCGCCCGGTGGTCGTAGCCCTCGCAGACGTCCGGGATCACATAGGCGACCGCCTCGGTGAACGCGCAGAAATAGGCGATTTCGGTCTCGCGGTGCGCGGGCAGCGCGAACACCGGCAGCGCACCGATCCGGAACAGCGCGAAGACCACGCCGAAAAACTCGGCCACATTGGGGAGTTGCAGGACCACCCGGTCGCCCCGGCCGATCCCGCGGGCGAGCAGCCCGGCGGCGATCCGGTCGGCCCGCTCGTCCAGGTCCGCGTAGGTCCAGCGGCGGTCGCCGTCCACGATCGCGATCCGGTCCGGGTGTGCGGCGGCGCGCTCGCGCAGCATGCCGCCGAACGTTTCGCCGCGCCACCACCCGGCGGCCCGGTAGCGCTCGGCGAACTCGGCGGGCCAGGTGGGCGCGGGCACGAAGTTCGGGGCGCTCATCGCCGACCCGCCACGGCGTGCAGGAAGGTGCCGAACTTGGCCTCGGTCTCGGCGGTCTCCGCCGCCGGCGAGGACGCCGAGACGATGCCCGCCCCGGCGTACAGGCGCAGCGTGTCCGCGTCCGCCTCGGCACAGCGGATGGTGACCACCCATTCGCCGTCGCCGTCCGCGTCGCCCCAGCCGACCATGCCGGTGTACAGGCCCCGGTCGAACGGCTCCAGGTCGGCGATGGCGCGGCGCGCGGTCGTGGTCGGGGTGCCGCACACGGCCGGGGTCGGGTGCAGCGCGCAGGCCAACTCCAGCGCGGAGGCCGGGTCCTGCGCCGGAAGGGTGCCGGTGACGGTGGTGGACAGGTGCCACATCGCGGCAGTGCAGACCAGGGTCGGCCGCTCGGGCACCTCCAGCGTCTCGCAGTACGGCGCGAGCGCGGCGCGCACCGCGGCCACGACCACGGCGTGTTCGTGCAGGTCCTTCTCGGATTCGAGCAGGCCGGTCGCGCGGCGCACATCCTCGGCCAGATCGGCGCTGCGTTTGGCGGAGCCCGCCAGGGGGTTGGCCAGCACGTTCCGGCCGGTGCGCGAGACGAGCAACTCCGGGCTGGCGCCGATCAGCGTGCTGCCGGGCCGTACGCCCGGCACCGCGAACGTGTAGCCCTGCGGGTCGCGACGGGCCAGCCGTTGCAACAGCACGGGTATGTCCAGGGGTTCGGACGAGCGCAGTTCCAGCGTGCGGGCCAGCACCACCTTGTCGAGCGCGCCCGCGCGCATGCGCCGCACGGCCTCGGCCACGCCCGCCTCGTACACCTCGGGTGCGGGCACCGGGCGGATGTCCCAGGCGGTGCCGGTCGGTTCGGGCGCGGCGAGCGCGATCAGCGGGTCGGCGGACAGCGGCGGTCCCCAGGTCGCCGCCTCCGGGACCACCAGCGCGGCGCGCTCGCCCTGGTCGAACGGCACGGCGCCGAGCACGATCGCACTCCGCCCGCCGACCGGGCTCGCGGCCGCCAGCGTCTGTGCCACCCGAGTGGCCAACGGCCGCTCGTCGTCCTCGACTTCGGTCTGCGTGCCGTGGGTGAGCAGGGTGCGGGTGGGGGAGGCGAAGAAGCGCGCGCTGCCGGGGCGATACGCGTCGAGCAGCGCGGTCGCCGCGCCGACTGTGGCGAGACCGGTGGCTTCTGGGGTGGTCACCTGAGGCTCCTTTGATTCTCCGGCGGGATGCCGCGGAGTCCGAGCGGCTCGATCGGACGCCGAGCCGAAGCGGTGCGGGGTGCGGGTGGTGCCCGCCGAGCCGGGCGGGACGGGTGTGGGTCGTGGCCCGGCGCGGGTGCTGAGGGTCCGTCACACGTGCAGCGTCGCGCCGCCGTCGACGTACATGTTGTGCATGGTGATCTGTTTGGCCCGGTCCGAGGCGAGGAAGACGACCGCCTCGGCGATGTCGGCGGGGTCGGCGATCCGGCCCAGCGGGATCCCGGTGCGGAAGCCGGCGAGGTCGCCCTCGATCACCCGTCGCGGCGCGTCCGCGTCGGTCCACAGGGCGCGTTGCATGGGGGTGTCGGTGGAGCCGGGTGAGACCACGTTGCAGCGCACGCCGCTGCGCGCGAGTTCCAGGCCCAGACACATCGTGAACATGGTCGCGGCGGCCTTGGACGCGGCGTACGCGGCCATCCCGGCGCGGGGGATGCCGGCCGCGTTGGAGCCGACCGTGACGATGCTGCCCGTTCCGCGCTCGGCCATCGGACCGGCCACCGCGCGGCTGGTGTGGAAGACCCCGGTGCTGTTGACCGCGAACGTGTCCGACCAGGCCCGGTCGGTGAGTTCGGTCACCGGCGAGGTGTGCAGCACGCCGGCGACGTTGACCAGGATGGCGATCGGGCCCAGGTGCCGCTCGATCGCGGCCACGGTGGCGGAGACCGCCGGGCCATCGGTGACGTCGAGCGGATAGGCGACCACCGCGCCGGTGTCGTCGTCGGCCATCAGGGCCTTGACACCGACCGGATCGCGGTCGGTGGCGGCGACGGTGGCACCGTGGTCGACGAGGGCCCGGACGACGGCGGCCCCGATGCCCTGCGCGGCGCCGGTGACCACCGCGACGCGGCCGGCGAGGTCTGATGGGTGCACGAAATTCCCCTCGGCAAACACAGCCCCCGAGTCGAGGCTTAGGTGAGCCTAACCTAACTTCGCACGTACGGTCGATGGTGGTGGGGCGCCCTCGAGCCACCCGACCCCGCGTGGCCGACCGGCGCCCCACCCCCGGCGCCCACCCCTTCGAAACGCCCCTCGGGGGCCTGCGACGACGGCGCCTCGGCGTCGCGTTCACGGGTACTCGATGGGGTCCGGGAGGGTGCCCGGGGGTGCTCGGGAGCCCCTCGAAGGGCCTTGTGTTCTTAGGTTAGCCTCACCTTATGACTGTGCATCAGCCGATTCCGGGAAAGTCGGCGGGTTTCCCGAGCGACCCCGCCGACGCGACGCCCGAGCCCGCCTCGGACGATCGCCCCGACGCCCCGTCGAGGAACCCGCACGGCCGGCGCACGGTGCTGCTCTCGGCGATCGTGCTGGTGGCCGGCGTGCTGGTGTTGGCCGGGCTCTCGCTCTCGGTGGGGGCCGGCGAGGTCGGCGCGCGCGGCGCGTTCGACTACCTCTTCGACCGGGGCGGTGCGCGCTCGGACAGCCATCTGACCCTGGTCATCCGCGATCTGCGGCTTCCGCGCACGCTGACCGCGCTGCTCGCGGGCGCCGCGCTGGGTACGGCCGGCTGCCTGCTCCAGACGGTCACCCGCAACCCGCTCGCCGAGACCGGCCTGCTCGGCGTCAACGCCGGCGCCTCGCTCGGCGTCGTACTCGGCATCACCCTGGTCGGCGTGCAGACCGGATACGGCTACCTGCTCTGGGCGTTCGCCGGCTCGGCCGTGGCCGGACTGCTCGTGCTGCTGATCTCCGGTCAGCGCGGCGGCGGTTCGCCGATGCGCCTGGTGCTCGCCGGCGCGGCGCTGAGCGCGACCTTCGGCGGCATCACCAACGTGCTGATCGTCAACTCGGCCGAGACGTACGACACGTTCCGCTTCTGGGTGCTCGGCTCGCTGGCCGGCATCCAGGGCTTCGAGTCGCTCGGCACTCTGTCCCCGGTGCTCGCGGTCGGGTTCGCCATCGCGCTGCTGACCTCCCGATCGTTGTCCGCCCTGGTCCTGGGCGACGACCTGGCCCGCAGCCTGGGGCACCACCCCGCGTGGACCCGGGTCCTGGTCGCGTTGGCGGTGACCCTGCTCACGGCTTCCTCGGTGGCCCTGGTCGGCCCGATCTCCTTCCTCGGCCTGCTCGCGGGCTTCCTCGCCCGCACCATGGTCGGCCCCCGGATCCCGGCGCAACTGTGCTTCGCGGCGCTGATCGGCGCGAGCGTCCTGACCGCCGCCGACGTGGTGGCCCGCGTGGTGTCCCGGCCGTTCGAGGCCCCGGTCTCGATGATCGTCGCGCTGATCGGCGCACCCCTGCTGATCGGCGTGGTCCGCTCGCGGCGGCTGGGCGCGCTGGGCCTGACCGACCCGGCCACCGCCGAGCCGGTGACCCGCAACACCCGTCGCTCGCCGCTCCGGCCGCTGCTCGCCCGACTGCCGCGCAGGCTGCGCGCGGTGCCCGAACACCTGGTGCTGCGCCGGGGCGGCCTGTCGCTGCTGCTGCCCGGCCGGGCCGTGCTGACCACGACCGTGCTCGCCGTCGCCCTGGTCGGCGCGGTCGTACTGTCCGTCTACTCCGGACAGCGCGAACTGGGCCTGGTTCGCACCTTCAACGCGGTCTTCGGCCGCGGCGACCACTTCGACGTGCTGCTCGTCCGGGAGTTCCGGCTCGGCCGGATCATCGCCGGGGTCGCGGCGGGCGCGGCGCTGGGCGTCGCGGGCTGTCTGACCCAGACCCTGGCCCGAAACCGGCTGGCCACCCCGGAGTTGCTCGGTGTCAACGACGGCGCGACCGCGGCCGTGCTGATCTCCGTCACGTTCAGTGCGAGCGGCACCTTCGGCGCGTGGTGGGCCGGACCGATCGGCGCGATGGTCGCCGTCGTGGTGGTCACCGCGGTCGCCGGCGGCCTGGGCCAACGCGGGTATCGGGTCCTGGTGGTGGGCCTCGCGTTGTCCGCGCTGGCCTCGGCGATCACCCAGGTGGTGCTGTCCCGACGCTCGCTCAACTCGGCCAGTGCGCTGTACGTGTGGAGTTCGGGCAGCCTGAACGGGCGCGGCTACGACGTGGCCGGGCCGGTACTGATCGGCCTGGCCGTGCTGGTCCCGCTCGCGCTCGTGCTCGGCCGCAAGCTGGACGTGCTGCGTTTCGACGACTCCACCGCCGCCTCGCTGGGTGTGGACCCGGCCCGGATCCGGATGATCTGCCTGATCGCGGCGGTGTGCCTGGCCGGACTGGCGGTCGGGATCTGCGGACCGGTGGGCTTCATCGCGCTGGCCGCGCCGGTGATCGCCGGCCGACTGGCCGGGCCGCTGCGGGTGCCGATCCTCGGATCGATGCTGGTCGGCGCCATCCTGATCGTGCTGGCCGACATGCTCGGCCGAGTCCTATTGGACGGCGCGGAGATTCCGGTCGGCGTGGTCAGTACGGTGCTCGGGGGACCGTTCCTGCTCTGGGTCCTGCTGGGCCGATCCGGCGCGACCCGCGCGTAGACGTGTTCTGAGATATTTCCGGGCCGAACACGTGTACGTCCAAAGTGGCGGGGCAATTATGGCCGGGCACCGCTCATCACGCACCATGTGGGGCGCGGACGGGCAGTACACGGACGAGTAGGCTACGGATCAGTACGTCACAAACCGGTATGTCACAGACAAGTACGCCACAGACAAGCACGACACAGAGGGGGAGGTCGACCATGAACCCGGGCACCGACACCGCGTCCATAGCCGCCGTGGAGGCCACTCGCTTCCCGTTTCCCGGTGCGGAGGAGACAGTCGAGGTGCCGACTGTCGAGCTGCCGGCCGTCGAAGACATGGCGGAGGTCACCGCGAGCGACGCGCGCGCGATGTCCAAGGTGCTCTTCGATCGACTGCGGGTGTTGGAGGAGGGCACGCACGAGTACCAGTACGTGCGTAACACCCTGATCGAGCTCAACATCCCCCTGGTCCGGTTCGTGGCCGCCCGCTATCGCTCACGGCACGAGACGACCGAAGAGATGGTCCAGGTCGGCACGATCGGGCTGATCAAGGCGATCGACCGCTTCGACGCGTCGTTCGGGACCGAGTTCCCGACCTTCGCGATCCCCACCATCTCGGGTGAGATCAAGCGCTTCTTCCGGGACACCAGCTGGGCCGTGCACGTGCCGCGCCGACTTCAGGAGCTGCGGCTTGAACTGGCCCGCGCCCGGGACGCGTTCACGTGCGAGTTCGACCGGGAGCCGACGCCCGGCGAGTTGGCCGAGCGACTCGGCCTCAGCGTCGAGGAGGTCACCGAGGGGCTGACCGCCGCCGCCGGCTACTCGGCCGCGTCGCTGGACGCGCCGGCCGGCGACGACGGTCCGACGGAGAGTTACGCCACCCGGTCCTCGTTCGTCGACCCCGGCTTCGAGATCGCGGAGAACCTGCACGTGCTCAAGCCGTTGCTGGCCGCGCTGCCGGAACGCGACCGGGCCATCGTGTCGATGCGGTTCGGTGAGGAGCTGACCCAGGCCCAGATCGGCGAACGCCTCGGGATCTCGCAGATGCACGTGTCCCGATTGCTCAATCGCATCCTGACCCGACTGCGGGCGGACATCCTGGCCGACTGAGCGACGGGCGCGCGGGCGCCCGGGTCCGGTATCCGCAGCGGCGGGTACCCGCGCGGCGACCTCGCCGGCGCGGGGTCGGACCGGCGCGCGCGCCCGGGAGTTCAGGCCCGCGCGTGGTTCAGCAGCGCGGCCATCGCCTTCGGGAAGTCCGCGGTGATGGCCGCGCCCGGTTCCGGGCCCACCCGGTCGGCGTCCGGATCGGTGATCTCCCGTCGATGCACGACTCGGGTGCCGCCGGTCGGCAGCCGGGTCAGGGTATGGCCGAACCGGAGCCGCAGGCCGTCGGTCTCGGTCTCGTCCGCGTAGCGCGCGTTCTCCTCGATCGCCACGATCAGCGGGCGGATGGGCTGTTGTCCGGTCGGGGTCATCGACACATGACCGCCGACCTCGAACGGGCCCTCCAAGGAGACCGCTTCCATCGAGGTGTCCCAGCGCGCCCAGCTGTCGACGTCGGCCAGGACCCTCCAGATCGCGTCGGCGCCGATCCCGGTGTCGACCGTGTGTTCCTGAATCCACATGACGTACTCGCTCCGTCTCCCGTACGCCCATTTAATCTACGCAAAGATTATCTTTGCAGCGATCGAAGCCCAGTCGGCCCCTGATCCGCCGAGGGGGAACAGGCGCATGGCTCGCTTCGTTGTTCGGTCGGCTGCACCGGGCCGAGCCGTCGGGCCGGGCGTGGGCCGACGCGATGGTGTCGGCGTGCGGGACGCGGTACGTGGGACGCGGTGCGGGGCGCGGTGCGGGGCGTGGACGCCCATCGCACGGCGGCCGGCGTACCCAAGACGACACGGGTGCGCACGCGCCCACGGAAGTGGAGGCCCAGTGGGATCGTCCGGTGCTCTCACCCGGTCCGTACGTCGCCTCCTGGGCAGACCCGGAACGGTGGCCCCGACGAGCCTGCGCCCGCTGGTGCGGCGCGCGGCAGAGCGCGAGTCGGCGCTGCGCGAACTCTCCGACGCGCGGTTGCGGGCGGCGGCGGACGCGCTGCGGACGCGGGCCGCGGCGGGCGCATGGGACGACGACGCGCTGGTCGAGCTGTGCGCGCTGGGCCGCGAGGCCGGGTATCGCACGTTGGGGGAACGAGCCTTCGACGTACAGCTCCTGGGTGTGTTGAGCCTGCTTCGCGGCACGGTGGTGGAGATGGCCACCGGCGAGGGCAAGACCCTGGTGGGCGCGTTGGCCGCGGCCGGGTTCGCGATGCAGGGCCGGCGGGTGCACGTGCTCTCCGTCAACGACTACCTGGCCCGCCGCGACGCGGAATGGATGCGGCCAATCTACGAACTCCTGGGCGTACGCGTCGCCCATGTGACCCAGGACGCCACCCACGCGCAGCGGCGGACGGCCTACGCCCAAGACGTCGTGCACGTCGCGGTCGGTGAGGTCGGCTTCGACACGTTGCGCGACCGATTGCGCACCGACGCCACGGAGTTGGTGCTGCCCGAACCCGACGTGGCGATCGTCGACGAGGCCGACGCGGTGCTGATCGACGAGGCCCGGATCCCGCTCGTCCTGGCCGGCGGCGTCGCCTCGGGCCCGGACGAGGCCGAGGCCGCCCGGGTGGTCGCGGACCTGGTCGAGGGACGGCACTACGAGGCCGAGACGGACGGCATGACCGTGCACCTCACCGACGCGGGCGTGAGCGCGGTGGAACGCGCGCTCGGGGTGGACAACCTGTTCGCGCTCGGCATGGACACGCGCCTGTCCCAGGTCAACGTCGCGCTGTACGCGAGCGTGCTGCTGCGTCGCGACGTCGACTACCTGGTCCGCGAGGGCCGGATCAGCCTGGTGGACGCCAACCGCGGGCGGGTGGCGCAGCGGCAACGCTGGCCCGACGGCCTGCACGCGGCGGTGGAGGCCAAGGAGGGCCTGGTGGCCGGTCCGCGCGGCGAGGTGCTGGACCAGATGATCGTGCAGGACCTGATCGGCGGCTATCCCACGGTGGCCGGGATGACCGGCACCGCGGTGATCGTGGCCGAGCAACTCCGCGAGTTCTACCGCCTGGAGACCGGCGACCTGCCCACGAACCTGCCGTGCGTGCGGATCGACGAGCCGGACCGGCTGTACGACGGCGAACAGTCGCGCGACGCCGCGCTGATCGACCTGATCGAGCGCACCCACGCCACCGGTCGGCCGATCCTGGTCGGCACCCGGGACGTGGCCAAGTCCGAGCAGATCGGCGCCGCGCTGCGGGAGTCGGGGCTGCGCTGCGCGGTGCTCAACGCCCGGGACGACAGCCGCGAGGCGGCGATCATCGCGGACGCGGGAGGGATCGGGGCGATCACCGTGTCCACCCAGATGGCCGGGCGAGGCACGGACATCCGGCTCGGCGGGATCGACGGCGCGGACCATGAACGGGTCGCCGAACTGGGCGGGTTGCTCGTCGTCGGCGTCGGCCGGTACCCCACCCGCCGACTGGACGACCAGTTGCGCGGCCGGGCCGGCCGACAGGGCGACCCGGGCACGTCGGTCTTCCTGACCAGCCTGGACGACGAATCCATCACCCGACACGCCTTCGACCCGCCGCCCCGGCCCACCCGGGTGGAGGCCGACGGCCGCATCCGGGACGCCTCGGTGCGCCGCTGGGTCGAGCAGGCCCAGCGGGTGGCCGAGGGCGCGCTCCTCGAAGGCCACCGCACCACGTGGCGCTACAACCGGCAACTCCGGCTCCAGCGCGAGGAGGTGCTCGAACTGCGCCACCGCGTCCTGCACGGCGACGAGGCGGCGCGCGTCCTGGCCGACCTGCGCCCCGAGCGCTGGGCCGAACTCCTGGACGCGGTGGGCGAATCGGTCCTGGCCGAGGCCGCCCGACAACTCTTCCTGTACGAACTGGACGAGGCCTGGAGCGAGCACCTGGCCCGCACCGCCGATCTCCGCGAGGGCATCCACCTGCGCGCGCTCGGCCGACAGAACCCGATCGACGCGTTCCACGCCGAAACGCAACGCGCCTTCGTCCCGCTGATCTCCCGCGCCCGAACCGCCGCGGCCGACCGCCTGGCCACCGCCCACATCACCGAATCCGGCCTGGACACCGAACGCTCCGACATCCAACGCCCCAGCTCCACCTGGACCTACATGATCCACGACCAACCCTTCGCGTCGATGGAGGACCCCTTCCTAACCACCATCGCCAAACGCGTGCGCGCCGGCGCCGGGGAGGACTGAGCGGGCGAGGGCCCGGCCGAGATCGAGGATCGGCCGTGGCCGCGCGACCGAGGCTCGTGGTGCCCGGCCGCGGCCTTCCGGCGGGCCGGCCCGCCGACCGGAGCCGGCGAGGGGACCGGCGCGGGGCCGTCGGGCTCAGGGGCCGGTCAGGGTGGTGAGGAGGCGGCGGGCTTCGGTTCGGGTTCGGGAGGGGCCGGGGGCGGCGGCTTCGGGGAGGCCGGGGATGGGGTCTCGGGCGCCGGTGGTGGCGGCCACGTGGACGGCCAGTTCGAGGAGGTCGGCGTGGCGGGTGGGTGGTGGTGTGGCGGCCAGGGTGTGCGGGAGGGCGGCGCGGAGGAGGTCCCATACGGTTTCGGCGGCGCCCGCGTCGGCGAGGTCGCGCAGGGCCGGGACGACGCGGGTCAGGGTGAGTTCGCCGTCGGCGGTCATCCGGCCCAGCAGCTCGCCGAGGTGGGCGCCGTCCGGGAGGCCGCGCGCGGCGAGGATGGTCAGTGCGTCCGTGGCGTGCGTACGGTCGGTGCGGTCGCGGGCGTTGAGGCCGTGGGCCAGGGCCAGGGCGAGCCCGACGCCGACCGGGCCGTCCGCGCCGGCGAGCATCGGGAGCAGGTGCCCGTCGCCGCGTCCGGACCGGGTGCGGTGGGCGAACTGCGGTACCAGGTGCGCGGCGATCAGGTCCCGATCGACGGGCAGGAAGGACGGCAGGCAGGACGACCAACGCGCGACGGACTCATAGTCGTAGCCGTCCAGGAGCCACTGCTCGGGTGTGCCGAGCCCGAGTCGGGTCCCGGTCGGCACCGTGGCGAGGGTCGCGGTCACCGGCTCGGCGTTCCGGTACCCGTACCGACCACGGTCGGTGGAGCGCCGCACGGCCTCCGCCGGCCCGGCCGAGGGCACGTGTCCGGCGGCCAGCCGCAGCGCCGCCCGGTCGCCCTCGGGTGTGCCCAACGCCGCTGCCCGCGAGGCGAGTTCGGGCTCCGGATCGATCGGCAGCCGGCGCAGCGCGTGCTCCAGGTCGAATGGCCAGGGTCGCCATCCCTCGGCCGCCGCGCGGCTCAGCCGATCGACGAGCGCGCCCGGGTCGATCAGGCCGTTCACCGCGGTGGGCGCGGAGAGCAGGATCGGCCGGGGCGCATAGGCCACGCCGACCGCGATCGCGCGCAGCCGGCGGGCGTACACCTCGTGCAGCGGGGTCGACTTCGGTCGGTGCAGCAAGGCGCGCCAGTGCTGCTCGCCGGGTGTCGGGTCGACGCCGGGATAGGGGTCGGCGGGCCCGCCCCGGGCGGGTGCCATGGCCGCGACGACCATGTGCGTCAACGGGTCGGCGTACGGCGGCGGTTGGTAGGGGTCGTCGGCGGATACCTCGGGAAGCTCGCCCGACAGGTACGGGAATTGCGCGCGGACCGGTTCCAGCGCGGTTCGCAATCCCGCTCGATCGGCGGCGGAGAAGGCGACCAGGGCGGCGAGTACCCGCTCGATCGCGACCGGGTCGGGTCCGCCGCGGGACTGCCGCCACAGCGCCGCGATCTCGACCGCCAATTCCATCGGGTCCACGATCGGCGGGGGCATCTCCTCGGGAACGAACTCGGGCAGTGGCAGCGGCTCCGGCGCGGCCCGACCGCGCCCGGCGCCCAGCCTGTCCCGCTGGTCCGGAGGCAATCCGGCGGCAGCGGCGAGCAGTTCGTCCCGATCCCGACGGTTCGCGTGATCGATCCAGCGCAGCGCCGAGGAGACGGCCCGGTGCTGGAGATCCGCCGGCTGCTGTGCGAACGTGACGGCGAGCACCGACAGCGCGGCGCCGGCGCGCGCCGCCGGGTCGCACCCGGTCACCGTGTCCAGCCACCCCAACGCGGTGCGGACGATCTTCTTCTCGGTCCGGGTGCACGCGGCGCCCACGGCGTCCAGGGCAAGGTCGGCCGGCAGCACCCCGGCGCCATCGGCCCGGATCAGCGCGGCCAGCGCGACGTTCGCCACCGAGCCGGGCGCCATCGTCAGCAGGCCCACCAACTCCCGGGCGTGTGCGGTGATCTCCTCGGGGGTGGCGGCCAGTGCGTCGAACACCCGGAGATGGCCCGCAAGTTCGGTGGGCCGGCCGGGCCGACCGAGTCGGGCGACACACGCGGCGATCACGTCCGCCCGGCCGACCCGGCCCTGCGCTATCAGGTCCGGGAACGAGGCAGGCCAGGTCGGCCACCGGTCGAAGAGCGCGCCCACCCCGTCGACCTCGAACAACCGCAGCAGCAGCGCCGCGCTCCGGTCGCGGTCGACGGGCAGCCGGGAACTCCCCAGCGAGGCAAGGGTCGACGAGGCGGGGAGCGACGGGCCGGGAGGCGACAGGAGGGTGCTGTTCCACGGCTCGCGGAGCCAGGCCAGCAGGTAGCCGTCGCTCAGCGGCGGAGGCGTCCCGGTCGCCGCCGCCAGCGCCTCGACCAGGAGGTAGCGCTGCCGCTCTTCCTGTCGCACGGGCAGCCGCTCGGCCAGGTGGGTCATCAGTACCGTCAGCCAATTCGGCGCCCGATCCGACAGCGCGGCCATCACCAGCTCCACGCCGACCTCGTCGGTGACGTCGTCCGACCACATGCGCAGCGGGTTCCGGCCCAGCCACGCGGCCAGGGGGACGGCTCCGGGCAGTACCGCCGCGCCCGCCACGGCCAACGCGGGTCGGCGGCGCCAGGCCCGGGCGCCGCCGCGCCGTTCGGCACGTTCATAGGCGACGAGCGGCGCGACCAGCGCCTTGCGCCCGGCGGCATCGAGGCCGTGCAGGGCCGCGCCGACCGCGCGCGGGTCCTCGGCCTCGATCAGCTTGTGCAGCGTCGCCCACTCGGTCATTCGATCCCCACCGCTCTCGCGCCTCCCATGCCGATCTTCTCGACGGATCCGACCGCTCCCGACGACGCGTCGTCGCGCGACGTCGCCGCATACGGTGCCGGCGCCGGCCGACATCGCGCGACCGGGGGCGGACGGGCGGTGCGGCGGGCGGCTCGAAACGCGGGTGGGACGGAACGAGGACGGGCGGTGCGGCGGGCGGGTCCAAGCGGGCGGCGGCCCGGAACGAGGGCGCTGCGGGCCACGACGGAGGTTCTCGTTCTAGAGTCGGGTCATGGCAACAACAGACGAGGGGACCGTACGGGTCGACAGTTGGATCTGGTCCGTGCGCCTGACCAAGACCCGCTCGCTCGCCGCCGCGGCCTGCAAGGCCGGGCACGTGCGGGTCAACGGCGACAAGGTGAAGCCCGCCCAGTCGATCAGGATCGGCGACGAGGTGCGGGTGCGGCAGGACGGCCACGAGCGGATCGTGGTGGTCAAGCGCATCGTCCGCAAGCGAGTCGGGCCGCCCGTGGCCGCCGAGTGTCTGATCGACAACAGCCCCCCGCCGCCGCCCCGCGAAGAGGTGGTCGTGGTCGCCCGACGCGATCGTGGCGCGGGCCGCCCGACGAAGCGGGACCGGCGGGTGTTGGAACAGTTCCGCGAGCATTGACGGGTGGTGGGCCCGACTCCCCGAGCGGGCCCACCGACCCGGGTCAGCGCTCCGCCGGACCGCTCGGTCCGGTGGATCCGCTCGACCCCGCGGGCGCGACCGGCGCGGGCGGCGGCCCCGGCTCGGCCACCGCGCGCGGCAGTGTCTCGCCGCGGAAGAACGGCGGATGCGCGAACCGGTACCCGAGCATCAACACGGCACCCAGGAGCAACGCGCCGATCCCGGTCAGGAACACCCCGCCCAGTTGCCAGTGCGGCGGGAACGGCAGGGTCCAGTAGGTCGTGCCGTAGTCCTTGTCGGCGTACACGAGGCACGCGTCGACGAAGAAGTACGCCAACAACGCGCCGCCCAGGCCCGGCATGATGCCCTTGGTGATCAGATCGCGCCGGCTACGGGTGAGTACACGTCGGTAGAACCACACGCACGCGAACCCCGTGATGCCGTAGTAGAACGCGATGGCCAGCCCGATCGAGCCGATCGAGTCGGTCAGCACGTTGGTACTGACCCGGGTGATCGCCACGTAGAAGGCCACCGACGCGATACCCATCCCGACCGTGGACCAGGTCGGCACCAGGTTCCTGCTGTGCACGCGGGCGAACTTCTCCGGGATGGCCCGGTGCGCGGCCATCGACAGCGCGGTGCGCGCGGTCGGCAGGATCGTGGTCTGGGTGGACGCGGCCGAGGAGGTCAGCACCATGAACACGAGCAGCTTGGCCATGAACCAGCCGAACCCCTCGGTGCCGAACACGCTCGATCCGAGCCCGGACAGCACGTCCCCGGAGTTGTCCGGATTGGCCAGGCCGCCGCCGGTGTCGCCGGCGCCCGCGAAGGACAGCGCCGAAGTGCTGATCAGTACGTAGATCAGGAGCAGCAGCACGGTCGAGATGACCGCGGCCCGACCGGGCGTGTGCTTGGTGTCGGCGGTCTCCTCGTTGATCGCGACGGCCGTGTCCCAACCCCAATAGATGAACACCGCGGCCAACACGCCCTTGGTCAGCGCGTCGATCGAGTCGATCTCGAACGGGTTGAACCACGACCAACCGATGTGCACCGAGCCGTCCGGCGCGTTGCCGAGGTAGACCTTCCACAGCGCGGTCAGGCCGAGCGCGATCAGGACCACGACCTCGATGGTCAGCAACACCTTCTGGAGGTTCGCGGACAACTCGATGCCGACGTAGCAGATCCAGGTCATCAGGACGATCCACACGACACCGGCGAACGTCGTCCAGAAAGTGTCCTCGGCCAGGCCGTGGGCGCCGATCAGTCGGAAGCCGTACTCGCCCGCGATCTGCGCGAGGTTGGCCATCACGATGACGTCCGCGACGATGATCGCCCAGCCGCCCATCCAGCCGGTCATCGGGCCGAACGTACGCGATCCCCACGTGAACGTGGTGCCGCAGTCGGGGGTGTCCTCGTTGAGTTCCTTGTAGCCGTAGGCGATCAGGAACATCGGGATGAAGGCCAGGACCATGACGATCGGCGACTGGAGACCGACGCCTGCCACGATGATGCCGAGCGTCGCGGCGATGCTGTAGGCCGGTGCGGTGGAGGCGAGTCCGATCACGACACTGGAGGCGAGGCTCAGCGCGCCGGTCTTGAGGCCCTTCTCGCCGGCTGCGCGACGCAGCGGCGGTTCGGACGAGGCTGGTCTTGCGGGGTCGCTGGTGACCATGGCGAACCGTCCTGTCCTAGACGGGTGCTATCCACCCGTTTGACCGAAAACGGACCATCGGAAGCAGGCCATCAGATTAGACCCGCCGACAACCCGACCGGCAGCCCCGAAGCCCAGGGAAATCAAGGGATCTGATGCCACGTCAGGCGCATCGGACCGGCCCGTCGCGGGATGCGACGGGACGGTCACGTCGTGGCGCGGATTCGAGGCGGGCGGGTAGCGGGTTGTCGGGTGTTCGTCGTGGTGTGCGTTGGGTGTCGCGGTTGGGTGTCGTGCTTGTTCCCATGTCGCGCTCGCGCCTTGGGTGGTGTACGTCGCGTTCGCCCACCGCGTCCGAGTCCGCGTGCCGCTACGCCGTGAGCCCGGCCGGCTCCGGTGTCGTGACGGTCGGCGTCTCGGGCTCGGTCGCGCCGGCTCGGGTACGCATGCGCGAGTCGATCCGGGCGGCGGCCAGTCCGGCCAGGCCCAGACCCGCGCCGACCCAGGCGACGGCGGCGTAGTCGAAGCCCGCCGCGATCACCCGACCGCCCAGGAGCGGGCCGATGGTGATCCCGACGTTGAACGACGCCGTGTTGGCCGCGCCGGCCAGCGTGGGTGCGTCGGCCGCGATGGCGAACACCCGGGCGTTGACAGCCGGGTTGGCCGCGAAGCCGGCGAGTCCGAGGAGGAAGACCAGGGCGAGGGTGATCGGGACGTTCTCGGCGGTGAGCGCGAGCAGGATCGACACGGCCACGATGGTGCCGATGCTCGCGTACAGCGTGCCGAACGGGTGCTCGTCGGCCACTCGGCCGCCCATGGTGATGCCGACCACCGCGCCCACGCCGTACCAGGACAGCACGAGCGGCACCCACGCCTCGCCGATGCCGGTGGTGTTGGTCAGCATCGTGCCCAGGTAGCTGAAGACGGCGACGACGGCGCCGAAGCTGAACGCGGTGGTCGCGTAGGCGACCCATAGCTGTGGCCGGCGCATCGAGCGCAGTTCGGTACGTACCGAGCGCGGCGCCTCGTGGGTGGGGCGCCCGGGCGGCAGGACCACATACACCGCCACGGTGCTCAGCGCGGTGAGGGCGGCGACCGCCCAGAACGCCGCGCGCCAGCCGGCCCAGTTGCCGATCATGGTGCCGAGCGGAAGGCCGACGACGGTGGCCAGCGACAGGCCGCCCGCGACCACGGCCATCGCCTTGGCCTTCGCGTTCGACGCGACCAGGCCGAGTGCGGTGACGGCGGCGACGGCCCAGAAGCCGGCGTACGCGACGGCGCTCACGAAGCGGGTGGCCAGCACGAGCCAGTAGCCGGGCGCGAGCGCGCCGACCACGTGGCCGAGGATGAAGACGACCTGGAACGCGATCAGCGCGGTACGGCGCGGCCATTGCAGCGTGGCGACCGCGAGCAACGGCGCGCCGACGACCATGCCGACGGCGAAGGCCGAGATCAGCAGGCCGGCGTCGGGGATGGACACGCCGAGGTCGTCGGCCATCGTTTCGAGCAGCCCGGAGAGCATGAACTCCGAGGTGCCTTGCGCGAATATGCCTAGGCCGAGGATGTAGACGGCTAGGGGCATGGGGACTCCCGAGTCGGTGGGTGTGCGGGGGGAGGGTGGCGGATCTCGTTTTGTAATGAACGGTTCAAAATCTGGGCATGCGTGATCCCGCTTGATCCGCAGCGATGGCGATGGCGCGGGCGTGCGGGAGCGAGGGTGCGCGGCGTCGGCCGTCGAGTCGTCGGGCCGGTCGTGTCCTTTGTGTGGTGGCGATGTCCTACAGCAGGCCGAGTGTCGTGTTCGCGATCGCATCCAGGCCGGCGCGGTTCACGCCGCTGCGTGAGGCCAGGCGGATGGCCGAGACCGTACCGATCACGGTGTGCGCGAGGGCGTCGGTGTCCTTGGCCGGATCCACGTCGCCGTCGAGCCGGCCGACGTCGATGGCCGCCTTGATCGCGGCATGCCGGCGCTCGTAGTCGCGCTTGAGCAGCGAGGCCACCTCCGGGTCGCGGCCCGCGAGTTCGATCGCGGTGTTCACGACCAGGCAGCCCCGGCGGTCGCCGGTCTCCTCGTCCTCGTCGATCACGATCGCGGCCAACAGTTCGCGGATCTTGTCGTGGACGGGCCGATCGCTCTCCAGGTTCGCGACCTGAATGGTCGTCATGTGCTCGATGTAGCGACGCAGCGCCCGCAGGAACAGATCGTGCTTGCTGCTGAACGTGTTGTAGATGCTGCTGCGGCCCAACCCGGTCGCGTCACAGAGATCCTGCGTCGACGTCGCCTCGTAGCCGGTCGCCCAAAACGCCTCGAGCGCCGCCTGCACCGCCTGTTCCTCATCGAACTGCCGTGGTCGAGCCATGCAAGAACGCTAACAGATTCTGTAACCACCAGTCCAATACTCCCGTCCCGTGCGCGCCTCGTGCTCATGCGTCGCACCGCACCGCACCGCGTCGCACCGCACCGCGTCGCACCGCACCGCGTCGCACCGCACCGCGTCGCGCCGGACCGTGCCTCGCCAACCGCCCCGCTTCCGCCCCGCCGCACCGCGCGTGTGGCGCCTTCCCCCGGCCCCGCGCGTCGTGCCCATCGTGCGCCGCGCCCCAATCCGTCGTCGCGTCCCGCGTTTCGCGTGTACCCCGGCGTGTGGTGGTGGCGGCCTATGGGTGGAGGTGGGGGGCGAGGGTGGTTGGGGTGGTGGCGGTGGCGAGGAGGCGGGTGCGGATGGCGGTTGTGGCGCGGGCGTAGGCGCTTTTGTCGTCGTGGAGCATGCTGATGCCGTTTGCGGTTTCCAGGAACGCGATCAGTTCGAAGACGAGTTGGGCCGTGTCGAGGTCGGCTGGGGCCTCGCCGGTGGTCTTCGCGGCTTCGGCCTCGGTGATCAGGAGTTCGCGCCATCCTCGCCACGATCGCGCGAGCGCATCGCGGACCCGGCCCGGTCGT
The DNA here is from genome assembly GCF_044765325.1 of Embleya sp. NPDC127516. NCBI lineage: Bacteria > Bacillati > Actinomycetota > Actinomycetes > Kitasatosporales > Streptomycetaceae > Embleya > Embleya sp. NPDC127516. The sequence continues at coordinate 53,572 of NZ_JBIWJT010000008.1, read as the reverse complement.
GCGTCGAACTCGGCCGAGGTGTTGAAGAAGAAGCAGCCGCCGGGGAAGACCCGGTCGCGGGAGTAGGCGATCCAGCCCTCGGTCAGCCGCCAGAGCCGGAGCAGGCCGGCCGGCTCGGTCCGTGCGGGTGTCACGACGTGCTCGATGTAGATGTCGGTGGCCGCGCCGATCGCCGCGAGCTGGAGTTCCTCCTTCGATCCGAAGTGCGCGAACACCCCGCTCTTGCTGATCTCCAGGTCGCCCGCGAGCCGACCGATGGAGAGACCTTCGAGTCCCTCCACGGACGCGATGTCGGCGGCACGCCGGACGATCGCCTGTCGGGTCCGGTCGCCCTTGCGGACCCGCCCATCCGTCGGAGACGCGCTCACGACCACTCCTAGCTCCGCCGGCCGGCACGTCGGCCGGTCGGCCGATCGGCGTCGATTATCTCCCGGTCCGTCTTGACAGTCTCTTGGTGTTCGATAAATAGTACGACCGGTCGTGCAGTTTTGCCAGACTGCTGCGGAGCGACCGGCTCGCCGGCCGTTCCCGGCCGTTCCCGCGACCGGCCACACGTGCCATCGACCCATCGACCCATCGAGCGACTCAAGGGGCACATTCATGACGGATACCAAGGCACCCGGCGGCGGCACGCTCGCCGTTGTCGGGTCCGAGATCGACGCTCTCGACGTGCGGGCGTTGCATCGCCGCGCGATCGTGTTCGCGCTGGACACGCTCCGACCGGTCCGGAGCGGGCAGATGGACCTGCCCACGCCGTGTGCCGGGTGGGATCTCCGCGATCTGATCGGCCACATGGTCGCGGAGAATCGAGGCTTCATCGCCGCGGCCGGCGGCAGTACCGAACCGGACGCCTGGCGTGACGACGCGCTCGGGGGGGACCCATGGGTCGACTTCGCCACCACGGCGGTCGACGTCGTGGCGGCGCTGGCCGGTGACGAGGTGTCGGAACGCAGTTTGCTGATCCGGGAGTTCGGGTCGTTCCCTGGCTCGGTCGCGATCGCCATGCACTTCGTCGACAATCTCGTGCACGCCTGGGACGTCGCCCGCACGATCGGCGCGCCCGACACCATCGATCCCGAACTCGCCCTGATCGCACTGGACTTCGCCGAGCGCTGGAAGCTGGGCAAGCCCGGCGGCGCGTTCGGCGGCGCGGTCGAGGCCCCGGCGGACGCGACGCCGGGTGAGCGTCTCGTAGCGCTGCTCGGTCGGACGCCGGATCGGCGGGCCGGATGAGCGCCGTCATGACATCCGTGCGAGTCGCGCTCCGGGCCACGGGCGCGGTGTCCCCGCAGGCGGCCGGCGCGCTCGCGTACCGCTTCTTCCATCGCCCGGTCATGCGTGGTCGGGTGCGACCCGCCGAGCGCTCGGCGCACATGTTCGCGACCACCGAGACGCTGGACGTCGGCGGCAAGCGGGTGGTCACCTACCGGTGGGGAGACGGCGCCGAGCCGGTATTGATGCTGCACGGCTGGCAGTCGCGCGGTTCGCGATTCGCGGCGTTCGTCGAGGAGTTGCGGGCCCGCGAATTGACCCCGATCACCTTCGACGCGCCCGGGCACGGGGATTCGGGCGGAACCTGCACCAATGTCCTCGAATACGCCGAGATCGCTCGGCGACTCCAGGATCGGTACGGCGACTTCCGTGCCGTGCTCGCCCATTCCCTCGGCGTGCTGGGCGCGTTCCAGGCCCTGCGCTCGGGGGTGCGAGCCGAGCGCGTGGTGGCCGTCGGCGCGGTGTGCGACATGGAGTACCTGCTGGACCGGTTCAGCTCCGAACTGGGCCTCGCCGCACGGGTCAAGGCCGAACTGCGGGCGCGGGCGGACGCCCGGCTGTTGGCTCCGGAATCGGACATCTGGCAGCGCTTCTCCGCGTCGTACGGTCCCGAGTCGGTACGGGTCCCGATCCTGGTCGTGCACGACGAGGACGACCACATGGCCCTGGCCGACCAGGGGCATCGGCTGGCGGCGGCCTACCCCGACCAGGCTCGGTTGTTCGTCACCCGGGGCCTGGGCCACAGCCGAGTGCTCGGCGATCCGACCGTGGTCGCCGAGGTACTGCGCTTCCTCGACGCGGCGCCCCGGCGGGAGCCCGCCGAGGAGTGCGCGGCGTAGCGAAGGCGGTCGGCGCCGGCGGGTGGGCGGGCGCCGACCGCCGCGTCACCCGCCGGATCCCGCTCGCCGGCCCGAGGTCGGGTCGACGCGCCGAGTCGAATTCCACGGCGCCTTCCACGGATACCGATCCAGGACGCGCACCGGCGGTACGACACCCGACGTCGGGTCGTCGACGATCCGGTTGTACCGGAGCCCGAAGTAGTTCGCCGTCGGCAGGCCCGCGAGCAGCGGACCGTCGAAGCTGCCGGTGCCCTTGGCCATGTCGGTGTGCGCGTTGGCCAACTGGATGTAGGTGAACGTACGCGCGCTGCGGCTCACCCATCCGGTGAAGATCACCACGTGGCCGTCGTGGGTGTCGTCGAGGGCGTCACCGGGGAGCAGGTCGTTCGGATCGACCCGGACGGTGACCGAACGCCGGTCGAGCGAATCGGTGTTGACGTCGGTGTTCGGGAGGTGCCACGCCATCGCGACCATCCCGGAACAGTCCGTGCGGTAGTCGTGGGCACCTTCCGGGTCCGGGGCCTCGGCGGCTTGGTCGTACTGGACATCGCGGTCGTACCAGTCCTCGGCGCGCTCCAGTACCTCGGAGCGGGTGATGTCCCCACCCGGCTCGGACGCGACCTCGGACACGGCTCCCGAGACGCCCTCGGAGACCGTCGGCACCGCGGCTTCGGCCCGAGGCGCCGCCGCCGATCCGCCGAGCACGACGGAGCAGAGCACGGAGAGCCCGATCAGGAGGCGCAGGTGAAGAATTCCGGCGAATAACATGAATCGACGCATTTCACCAGATTCATCCATCATCATGCGCTCCTTGCGGACCGGCGGGCCATCAGGCGTGTCGGCCGCAAGGTGACCGGCGAACTCGCCCGGCCCGGTCGGGCCGCCCGGATCGTTCGGGCCCGGCCGAGACGGGTGCCGGTTCCGGTGCCGGTACGTCGGTGTGGGCGGCGATGCTGGGCCGCGCGGGGACGACGACCGCGCGCTGATGCTTTCATCGATGCACCGCTTCGGTGAACGGGCACTGCGGCGGGTGGCTGCCGGGTGGGGGCGGCTCTGGCATGGCGCGGGGTCGCGTGTCAACATCCGACGATGGACATTGGCGAGGTCGGGGATTGCGCGGTGGACACGCCACTGGGGGAGTTGCGAGTCCGGGACGGCGGGCGCGGCGGCGTCGGGCCGGTGGCCGAGCTGCCGGAATTCTTCTGTATCGACGGTCGCGGGTTCGGCGGGTACACGGCCGCGATCGCCGCGCTGGGCGCGACGCGGTACGCCCCGGGCAAGCAACTGCGCAGCCTGCGGGCGGTGTTCACGAAAACTGCGGTCGCGGGCGAACTGGAGCTGGAGGTCCTGCCGTTGGTACGTGGACGGACCGCGACCTCGGTGCAGGTGATGGTGCGTCAAGGCGGGGAACCGGTGGTCGCGGCGTTGACCTGGTTCGCCGCTCCCGGGCTGCTTCCTGCCGAGGGCGCCGGTCGGCGCGCGGTGGCGGGGGTGCCCGGGCCGGAGGACTGCCCTCGGCTGCCGTGGCTGGCGAAGATCGTGCCGTTCCTGGGCGGGTTCGACGAGCGGGCGGTGGACTACCCGTTGTCGGCGGAGGAGTTCGACGGGGACTTCCGCGGCGACGACGGCGACTCGATCGCGCTGTGGGCGGTCCCGCAATGGCCCGCGCCGCGCGACGGCGGTGGTGGTGACCGGGACGAGGGCGAGGGCAAGGGCGAGGACACGGTCTCGGCCGCGATCGCGGAGCGTCTGGTCGATGTGATGTTGTTCGACGCGCACCTGATGGACGCGGCGTATCGCGGGGCCGCGCGGGGGACGGTGATGACCTCGCTGGACCTGGACGTGACGTGGCACGCGGAGGCGGGCGCGGGCGGGCCGACGCTGTTCCGGGCGCGGGCGGAGTTGGACGGGCTGGTGGCGAACACGTCCGCGACACTGGCCGACCCAGGCGGCACGGTACGCGCGACGGCGACCAGCCAGTGTCGGGTCTATCCGCCCAAGGGCTGAACGCCGAGCGCGGGCGCAGGTCGCGGGCATCCGGCACGGGCGCCGGTCACCGCGGACGCGAGCCGTGTCGCGGCCGACCCGGGTGCCCCTCGAGTGACCGTTCGGGCGCGGCGCGATCACTCACCCATCGCCGCGCGCGCTGCGAGCAGGGTGGCGGCCTCGATCGACGCCGGCGGCGTGCGGCCTGCCGCCAGGTGCCGACGCACCGCCGCGTACGGGATGTCCACCAGCGCGAAGGTGACCCGCTCCAGGGCGGCCGGGGAGACCCGGCCGAAACGTGCCCGGGTGTAGGCCCGCAGGGCGTTCGCCACGGCGTCGTTGAGCATGGTCGCTTCCGGACCCAGTTCCTCGGGCCACCGCGCGATCAGGTCTTCGCGGCGATGCAGCAGGAGCACCGCCGCCTCGTCCGGGCTTTCGCGCACCCACGCGAACACCGCCCGGATCGCGCGGGTGGCGCCCCGGGCCGGATCGGGGTCGGCCAGTGCGGCCAGGAACGGTTGCTGGAAGCGTTGCACCGTACGCAACCACAGCCGGGCGAGCAGCAGGTCGCGCGACGCGAAGCGGTGATAGACCGATCCGACCGGCGCGCCCGCCTCGGCGGCCACCGCCGCGACGGTCACGGCGCCGGCGCCGGTACGCGCGGTGACCCGCAGCACGGCATCGAGGAAGTCGTCGTCGCCGAATCTCGGTTTGCGGCCCACGAGCACCCGTCCTGACCTGTTCGTACCTTGAAGTTTTCTGGAATCCGTATTCTAGTATGGTTCAACCAATACGGCCATCGGAACGCGACCGAGACGGCCACCGATACGGCGAATGATTGGCGGTGGATCATGCCGACCTCCCCGGTCGACACCCCGACCCAGCCCGACCCGACCCAGCCCGATTCGACCCAGCCCGATCCGAACCTGCGCGACGCGGCGCTGCGCATCCTGCGCTCGTACCCGCTGGGCTTCCTGGCCACCACCGACGACGCCGGTGCGCCGCGCGTGCGCCTGGTGCAACATCTCGCGGTCGAGGACGACGCGACGATCTGGATCAGTACGAGCCCGCGCTCCCGCAAGGCGCTCGACCTGATCGCCCGACCGGAGGTGTCCTACTCGGTCGAAGATCGCGCGACAGTGGCCTATGCGACGCTCTACGCCCGCGCGGAACTCCTTTGCGACGGGCCGGAGTTGGTCAAACTGTGGGATGAGACCCTGCGGCCGTTCTTTCCGGCCGGGCCCACCGGGGACGATTTCGCGCTCGTCCGCCTGGTACCGCACCGGGTGGAACTGCTCGACTTCTCCGCCGGTGTGCATCCGGATCCGTACGGCCTGGTCCCGGCGATCTCGGTGCTCTCGCCCGTGCCGCGGGCCGAGGGTCAGGCCGGGAAGTCGAACGTGTAGCCCTGTTGCACCAGCCAGGGCAGCAACTGCTCGAGCGCGGCCAGGGTTTGCGCGCGGTCGCCGCCGGCGTCGTGCATCAGGATGATCCCACCGGGTCCCAGTTCCCTCTCGGCGGTGGCCAGGATCTTGTCCGCGCCCGGCCGCTGCCAGTCGCGGGTGTCGTCGGACCAGTCCAGCGAGCGCATGCCATAACCGGCGGCCATCGCGCGCACCTGCGGGGACCAGTCGCCGCCGGGCGCGCGGAACCAGTCCACCCTGGTGCCCGGACCGCCCGCCGCGACTATCTGGTCGTGCGCGGTGGTGATCTCGTACTTGATCCGGGACAGCGGGCGCTTGGCGATGCCCTCGTCGTGGGTGACCGAGTGGTCGCACAGCCGGTTGCCGTCCGCGACGACCTGCTTGACCAGCTTGGGATTGGCCTTCGCGTTCGGGCCGAGCATGCAGAACGTCGCCTTGGCCCGATACTCCTTCAACAACGCGAGCACCTGCGGCGTCCATTGTGGACTCGGCCCGTCGTCGAAGGTCAACGCGACGGTACGCCCACCGTTCGCCGACTTGCGCACCAGCGCGTCCGGCACCAGTGGCGGCGGCACCGACGTGTTCGGATCGGCCGCCGTCGGCGCGTCGGACGGGGTCTGCCCGGCCTCCGCGGCACCCTCGCGGCCACCGGGTTTCGCCGTTTCGTCCCCCGAGTCCGACGAACACGCGGCGGTACCCACCGCGAGTGCGCCGGCCACGGCGAGAACGGTCAGGCTGCGCAGGGCACGACGGGCGGAAGGGCTCGACACCGGTTGACTCCAAGGGCTGTTCGGAAGCGGGAACACACTTGCGAACACGCCCACACCCAACGGACGGGTTCCGCCCCGGAGCCCACTTTGCGCCGACTTTGATCGTTGTCGACCCATCGCAGACACGAACCCTGTGAACCCGCCGACGCAACGCGAATCACGCGAGCGCGCCGAGCCGACCGCCCGCACCGAGCGACCGCGCGGGCGCTCGCCTTGGCCGGCACCTCAGTAGGCCGGCATCGGCGAAGCCCGCCTGCGCGCAGGCGCGGCTTTGCTCGATCCTCGCTTCGCTCAGACCCGGTCGAGGGCCGTCAGCGTCGTGGCCAGGTCCGGGGTCTCGGGCGCGGGGCGGTTGTGCGGGAGCTTGCCCAGGACCGCGGCCATGCCGCACGTGTTGGTGACGGCGGAGAAAACCAGGCCGGAGCCGATCGCGCCGGCCAGCAGGCGGGCCTTGGGCGTACGGCGACCGGCCGCCAGGCCCAGCACGACCAGCGCGCCGGCGGCCAGGCGGACCTGGCGTTCCATCGGCCACACGTTGCGCGCGCCGCTCGGGCCGTCCAGGGCGTGGCCCTCGGAGACCCAGGCCGAGGTGCCGCCGGTCAGGTGCGCGGCCTCGATCCCGGCGGCGGTCAGCTCGGCGCGGGCCCGCTCGGAGCGAGCCCCGGACGCGCAGACGATCAGCAGCTCGGGGTGCCCGGCCCGCTGGAGCACCGGCACCGCCTCGCGCAGCCGGTCGAGCGGGACGTTGTGCGCGCCGGGGATGTGGCCGGTCGCGTACTCGCCGGGGGTGCGCACGTCCAGCACGGTGAACTCGGTCAGCCGGGCGCGGACCTGCGCGGGAGCCAGGGCGGTCATGGTGAATGGGCCTTTCGACGGGGCCCGGCGCCGGTCCGCGAGGGGCGCACCAGGTGCGGTGGATCCCCAGGGCCGGGCACCGGGCGGGCGATGTGGAGGGCTACCTACCGGTTGTCACTACCTTCGCCTAACGGTGGGACCGAGCACCGTGTTCCGAGGCGGGGCCGGGTTTGTGACGCGATCCACGTCCTCGGCGGGATTCGCGTCGCCGGTCCGCTCCAACAATTCGGCGAGCAGGGGTGCCACCTGGTCGAGTTCGATCAGGAAGCCGTCGTGGCCGTGCGGCGACTCGACCACCCGCAGCGGACCCGCGCCCGGTATGCCCTCGGCCAGGGTCCGCTGCTGGCTCGGCGGATAGAGCCGGTCGCTGTCCACGGCCGCGACCACGGTCGGCGCGGTGACCCGTGCCAGGGCCGCGGCCACGCCGCCCCGACCCCGGCCCACGTCGTGACTGTTCATCGCCTCGGTCAGGACCACGTAGCTGCCCGCGTCGAAGCGCGCGGTCAGCTTGGCGGCGTGGTGGTCGAGATAGGACTCGACCGCGAACCGCCCGTGCGGGCCCTCGTCCGGCTGCCGGGTGCGGCCGAAGCGGACCGCCAATTCGGCCTCGCTGCGATAGGTGACGTGTGCGATCCGCCGGGCCAGGCCGAGCCCGCGCCAGGGCCCGGACTCGGCCGGCCGGTCGTGATAGTCGCCGCCGGCCCAGTCCGGATCGGCCCGGATCGCGTGGAGCTGGGTCGAGCACCACGCGATCTGCTCCGCGCTCGCCGCCGCCGTGGTGGCGATCAGGAACAGCGCGCCGACCCGGTCCGGATGTGTCACCGCCCACTCGACGGCCCGCATGCCGCCCATCGACCCGCCCACCACCGCCGCCCAGCGCCGGATCCCGAGCAGGTCGGCGGCGGCCACCTCGGCCGCCACCTGATCGCGAACGGTCAACCGGGGGAAGCGACTTCCCCACACCCGACCGCCGGGACCGGGCGAGGCGGGACCGGTGGTGCCCCGGCAACCGCCGAGCGCGTTCGGGGCGACCACGAAGTACCGGTCGGTGTCCAGGGTGCGGCCCGGCCCGATCAGGCCGTCCCACCAGCCCGGGGTGGGAAAGCCCGGCCCGGCCGGACCGGCGACATGGCTGTCGCCGGTCAGCGCGTGCAGGACCAGGACCGCGTTGGAGCGGTCCGGAGCGAGTCGACCCCACGTCTCGTAGCCGACGCGGACCTCGGGCAGCAGTTCCCCGGACTCGGTCCACAGCGGCCGGGGCAGGATCAGCGAACGAGGCCCCGCCGGGACGGGAACGGTGGGCGTGTCGTGCGTCATGGTGCGTGGTCCGTCCGAATTCCCGGCTAGTCCGCCTGCGCGGCGCGGAAACCGGCCACCAGGTCGGCGCGCAGGTCGGCCAGGCCCTCGATGCCGACCGAGAGCCGGACCAGCCCCGGGGTGACCCCGGTGGCCAGCCGCTCCGCTTCGGTGAGCTGGGCATGTGTGGTGCTCGCCGGGTGGATGACCAGGCTGCGCACGTCGCCGATGTTGGCCAGGTGGCTGAACAGGGACAGCCCGTCCACGAACCGCCGGCCCGCCTCGATCCCGCCCTTGAGCTCGAACGCGACGATCGCGCCGGCGCCGCGCGGCAGATAGCGCTTGCCCGCGTCGTACCACCGGCTGCTCGGCAGACCCGCGTAGTGCACGGTCTCCACCTCCTCCCGGGCCTGCAACCACGCGGCCAGCGCGCTCGCGTTCGCCACGTGCCGCTCGATCCGCAGCGACAACGTCTCCAATCCCTGGAGCAGCAGGAAACTGGTCAGCGGCGCGATCGAGGCGCCGACGTCGCGCAGCAACTGCACGCGCAGCTTTGCCGCGTACGCGCCCGGGCCCAGGTCCGGCCAGTAGCGCAGTCCGTTGTAACTAGCGTCCGGCTCGCTGAAGCCGGGGAAACGGTCCGGGTGCGCGCCGAAGTCGAAGGTGCCGCCGTCGACCACGACGCCGCCGATCGCGGTGCCGTGACCACCGAGGAACTTGGTCGCCGAGTGCACCACGATGTCCGCGCCGTGTTCGAGCGGCCGGAGCAGATAGGGCGTGGGCACCGTGTTGTCCACCACCAGCGGTACGCCGGCGGTGTGCGCGAGGTCGGCGACCGCGGACACGTCGAGCACGTTGCCACGCGGGTTGCCCAGCGTCTCGGCGAACAGCAGCTTGGTCTGCGGCCGGATCGCCGCGCGCCACGCGTCCAGGTCGTCCGGGTCGTCCACGAAGGTGACCTCGATGCCGAGCTTGGGCAGCGTCCAGTGGAAGAGGTTGTAGGTGCCGCCGTACAGCGAAGAGCTCGACACGATGTGGTCGCCGGCCTCCGCGAGGTTGAGCACCGCCAGCGTGGTCGCCGCCTGCCCGGACGCGGTCGCCACCGCCGCGACACCGCCTTCGAGGGCGGCCACGCGCTGCTCCAGCGCGTCGGTCGTGGGGTTGTGGATCCGGGTGTAGATGTGGCCCTCCTGGGACAGGTCGAACAGCCCGGCGGCGTGCTCGGTGTCCTGGAAGACGAACGACGTGGTCTGGTAGATCGGCACCGCGCGAGCCCCGGTGGTCGGATCGGGCGAGGCGCCGGCGTGCACCTGCCGGGTCTCGAAGGACCACGACGCGATGTCGTCGGCGGGCACGGCCTCGACCGTGGGCGGTGCGTCGATCGTGGACGGCACGTCGGTCGTGCTCGGCGCGTCGGTTGCTTCGATGGTCATCGGGAAACTCCTTGCGGGGTAGGGGAGTCGGCGGTGAGGTCGGGCCGTCGGGAAGAGCCGGGACAGGCCGGGGCAAGCCGGCGAAGGGCATGCGCGGATCCCGCGGTCGGGTACGCGGAGCCGACCGCGGGCGCGGCGAACCGGCCCCGACGCGTGGTGTTCGCGACCGAGGACCGAGCCGACACGGGCCCGAGCGGGAGGAGAGCGGGAAGGGCGGAGCGGGACGCGGGGAGTCGGCGGGTCAGCGCCCGGACTCACACACCGCGCGAACCACCGGGACCGAAACGGTCACCGGGGTTCAGTGGGACATTCGACAGGCCATGCTGGTCACGCGCACGAGATCCACGTGGCGGCGACTGACGAGCATGGGGCTGGACATGGCGGTGAGTCTAGGCGGCCCGATCGCCTTCGCGCCACGGGGTAACCCGGAGGATCCGCGCGACAGCGGCCGGCGGTGCAGGAGATGGGCCCGGCGGGCGGACTCGGCTCGCCCCCGGGTATCCCGCACACCCGGCCCCGGGAAAGCCGGCTGGACCAACCCGCCTTCCTCGTGCTTTCATCACCGCCATGACTTCGCGTCAGGTCGCTTCCACGCTGCTCGACCCCTTCTGGGTGGGTCGACGAGCCGACCACTTCGACCAGACCTGTCGCTGAACCCTGCGTTCGTGCGGCCTTTCGCCGCCGAATGAGCAGAGCGTGCCCCGCCCCGCGTGACCCCCGTCGGTCCGCCGCGCCCGGGCCCGGCTCTCCCGCGTCGCCGCCGTTCGTCCCGCGACGTCCGCGTACACGATCCAGCCCCATTCGCCGCACGTTCGCCCCGCCCCGCTCGGCCCTTTTCGGGCCGCCGCCCGGCGCGGGTGGACCGAGGCTGTACCGAGGACCCAGTCATGGCAACCACCGCACCGCCCACCCTCCCCGTGATCGACATCTCCCGATTCCGCGACCCCGCCGCGGACGTGGCCGGCTTCCTGGCCGAACTGCGTTATGCGGCACGCGAGATCGGCTTCTTCTACGTGGTCGGCCACGGCGTCGACCCGGACCTGCGCGCCCGCGCCCTGGACGTCTCCAAGCGCTTCTTCGCGCTGCCCGAGGCGGACCGGCTCGCGGTCGAGAACGTCAACTCGCCGCAGTTCCGGGGCTATACGCGCACCGGCACCGAGTACACCCAGGGCGGACCCGACTGGCGCGAGCAACTCGACATCGGCCCGGAGCGCGCCGCGCTCACGCTCGGCCCGGACGACCCCGCCTATCTGCGCCTGATCGGCCCCAACCAGTGGCCGGCCGCGCTGCCCGAACTGCGCGAGACGGTGCTCGCGTGGCAGGAGGAGGCGCTGCGGGTCAGCCGCGAGGTGCTGCGCGCGCTGGCCGCCGCACTGGGTCAGGACACCGGCTACTTCGACGAGTGGTTCGACGAGGAGGCCGCGGTCCACGTCAAGGTCGTGCACTACCCGGGCCGGCCGAGTGCCGACGTCGACCAGGGAGTGGGCGCGCACAAGGACTACGGCTACCTCGCGCTGCTGCAACAGGACGACATCGGCGGCCTCCAGGTGCAGGCCCGGGACGGCTCCTGGATCGACGCGACGCCCCTGCCGGACGCGTTCGTGTTCAACATCGGCGAGATGCTGGAGATCGCCACCCGCGGCTACCTGCGTGCCACGAAACACCGGGTGATCGCCCCGCAGCCCGGCGTCGACCGCTACTCGCTGCCGTTCTTCCTCGGCCCGCGCCTGGACGCGGTGGTCGAACCGCTCACCCTGCCCGCCGAGTTGGCCGAGGTGGCCGACGGCGTCACCGAGGACCCGAGCAATCCGCTCAAGCCCGCCTACGGCGAGAACGCGCTGATCGGCTGGCTGCGCTCGCACCCGCGCGTGGTCGAGCGGTGGTGGTCGGACCTGGTCCCGGCCGAACCGGCAGGCGACGGCGACCGCGGTGCCGGGTCTTCGGGTGCGATATCCGCCGCCGAGTCGCCCGAGTCGCCCGAGTCGCCCGGCGCGCCCGGCGCGCCCGACGCGCCCGACGAGTCGGCCGATGCCGAGCGGGAGAGCGAAGTACCGCCCACCGAACCGGCCTTCGAGACCCTTCAGGTACACGCCGGCGCCCGACCCGATCCGAGCACCGGCGCCCGGGCCGTGCCGATCTACCAGACCAGCAGCTACGTGTTCCGGGACGCGGCGCACGCGGCCGACACGTTCGCGCTCACCGACCTGGAGACGCACGCCTACACCCGGTTGTCCAACCCCACCACCGCCGTGGTGGAGGAGCGGATCGCCCAGCTGGAAGGCGGTACCGCGGCGGTGGCCGTGGGCAGCGGCCAGGCCGCCACCACGCTCGCGCTGCTGAACCTGGCCCGGGCCGGCGACCACCTGGTCGCGGCGGCCTCGCTGTACGGCGGCACCCGCACCCTGCTCGAACACACCTTCGCCGATCTCGGCATCGAGGTCACCTTCGTGGACGACCCGGACGACCTCGACGCGTGGCGCGCGGCGATCCGGCCGGGGACCAAGGCGCTGTTCGGCGAGAGCGTCGGCAATCCGCGCGGCAACGTGCTCGACCTGGCCGCCGTCGCCGAGATCGCGCACGAGGGCGGCGTGCCGTTCGTGGTGGACAACACGGTGCCCACACCGTACCTGCTCCGCCCGTTCGAGCACGGCGCGGACATCGTGGTGCACTCCACCACCAAGTTCCTCGGCGGGCACGGCACCGCGATCGGCGGGATCGTGGTCGACGGCGGCACCTTCGACTTCGGCGCCCACCCGGACCGCTACCCCGGCCTGGTCGCCCCCGACCCGACCTATCACGGCCTGTCCTTCTGGGAGCGGTTCGGCGCCGACCGGATCGCCTACGCGCTGCGCCTGCGGGTGCGGCTGCTGCGCGACCTGGGCCCGGCGGTGTCGCCGCTGAACAGCTTCCTGCTGCTCCAAGGCATCGAGACGTTGTCCCTACGCGTCGAACGGCACACCGCCAACGCCGAACGCGTCGCGGCCTGGCTCGACGCGCGGCCCGAGGTGCTGCGCGTGGACCACCCGAGCGTGCCCACCAGCCCGTGGCACACCGCGGCGAAGCGCTACCTGCCGCGCGGCGCGGGCGCCGTACTCTCGGTGGACCTGGCCGGCGGACTGGCCGCGGGTCGGCGATTCGTCGAGGAACTCCGGTTGTTCAGCCACCTCGCCAACATCGGCGACGCGCGCAGCCTGGCCATCCACCCCGCGTCCACCACGCACGCCCAACTCGATCCGGAGCAGCAGGCCCACGCCGGAGTGACCCCCGGGCTGGTCCGGCTGTCCATCGGCCTGGAAGGTGTCGACGACCTGCTCGCCGACCTGCGCCGGGGCCTGGCCGGTGCGACCGGCGCCGGTGAACTCGCGGACGGCGAGGTCGGCCGATGACGACGAGTCAGGCGGTACACGAAAGCCGGATCCGCGGCGCGCGCGGCGAGTTCCACCTGCGCGTGTGGCCCGTCGCCGACGAACCCGTCGCGGTCGTGCTGTTCCTGCACGGCCTGGGCGAACACGCCGCACTGCACGAGCCGTTGGCACACCGCCTCAACGCCGACGGGATCGAGGTGTGGGCCCCGGACCAGATCGGCCACGGCCTCAGTGACGGCACCCGCGTCCTGGTGGAGAGCCTGGACGCACTCGCCGACGACGCCGAACTGATCCTCGAACGCATCGCGGCCGGCCGCCCCGACGTGCCGCTGATCCTGGCCGGCCACTCGCTGGGCTCGGCGGTCACCCTGCTCCTCGCGGGCACGCGTACCGCCGCCGCGCCCGCCCGCGCCCTCGTGCTTGCGGGCGCGGGAACCGGCCTGTCGTCGGGGGAGAGCGGCCTGCGCGCGTTGTTGGCCGAGCACGGCATCGACCCGATGTCGCTGCGCAAGGACCCGGGCGAGTTGTGCGGAAACGCCGAATACGCCGAACGGCTGCGCAACGACCCGCTCGTGTGGTCCGGCGGCCTGCGCCCGGAGACCCTGGACGCGCTGGAGGCGGGCGGCGAGCGGATCGCCGAACTGATCGCCTCCGGCGCGATCACCCTGCCGGTGCTCTTCGTCCACGGCGAAGCCGACGACCTCGCGCCAGCGAGCGCGGTGTCGGCCGCCGCGAAGACGCTGCCCAACGCCCGGGCCCGGATCTTCCCGGGTGATCTGCACAACGTGCTCGCCGAGAACGACCGCGCCCAAGTCCACGACGAGATCGTCGAGTTCGTCCTGGCCGCCGCGCGCGACTGACCACCCGCCCCATTCGGGCGCCACCGGCCCCGGCGAGTTCTCGAATCCCATCGGACTCCTCCACGCCGCGTCGAACCGGTGCGGGTCCGACGGGGCGTGAAGACCCGCCCGGCCATCCCCGCGACACCCTTTTCCAGCAAGGAGATCGATCCACGATGCGCCGCTCCGCGCTCCGCATAGCCGCCGTCCTCGCCCTGGCCGGACCGGTCCTCGCCGCGTGCGGCTCCGGCGGCACCCCCACCCCCGGTGCGACCGGCGCCAACACCCAGGCCCCGGCGCCGGCCGACAGCGCGCTCGATCCGAACGCGACGGCCAAGGTGCGCCTGGTGCTGGAGCCGACCAGCCTCAACCTGACCACCACTGCCGGCGTCGCGGTCGAGCAGGTCCTGCTCGACAACGTCTACCAGGGGCTGCTCAGCGTCGACACCAACGCCGACAACAAGATCGTGCCCGCGCTCGCGACCGGCTTCGAGACCTCCGCCGACGGCCTCACCTACACGTTCCACCTCACCCCCGGCGCGACCTTCCACGACGGTTCGCCCGTCACCGCCGAGGACGCCGCGTGGTCGCTGCAACAGGTGCTGGCTCCCGGCTCCAAGCAGCCGAACGCCAAGACCCTGGCCACCATCGCGAACGTCGCCGCGCCCGACCCGGCCACCGTGGTGATCACGCTCAAGCAGCGCGACAGCAACCTGACCTGGGCACTCACCCAGCGGGTCGGCGTCGTCTACAAGAAGGGCACCGACTTCGGCAAGTTGGACGCCGCCGAGAACGGCACCGGCCCGTTCAAGCTGGACGGCTGGCAGCGCGGCTCGGCGATCACCCTGGTGCGCAACGACGCGTACAAGGGCGCCAAGGCCAAGGTCGCCAAGGTCGTGCTCAGCTACATCCCGGACCGCAACGCCGCCAACAACGCGCAGGCCACCGGCCAGACCGACATCGAGACGGCGGCCGAGGCCACCCTGCTCCAGCCGTTCACCGGCAACGACAAATTCACCGTGTTGCGCGGCACCACCACGGACAAGTACACGCTGGCGATCAACAACGCCAAGGCGCCGCTGAACAACCCGGCCGTGCGGCACGCGATCCGGCGCGCGATCGACAAGGACGCGCTGATCAAGACGCTCGGCGGGGCCGGCGTTCGGCTCGGCGGACCGATTCCCACCTCCGACCCGGGCTTCCAGGATCTGAGCACGATCGACCCGCACGATGCCGCGGCGGCGCGCAAGGCGCTGTCCGAGGCGGGCGTGGACAACCTCAAGCTGACCCTGAAGATCCCCAACATCTACCCCGCCGCGATCGGCGACGTGCTGGTCGCCAACCTCAAGGAAGCGGGCATCGAACTCACGGTCAAGCAGCAGGAATTCACCGCCTGGCTGAGCGAGGTGTACACCGCGAGGGATTACGACCTGAGCCTGGTCAACCACGCCGAGCCGCACGACATCGCCAACTTCGCCACCCCCGGCTACTACTTCGGCTACGACAACGCGCAGGTGCGCGAGTGGTACGCGCAGGCGGTGGCCGCGCCGGACGAGCGCACCCGAACCGACCTGCTCACCCGGATCGGCCGCCAGGTCACCGAGGACGCCGCCGCCGACTGGCTGTTCCAGGCGCAGACGCTGACCGTCGTGCGCAAGGGCGTCAGCGGCGCCCCCCAGCACCACACCAGCAGCCGACTCAACCTCGCCACCATCGGGATCACCAAGTGAGCTCGCGCCGAAGGCCGTTGCGGCAGCCGGAGCGGGCCGGTCGGGTTCGGCCGCACCGGAGGCCCCCGCGGAGCCCGGCATGACGGTGTTCGTCGTGCGCCGGCTGGGACTGCTCGTGTTGTCCCTGCTCGGTGCGAGCGTACTGACCTTCGCGCTGCTTCGGCTGCTGCCCGGTGATGCCGCCACCTCGGTCGGCGGCATCACCGCGGACTCCGCCCAACTGCGGGCGATCCGGCACGACCTGGGCCTGGACCGGCCGTTGCTCGTCCAATACTGGACGTGGTTGATCGACGTGCCGACCGGCGACCTGGGTCGCTCGCAGCTCAACGGTTCGTCGGTGACCGCCGAACTGGGCGAGAAGCTCCGGGTGACCGGTCCGCTGGTCATCGGCGCGCTGGTGCTCGCGCTGGTCTTCGCGGTGCCGCTGGGGATGCTCGCGGCGGTGCGTCGTGAACGCCGCGACGGCACCGCCATCAGCGTGGTGAGCCAACTGGGGATCGCGCTGCCGACGTTGTGGGTGGGCCTGGTGCTGATCCTGCTGTTCGCCGTGCAGACCCCGCTGTTGCCCGCGCAGGGCTTCCCGGTCGACGGCTGGGCGGACCCGGGCGAGGCGAGTCGCAGCCTGGTGTTGCCCACCCTGACCCTGGCCCTGTCCGAGGGCGCGGTACTGCTGCGGTTCGTCCGCTCGGCCACCCTCGATGTGCTGCACCGCGACTACCTGCGAACCGCGCGCGCGGCGGGCCGCACCCGGACCGGCGCACTGCTGCGACACGGCGTGCGCAACGCGGCCGGCCCGGTGTTGTCCATGCTCGGTGTGCAGGTCGCCGCGCTCCTGGTGGGTGCCATCGTGGTGGAGAAGGTCTTCACCCTGCCCGGCGTCGGTTCGATGCTGGTCGCCGACGTGGGCAACCGTGATCTGGTCAAGGTGCAGGGCGAGGTGATGCTGCTGGTCGCGATCGTGCTGTTCGTGGGCTTCCTGGTGGACGTCGCGCAACGACTGATCGACCCGCGCCTGGCGGACGTTCGCACCCGGGAGGTGCCCGCGTGAGGAACTCGAACGCGCCCGAGAGCGTTTCGGTCGGGGCCGACCAGGGCGCGGCGATTGCCGAGAAGGGCGCGGCCACCGCCGCGAACGTCCCGGCGGGCCGTACCGTCCTGCGTGCGCTGCTGCGCGACCGCAACGGCGTGATCGGCGGCACGCTGGTCGCGATACTGGTCGCCTCGGTGTTGTTGTCGCTGATCTGGACCCCGTACGACCCCACTGCCGTCGACCCGAACGCGCCCTGGCTGCTGCCGTTTCGGGACGGCCACGTGCTCGGCACCGACATGCTCGGCCGCGACCAGTTCAGCCTGATCCTGGTCGGCTCCCGGGAGACTTTGCTGATCGCCCTCGCGTCGGCGGGCATCGCCGCCGCGCTCGGCGTGCCGCTCGCGTTGGCCGCGGCGCTCGGACCACGGAGGTTCGCGGCCGGCGTGGTGCAACTGATCGACATCGCCATCGCGTTCCCGGCGTTGCTCACCGCGATGATCCTGGCCGCGGTGTTCGGCGGTTCGGTGTGGACCGCGTCCGGTGCGCTCGGCGTCGCGTTCGGGGTGCACCTGGCCCGGATCGCGCGTGCCGAGATCGAGCGGGTACACGGCACCGACTACGTGCTCGCGGCGACCGCGAGCGGATCGAGCACATGGCGCACCGTCCGCCGACACATCCTGCCGAACATCGCCCCCACCCTGCTGGTGCAGCTCTCCCTGGTGATGGCCGTGGCGTCGCTGACCGAGGCCGCGCTGTCCTACCTCGGCTACGGCAGCCCCGCGCCCGCCGTGTCCTGGGGCCGGGTCCTGCACGACCAGCAGCCCTACATCTCCGCCCGACCGCTGCTCGTGATCTGGCCGGGGCTGGCCGTCGCACTGTCCGTCCTGGGCTTCAACCTGCTCGGCGACGCGATCCGCGACGCGAGCGATCCACGCCTGCGACACCGTGCCCCGAAGGTCGGGGCCGACGCACTCTCCGAGGCCGAAGTCCAGGTGCCGGTCCCACCGTTGGCCACCGAGGGCGCGCTGCTTGAGGTCTCCGGCCTGACCATCCGGATCGGCGGGCGTACCGTGGTGGACGGCGTCGACCTGACCCTGGCGCCCGGCGAACGACTGGGTCTGATCGGTGAGTCCGGCTCCGGCAAGTCGCTCACCGCGCTGGCCGTGCTGGGCCTGCTGCCCGAAGGTGCCGAGGTCACCGGCAGCATCCGCCTCGACGGCGTGGAACTGCTCGGCAGACGCGAGCGCGAACTCGCGCGCATCCGCGGGGATCGGGTCGCGATGGTGTTCCAGGAGCCGCTCACCGCGCTCGACCCGACCATGCGGATCGGCCGACAGATCGCCGAACCACTGCGCCTGCACCGGGGCATGAAGCGCCGTCAGGCCGACCTCGCGGCGATCGAACTGGCCGAGCGGGTGGGTCTGCCGGATCCGGCCGAGCTGGTCCGGGCCTGGCCGCACCAACTCTCCGGCGGCCAGCGTCAACGGGTGGGCATCGCGATCGCGCTCGCGTGCCGACCCGCGCTGCTGATCGCGGACGAGCCGACCACCGCGCTGGACGTCACCGTGCAGCGGGAGATCCTCGCGCTACTCGACGCGTTGGCCCGCGAGCAGGGCACCGCGCTGCTGTTCATCACGCACGACCTCGCGGTGGTGTCCCGGGTCAGCGACCGGATCGCGGTGCTGCGGACCGGTCGGGTGATCGAACACGGACCCCTGGAGCGCATCCTGTACGACCCCGACGCGCCCTACACCCGCAGGCTGCTGGCCGCCGCGCGGGCGACCGCGTTCGACGCCGGCGCGTTCGAGGCGGCGGACCCCGAGCCGGCGGACCCCGAGGCGGACGTCCGTACCGCGACCGAGCCCGTGGAGGCACCACTGTGACCGCGACCGCGCCCGCCGTACTGCTGCGCGCCGAGGGACTGACCCGGACGTATCGCCTGCCGCGCCGATCGTTGTGGGGCCCGGCCGGGCAGCGGTACGCGCTGCGCGGCGTCGACCTGGAACTGGCCGAGGGCGGCTCGCTGGGCGTGGTCGGCGAATCCGGCGCGGGCAAGTCCACCCTGATCCGACTGCTGCTCGGGCTCGACCGCCCGGACGGGGGAACGATCCACTATCGCGACCGCGAGGTACGGCCCGGACCGGCGCGCTCGCTGACCTGGTTCCGGCGCGAGGTACAGATCGTTCTCCAGGACCCGATGAGCTCGCTCGACCCGCGCTCGCGGGTGCGCGACATCGTGGCCGAGCCACTGGAATGCCTGGGCGTCGAGGGCGACCACGACGCTCGGGTGGACGAGGTCCTGACGTCCGTCGGGTTGGATCCGGCCATGCGTACCCGCCATCCCCACGAATTCTCCGGCGGCCAGCGCCAACGCATCGCGATCGCCCGCGCGCTCGCACCGCACCCCCGCGTCCTGGTCGCCGACGAGCCGGTGAGCGCACTCGACGTCTCCGTCCGCGCCCAGATCCTGGACCTGCTCCGCGACCTCACCTCTCGACTCGGATTGTCCCTGATCCTGGTCTCCCACGACCTCGGCGTAGTCCAACACCTGTGCGACCACGTCCTGGTCCTCAAATCAGGCCACCCCGTCGAATCAGGCCCCACCCCCCAAGTCCTCGGCCACCCGACCCACCCCTACACCCAATCCCTCCTGGCCGCGATCCCCACCCTCCCGCCCCCACCCCCAACCCCCACCCACGAGGACGCCCCCACCCACGAAGGCGTCCTCACCAACGCCGGCGCCCCCACCAACGCCGTCGTCCCCACGGACACCTGCGTGCCAACCGACAAGGACGTCCCATCGGACAAGAGCGTCCCCACCGACGAGGGCGTCCCCACCGATGCCGGCGTCCTGACCAACCCCAGCGTCCCGAGTGAACCCGCCGCACCACACTCAGCCCGGCCGGCGTTTGAGGCCAAGTAGCCGGGCCGGCGCTTGAGGCCACCTCGGCCGAAGGCCGGGTAACTCCAGCCGGGCCGGCGTTCGAGGCCAACCTCAGCCGGGCCGGCGTTCGAGGCCAACCTCAGCCCGGCCGGCGTATGAGGCCACCCCAACCGACCCGTGTATCACGCACCAAGGGGGGTACCAGCCCAGATCCCGGGCCGGGCGAACACGGCCCGAGAGCCCCCCGGAGGGACCATGCCACTCGAGCCCCCCGCCGACGAAGTCGAGCTCCACGTCAACGGCGAAGCCCGACGGCTCCGCGTCGACCCCCGCGTCACGCTCTTGGACGCGCTACGCGACGGGCTGGGGCTGACCGGCCCCAAGAAAGGCTGCGATCTGGGCCAATGCGGCGCCTGCACCGTGCTCCTCGACGGCCGCCGCGTCACCTCGTGCCTGACCTTCGCCCTCATGCACGACGGCCGCGAGGTGACCACGATCGAGGGCCTGGACGGCGACCCCGAAGGGGAGTTGCACCCGGTGCAACAGGCGTTCGTGGACCACGACGCGTTCCAGTGCGGCTTCTGCACACCCGGCCAGATCATGTCGGCGGTAGCCCTCCTCGCCGAGGGCCACGCCGGCGACGACGACCAGGTCCGCGAATGGATGAGCGGCAACCTGTGTCGCTGCGCCGCGTACCCCAACATCGTCGCGGCGATCGCCGCCTCGGCCGGGCGGTAGGCCGCGATGCGCCCCTTCACCTACACCCGTCCGGCCGAACCCGCGCGGGCCTGGACCGAGCTCGGCCCGGACGCGATGTACATCGCCGGCGGCACCAACCTCGTCGACCTGATGAAGTGCGGTGTCGCCACACCCACCCGCCTCGTCGACATCGGCCGGCTGCCGCTCACCGATCTGACGCCGGACCCGGCCGGCGAGACGATTCGGATCGGCGCCCTGGTCCCGAACAGCGACCTCGCCGCCCACCCGGTGGTGCGCGAGCGGTTGCCGGTGTTGTCCGAGGCCCTGCTGGCCGGCGCGTCCCCACAACTGCGCAACCTGGCGACGCTCGGCGGCAATCTGCTCCAGCGCACCCGCTGCGGATACTTCCGCGACCCGGCGATGTCGTGCAACAGGCGCGAACCCGGCTCCGGATGCGCCGCATTGGACGGCGACCACCGGGGCCACGCGGTCCTGGGCACCAGCGAGCACTGCATCGCCACGCATCCCTCCGACCTCGCGGTCGCGCTGCTGGCGCTGGAGGCCCGGGTGTCGATCGACGGGCCGAACGGCCCGCGCGTCGAGCCGATCGAGACGTTCCATCTGCCGCCGGGGGACACCCCGCACCGGGAGACCACGCTGACCCACGGCGAGTTGATCACCGGGGTCGAGGTGCCGACGACCGCGCTCGGCGCCCATTCGCACTACCTCAAGGTGCGTGAGCGGGCCTCGTTCGCGTTCGCGATGTGTTCGGCCGCGGTCGCACTGGAGGTACGCGAGGGGATCGTCCGGGACGCCCGGATCGCGCTCGGCGGCGTGGCGACCACACCGTGGCGGGCACGTTCGGCCGAGGCCGCGCTGATCGGCGCACCGCCGAGCAGCGCCGCGTTCGCCCACGCGGGTGATGCCGCCGCCGAGGGGGCCGTGCCGCGCCGGGACAACGCGTACAAGGTCGAACTGATCCGCCGGGTGGTCGCCCGCGCCCTGAGCACCCTGGCCGCCCCGAGCATCCTGGCCGCCCCGAGCAGCCCGGAAGACCCGAGCAGCCCGGAAGGGGATCCCGCATGAGCCCGGAAACGCCCTGGATCGGCGCCGCCGAACCGCGCGTGGACGGCCCGGTCAAGGTCACCGGCACCGCGATCTACACCGGCGACGTGGCACTGCCCGACCTCGCGCACGCGGTGCTGGTGCAGAGCACGATCGCCAAGGGAAGGATCACCGGAACCGACATCGCCGCCGCCGAGACCGCGCCCGGCGTACTGGCGGTGTACATCTCCGACGGGTCGTTGGGCATCGGCCCGGTCGCGTCGTTCTACTCGGCCGACAACGGCCCGATGGGCGACGGCCGCACACCGCTGTCCGACCCGTTGATCCACCACCACGGGCAGCACATCGCGATGGTGGTGGCGGAGACCCTCGAACAGGCGGTGGCCGGCGCGGAGTCGATCCGCACGCGGTACCGCCACGAATCGCCGCTGGTGCGGATCGAGGATGCCATCGCGCAGACCCCGCCGGGCCGCGAGGACATCGTCCGGGGCGACCTGGCAACCGGTCTCGCGGTGGCCGATGTGACGGTGGAGGCGTACTACGAGACACCGCCGCAGCACATGAACCCGATGGAGCCGTGCGCGACCACCGCGCGCTGGTCGGGCGATCGGCTCACCGTGTACGACTCGACGCAGTATGTGGGCGGGGTGCGGGTCGCGCTGGCTGCCGCGTTCGGGCTGCCGGTGGACAAGGTCCGGGTGTTGTCCGGCTTCGTCGGCGGCGGCTTCGGCAGCAAGGGCACGGTCTGGCCGCACGTGCTGCTGGCCGCGGCGGCGGCGCGCCGGGTGGGCCGGCCGGTCCGGCTCGTGCTGACCCGCCCGCAGATGTTCACCTCGTGCGGCACCCGGCCGGCGACCCGGCAGCGGATCGTGCTGGGCGCGCACCGGGACGGCCGACTGACCGCGATCGCACACGACGGCACCACCGCCACCTCGCCCGGCGAGAACGTGGTCGAGTCGACCGGCGGGATCACCTCGACCCTGTACGCGTGCCCGAACGTCGCCATCCGGCAGCGGATCGTACGGCTGGACATGCAGCCGCCCACCTTCCAACGTGGTCCCGGGCGGGCCCCCGGATCCTTCGCGCTGGAATCCGCGCTCGACGAGTTGGCCCACGAACTGGGCATGGACCCGCTGGAGTTGCGGTTGCGCAATCATGCCGACACCGACCCGTCGTCGGGTCGGCCGTGGTCGAGCAAGCACCTTCGGGAGTGCTACCGCGTGGGCGCCGAGCGGTTCGGCTGGGATCCGGACGACCGTACACCCGGCACCCGCCGCGAGGGCGACGTGCTGATCGGCACCGGGATGGCGACCGCGGCCCACGAGATGGACCCGGGAGCGGCCGCCGCCCATGCCGAACTGCGGGTCGACGGTTCGGCGGTGATCGGTGTCGCGTCGCACGACATCGGCACCGGGACGTACACGGTGTTCGGGCAGATCGCCGCAGACGTGCTCGGCCTCGCGCCGGACCGGATCATCGTCCGCCTCGGCGACACCGACCTGCCTCAGGCGCCGCCGTCGATCGGCTCGCAGACCGTCGCCTACGTGGGCCCGGCGATCCGGCGGGCGTGCGAGGCGGTCCGCGACGATCTGCTCGCGGCGGCCGTCGCCGATTCGGAATCGCCGCTGTACCAAAAGGAGATCGGCGCGATCGAGTTCGGTGCCGATGTGTTCGCGAGCGAGTTGGCACGGATCGGGGTGCCCTCGTTGTCGGCGGTTGGCCACCACCATCCCGACGCGAACTCGCCGTACGCGGTGCAGTCGTTCGGCGCGCACTTCGCCGAGGTCGCGGTGGACTCGCTGACCGGTACGGTCCGGGTCCGGCGGATGGTCGGCGCGTTCGACATCGGCCGGGTGGTCAATCCGCGTACCGCGCGCAGTCAACTGCTGGGCGGGATGACCTTCGGGCTGGCGCAGGCCCTGATGGAGGCGACCACGATCGACCCGCGCCGGGGGCAGGTGGTCGAACCGCACCTGGCCGGCTACCACCTGCCGGTCAACGCCGATGTCGGCACGCTGGACGTGCTCTTCGTCGGCGACGCGGACCCGCACCTCAGCGACCTCGGCGCGCGGGGCGCGGGCGAGATCGGCGTGATCGGCGCAGCGGCGGCGATCGCGAACGCGGTGTTCCACGCGACCGGCGTGCGGGTGCGTACGCTGCCGATCACGCCGGATCGGGTGGTGGCGGGCTCGGGCGCCGGGTGGTAGCGGGCAAGCCGGCGGCGACGTGCCGGGCGCCGCCTATGCGTTCCGCGCTCTCCCGTTCGGACCCTGCCCATGCGGATTCTTCTCGGCCGGAGTCTCCTTGGCCGGAGTCTCCTCGGTCGGGGTCTTGGCAGTCGGGGTCTTCTCGGTCGGCGACCCCGTGGGCGGTGTCGCTGCGGGTGGTTCCGTCATGGGGAGGGTGAAGGTGATCCGGGTTCCGGTGGTGTGTTCGGGGTCCAGCGCGATCGTGCCGCCGTGGAACTCGACGATGCGCTTGCACATGGCCAGGCCCATGCCGTTGCCCGGATACGCCTCACGGGTGTTCAGGCGCTGGAAGATCACGAAGATCCGGTCGGCCTGGGCCGGATCGATGCCGATGCCGTCGTCGGTCACCGAGATCCGCCACATTCCGTCCATCGGCTCCGCGCGTACCGCGACGTGCACCGGCCGGTCCGGTTCGCGGAACTTCACCGCGTTGGCGATCAGGTTCTGGAACACCACGGACAGTTGGGTGCGATCACCACGCACGGTGGGCAGCGGGTCGTGGTCGACCTCGGCGTCCGCCTCGCGGATCGCGATGTCGAGGTCGCCGACCACCGTCTCGAACACCGCGTTCAGGTCCACCGAAGACTCGTTCGCGGGCCTCCGGCCGATCCGGGAGAAGGCGAGCAGGTCGTCGATCAGAGCCTGCATCCGGACCGCGCCGTCCACCGCGAAGGCGATGTACCGGTCGGCGCGCTCGTCCAGTCGACCCTGGTACCGCTTTTCCAGGAGTCGGCAGAAGCTCGCCACCTTGCGCAGCGGTTCCTGGAGGTCGTGCGAGGCGGCGTAGGCGAACTGTTCCAGGTCCGAGTTCGAACGGCGCAACTCGGTGGCCTGCTGGGCCAGGCGACGGCGGGCGTGGTCGGAGAAGGCCAGTTCGTCGGCGAGCCGGCGGCGCATCGCCTCCATCGCGTCGGCCAGGGTACGCAGATCGGCCGGTCCGGTGGGGGTGATCTCGTGCCCGAACTCGCCCCGGGCCACCGCGTCCGCGTCCGCCACCAGTCGGCCCACCGGGAGCGTGACACCGCGACGCAGCCCCGCGAACACCATGACCGCGCCCGCCGCGATCACCAGCGCGATCGCGCTGAACACCCACGTACGCAGGTCGCGGACGTCCTGGAGGTCGGCCCGGGCCAGGTCGCGCTGCCGCTGGAGGCGCTCCCGCTGCTCGCGCGTGGCCGCGCGCAGCGCCGGGTAGGGCGCCGGGTCGGCGACGGCCGCGCGTACCTCCGCCGGCGGCGCGGTCCCGGGGGCGACGCTCAGGGCCGGGCGGATCACCCGGTCCTCCCACGCCCGGGCGCGCTCCAGCACCAGTCGCAGGCGATTCGTCGCGGCCGGGTCGCCGCGCAACAACTCGTGTAGTACCGCCACTTGTTCGCGCTCGACCTCGTGGCTCGCCGAGTACACCTCCAGGAGCGGCGCGTTCCCGGTCAGGACGTAGTCCCGGACCGAGGCGTCCTGGTCGGCGTAGGCGGTCTCCAGCCGCACCGCCGCGATCAGTGCCGGTGAGCTGTGGTCGACCAGATGCCCGTTGACCGAGGTCGAACGTGCGAACACCCAGGCGCCGAGCAGCGCGAGCAGGGTCAGCACCACCAGCGTCGCGGACACGCCCACGAGCAGCCAGCGCCGGGTGTCCCAGTCGTGCCGCCGTGCGCGGGTCGTCGACAGCCGCGATCGTGGGCCGGCCTCGTCGTGTCGCTCCACCGCACCGTCCCCATTGTTCGATCGTCGTGAACCCGCCGCCGGTGCCGGCGAGCGGCCGGACCGGGTACGAGGACCGGTATCTGCCCGGAACGATGATCTTTGCACCCGATCGGAACGGTGGATCGCGCGTTCACGCTGCGCACGCCGCGGGGCTGGAGGTCCTGGCCGAGGCGGGCACCATCGTTTTCCGGGGCGGGCCGACCCGACCGCGCGCTCAGCCCGCGGAGCCGGCCGCCCCCGCCGACGCGGCCCAGCGGCGCTGCTCGTCCTCGACGATCCGCCGGGCCATCGACACGTCCACCGCGTCCGGGGTGGACTCTGCCACGTCGCTGCGCCGGGCGAAGGTGTCGAACAACCGCGACTTGTCGGCCGGGATGTTCAGCATCCGCTGATCGACGCTGTCCGGAGACAGCAGGCGATGCACCTGCACGGTGCGCACCTGGCCCATTCGGTTCACCCGCGCCTCGGCCTGATGCTCCATGGTGGGCTTGATCTGCGGTTCGCAGATCACCACGACCGAGGCCGCCTGCATGTTCAACCCGGTCCCGCCGGCCTGGATCTGCGCGAGCAACACCGCGTGCCCGGACACCGCCGAGAAGGCGTCGACCATCTCCTGCCGCCGGGCGGCCGGCACCGCGCCGTCGATCGGGCCGAACCGACGCAGTCTCCTCGACCGCGCGGGCGATCTGCCGCGCGGCGGCCACCGCCTGCGCCACGGTCTGCTCGCCCACCCCCGGCACCCGGCGCAGGGCGTATGGCTGCGCGTCGTGCACACTGCCCACCGACGTGTACCCGGCCTCCTCCAACGCACCGAGCCGCAACCGCCCGCCGGTCGCCTCGCGCAACTGGGCGATCGGGATCTCGCGCAGGGCCTCGGCCACCAGTCCGGCCTGGAGCGGCCACAGCGCGGCACGTACCGCGTTGAGCGCGCCGGCGTGATCCGCGGCGACCGCGCGTGCGGCCGTGTGCAGTTGCTCGGCCGCCGCGAGGACGGGCAGCGCCCGTCCGCCGACGGCCGGATCGACGGGCTCGGGTCCGATCGCCGCCATCGCGTCCCCCGCTCGTGCCGTTGTGTGCGATGCGGGGAATCCTCCCATGCGGAATGTCGGGTGAGGGACGGGTTCGGGGCGTATGCGGGACGGGCGGTGGCCGCGTGCCCGACCGGTGAAGTGGGGCCCGGTGGGGCAGGACAGACACGGTGGCTTCGGCGGGATCCGCCGGGGTGTGGTCGACGCGGAGGGGACGGGTTCGAGGGATGGCACTCGACGGTTTGCGGGATGCGCACGACGCCTGGTGGAAGTCCGCGGTGGTGTACCAGATCTATCCGCGCAGCTTCGCCGACTCCAACGGCGACGGCATCGGGGACCTGGCCGGGATCACCGCGCGGCTCGACTATCTGAGGGAACTGGGCGTCGACGTGTTGTGGTTGTCGCCGGTCTACCCGTCGCCGCAGGACGACAACGGCTACGACATCAGCGACTACCGGGATATCGAACCGTTGTTCGGCACTCTGGCCGACTTCGACCGGTTGCTCGCGTCGGTGCACGAGCGCGGGATGCGGTTGGTGATGGACCTCGTGGTCAACCACACCTCCGACGAGCACCCGTGGTTCCGCGAGTCGCGCGAGGGGCCGAACAGCGCCAAGCGGGACTGGTATTGGTGGCGGCCGGCGCGAAAAGGCGGGGACGCGACGGGGGAGGGGGCGGGTTCGGAGTCGGCGGGCTTGGTGTCGGCGGGTTCGGTGTCGGCGGGTTCGGAGTCGGCGGCGCCGAACAACTGGGGGTCGTTCTTCTCCGGGTCGGCCTGGCAACACGACGTCGCGAGCGGCGAGTACTACCTGCACCTGTTCTCCCCCAAGCAGCCCGACCTCAACTGGGAGAACCCGCAGGTCCGGCAGGCCGTGTACGCGCTGATGCGGTGGTGGTTGGACCGCAGCGTCGACGGTTTCCGGATGGACGTGATCAACCTGATCTCGAAGGACCCCGACCTCCCGGACGGCGCGCTGCACGGCGACGGCCTCTACGGCGACGGCTCGCCGTACTACATCTGCGGTCCTCGGGTACACGAGTACCTCCAGGAGATGCACCGCGAGGTCTTCGCCGGGCGGCCCGAACGGCTGCTCACCGTGGGCGAGATGCCCGGCGTCACGCTGGAGCACGCCCGCCTGTTCACGGATCCGGCGCGCGGCGAGGTGGACATGGTCTTCCAGTTCGAACACGTGGGGCTGGACTTCGGCCGCAGCAAGTTCGACGTGCGGCCGCTGCGACTGACCGACCTCAAGGCCTCGCTCGGCCGCTGGCAGAGCGGCCTCGCCGAGGTCGGCTGGAACAGCCTGTACTGGAACAACCACGACCAGCCGCGGATCGTCTCGCGATTCGGCGACGACGGGCCCGAGCATCGGGTGCGCTCGGCGACCATGCTGGGCACCGTGCTGCACCTGCACCGGGGCACGCCCTACGTCTACCAGGGCGAGGAACTGGGCATGACCAACGCGCCGTTCGCCTCGATCGAGGACGTGCACGACATCGAGGCGCGGGGCCACTACGCGCAGGCCGTCCGGGCGGGCGAGGACCCGGCGCGGGTTCTGGACGGGCTGCGCGCGCGGGGCCGGGACAACGCGCGTACGCCGATGCAGTGGGACGCGTCCGAGCACGCCGGATTCACCACCGGCATACCGTGGTTGCCGGTCAACCCCAACCACACCACGATCAACGCGGCGGCGGCGGTCGCCGATCCGGAGTCGGTGTACCACCACTACCGCCGGTTGATCGCCCTCAGGCACAGCGAACCGGCGGTCGTACACGGCGACTTCACGATGCTGCTTGCCGACGACGAGCGGCTGTACGCGTTCACCCGCCGGTATCGCGACACCACGCTCCTGGTGCTCGCCAATTTCACCGGCGAGGCGGTTCCGGTGCCGGCCGACCTGGCGGCGGAATGGGCGGACGTGCCGCTCGTGCTCGGGAACGCGGGGCCGATCGACGCGACGGTGCTTCGACCGTGGGAGGCGCGCGTACATCGGCGCGTGTAGCCAACCGCAGCGGTGGATACAGAGAGTGCATGAAGACTATTGCATCGGTTACCACACTTGCCCTGGCGTCGTCCGTCCTGGTCGCCGGCGCGGCCTCGACCGCAGGCGCCGGGGGGAGCGCCGCCGCTCGTGCGCGCGCGTGCGCCGAGGACTCGCTCGTCTACGACGCGCGTGCCCTGCCGCCGATCGCGAGCAGTGTCGTACTCGTCACGGTCACCAACGTCGGCGGCTCGGCCTGCACGATCGACCGCTTCCCGACGGTGACCTTCGCCGGCCTGGACGGCTCGGCGCGGCCGGTTCCGCCGGTGTCGAGCGGGGAGCGGCGGCTCGACGCCGACGGGCGGTTGTACGCGGCCCTGCGCACCGACGACCGCGGCGGCTCGGCGCGCTACGTGCCGAGCCTGACCGTCTCGGCCGATCCTGCGTACGTCGGCAGCACCTTCACCGCGAGCGAGATCGGCGCTCCCGCACCCGGGATCGCGGTCTCCGACCCGATCACCACGCTGTGGCAGGACAGCGCGGACGAGGCGGTGAACGCGCTGCCCAACTGAACGCGGGGAGCGGGGTGCGGGGTCCCGGGCCCCGGGCGTGGGGTGCGGGGCGGGCCGCGCGGGGCGGGGCGCGCGGCCCGGCTGGGGCCCGGGGGCCGGCTTCAGGGCGGATACTTGGGGTCTACCTAAGGAATCTCATGATTCGCAGGACCCGCATGACCATCGGCATTCTCGGCTCCTCGCTCAAGGAGAACGAGCACCGGCTCCCGGTTCACCCGCTGCACGTCGAGCGGATCGCGCCGGACGTGCGCGAGAACCTGTTCCTGGAGGAGGGGTACGGCGAGCGCTTCGGCGTCGCGGACGGCGAACTGGTTCGGCACGTGGCCGGTCTGCTGCCGCGTAAGCGGCTGCTCGCGGAGAGCGACGTGGTGTTGTTGCCGAAGCCGACCCACGAGGATGTCGCCGCGTTGCGCGACGGCCAGGTGCTGTGGGGTTGGCCGCACTGTGTGCAGGATCCGACGATCACCCAGTTGGGGATCGATCGCCGGCTGACGATGATCGCGTGGGAGGAGATGAATCACTGGACCGCGGCAGGCGCGTTCAGCGTTCATGTGTTTCATAAGAACAACGAACTGGCGGGCTACTGCTCGGTGTTGCATGCGCTTGCGCTTGGTGGCGCGACCGGCAGCTATGGTCGCCGGATGCGTGCGGCGGTGCTCAGCTTCGGCGCGACCGCGCGTGGCGCGGTGATAGCCCTGGAGGCGATGGGTGTTTCGGACGTGACGGTGTTGACGGCGCGGGACGCGGTGGCGGTCGCGTCGCCGATGCCCTCGGTCGTGATGGGCCACTTCCAGTCGGGTGAGGACGACCCGTCGCGGTTGGACGCGCTCACCGAGGACGGGCCGGTGCCGCTGGGTGCCCACCTCGCCGGCTACGACATCGTGGTCAACTGCATCCGGCAGGACACCGACGCGCCCTTGACGTTCGTACTGAACCGGGATCTGCCGGCGTATCGGCCGGGTTCGTTCTTCATCGATGTCTCGTGTGACGACGGGATGGGCTTCGAATGGGCCCGCCCGACCACCTTCGAGGAACCGATGTTCACGGTCGGGGACAACTGCCACTACTACGCGGTCGACCACAGCCCGTCCTACCTGTGGGACTCCGCGACGTGGGAGATCAGTGAGGCACTCGTCCCCTATCTCGGCACGGTGATGGACGGCCCGGCCGCGTGGGACGCGGACCCGACGATCGCGAAGGCGATCGAGATCCGCGACGGCGTGATCCGGAACCCGAAGATCCTCAGCTTCCAGGGCCGTTCCGCCTCGTACCCGCACCTCGCGGGGACGGGGACGGGCGCGACTGCGGCGGCGAACGGGTAGTCGGGAGGGTAAGGGGCGCGGATGCGGGTTCGAGTGCTGCGATGTGCGGATGCCGAGCCGAGACGGGTCGTGTTCACGTCCGAGATCGGCGACGGGATCGGTTATTGGAACGTCGGGCCGTGCTTTCCGCAGCAACTCCCGATACAGGGGGAGTGGTACGACGTCGAGGTCGATGCGCCGGAGGACGTCGTGGACTGGACGCGCGTGCCGGTGGGGGTGCCCACCGGGTTCTCGCCCGTGCGGGACGGGATGGCGGTCTCCGGCGCGCTGGAGCGGGTCGGTGGGTCTGATCCGCGCGAGGTCGTGATGCGGCTGGGCCTCGGGATCATCACGATCGACGTGGCCCGAGGGGTCGAGGACCTGTCGGTGGGCGACGTGATCCGCTTCGAGACGCCCTGGCTCGAACTTTGGCCGTACGTGTTGTGAGCACACTCGGCGAAGGCCCTCGTACCCGCTCGGGTACGAGGGCCTTCGCCGGGCCGTGCTGCTGCTCGTCTACTTGTTGTCGTTCCAGTTGGGGCCGTGGGAGCCGCCGGGGCCGGTGCGGCTACGGGGGTGGTCGGCGGGATCGGCGGACCAGGTGGCTGTGGTTTGGTCGGCTGCCCGGGGTTCGTGGCCGGTGTGCTCGGCATGGGCTTCGGCCTGCGCGGCGCGCTCACGGGCCTGGGCGGCTTCCTCGCGGGCGGCGGCGGATTGGCGTTCGAGGGTGGCGCGATCGAGGGCGCGCCGCTCGCGGTTGCGGCGAGCCCGGCTCATTCGCGCCTTGCCGCCCATCATGAGCAGGCCGACGCAAAAGATCAGGCCGAGCGCCAAGCCGGTGCAGAAGATCGCCAACGAGTTGAGCGTGACCATGTCGGTGTCGAAGATACTCACCGTGTACTCGGGCCCACCCGACGTGTTGTAGGCGATCAGCAGAGCCGCGAACGCTCCGGCGCACGCGGCGAGCAGCAGTCCCAGAAGGAACATGGCTTCATCCTTGTCCAGAGGCGGATGATCGTCCCCCGCAGAAAACGCCTACCCGCTCGACCCCACCTCACACGAATACGGGGACGGGGACGGGGGCGATGCCGCGGGGGCGCGGGGTGTGGGGTGTGGGGAGCGGCGAGATGGGGACATGGCCGTGCGGTGCGTGGTGGCGTGGGGGCGCGGCCGAGCGGTGGCGCGGTGGACCGGGGGTGCGTGGATTCCCCCAGGGTTTGCGCGAGCGGTCGGTGCCC
Organism: Embleya sp. NPDC127516; assembly: GCF_044765325.1. Lineage (NCBI taxonomy): Bacteria > Bacillati > Actinomycetota > Actinomycetes > Kitasatosporales > Streptomycetaceae > Embleya > Embleya sp. NPDC127516. The sequence continues at coordinate 22,014 of NZ_JBIWJT010000008.1, read as the reverse complement.
TGACGGTCCCGAGCCCGGACACTCAGTTGGCGCGGGGCGCGGGGCGCGGGGCGCGGGGCGCGGGGCGCGGGATGCGGGTTGTGGGCTGGGGGCTGGGGTGAGGGCGTCGGGGTGAGGCGCGAGGGCGGAGGGGTGGGTGGTGGGAGGTGGTGGGGGTGTTCGGGGGCGGGGCTAGGGTCGGTTGGTCTGGTTGTTGCCTGAAGGGAATGTCCGCGTCATGCGCCTCGCCTTTGCCGGATTCGCGCACAGCCATCCGTTCACGGACGCGGGCGTGGCCCGGGAGTTGGGCGTTCGGCTGATCGACGGGTGGGACGCCGGCGAGCCGGAGCGGTTCGCGGCCTTTCGGGAGCGGCACGAGTGCGAGTCGGCCGGGTCGCTCGCGGAACTGCTCGCGCGCCGGCCGGACGCCGTCGTGGTGACCGTACGGCCGGCGTTGATCGCGGACACCGTGGCCCGGATTCTGCGGGCCGGCGTGCCGTGCTTCGTGAACAAGCCGGCCGCGTCCTCGGCCGCCGCGCTCGTCGAGTTGGATCGGGCCGTGGCGGGCCACGAGGAGCGCTTCCTGACCACATCCGTGCTGCGCTTCGCGCCGGCTGTGGTCGAGTTGGCCGAGCGTACGGCGGGCCGCCGGATCCTGAGCGCCCGCGCGCTGGTCCGGCACGACATCGCGGGCTTCCTGACGCCCGAGCGCGCCTGGCAGGACGACCCGGCCGAGGGCGGCGGCACTCTCATCTCCCTCGGCCTGCACGGCGCCGAACTCCTGGACGCCGCGGCCGGCCCGGGAGCGCGCGTGCTCGCCGCGACCCGCTCGGTCCTGGTACACCCGACCACCCGCTCGGAGGACGTCGGCGCGATCCTGCTCGGCTGGCCCGACGGCCGCGTGGGCACGATCGAGGTCGCCGGTGTGGGCGGCGACGAGGTGTACGAGGTGGCCGTACAAACCGAGGACGGCGTCGAAATCGCGCGCCTCGGCGGCACCGACTGGCAGGAAGCCCTCGGCTACCGAGCCACGATGCGCACCGTACTCGCGATGGCCGCCGGTGCCCCGTCCCCCATCCCCTGGCACCGCACCCGAGCAGTCCTCACCTGCGCCACAACCGCCGCCACCCTCGCCCGCCCCTGACCCACCCCCGCCGGCTACGAGGCCGAGACCGCCGGCCCCACCGTCGGCACGCTGCGGGCCCAACCCGAAACCCGCAGGACACCACCGGGCCTCGCCCACGCCGCCCCCGCCCACGGGAGCCCGCCGCGCCGGCGTCGCGCAGGCCGTTCGCCAGGGCCGGCCCCGCCGATGCGGCCCGTCCGGGCCGGTTCGCCCGCGCCGGCCTCGCCCGGGGCCGGTTCGCCGGGGCCGGGCCCATTCGCACCGGCTCACGCACAGTCTGCCCATGTCGGCTTGCTCGCGCCGGTCCCGCTTGTGTCGGTTCGCCGGGGCCGGGCCCATTCACGCCGGCCACCTACGCCGGCCCGGCCCGCGCGGGTCACCCGGGTCGATCCGCGTTCGTGCCCGGGGTCCTCGCCTGTCGCCGGCGCCGGCCCGCGTCCGGGCCCGGTACCCGCCCGCGTTCGCGCGGGTCACCCGCCCGGCTTCCCCGCGTGCTGGTTGTGCCTTCCGTGGCACGGTGGCTGCTGCCGCCCGGGACGACGCGTCCCGTGTCTGTTGTCGGGGGCGGGCTTATCGCGTGGCTCGCAGCCGGTCCCGCTTGTGTCGGTTCGCCGGGGTCGGGCCCATTCGCGCCGGCCACCTGCGCCGGCCCGGCCCGCGCGGGTCACCCGGGTCGATCCGCGTTCGTGCCCGGGGTCCTCGCCTGTCGCCGGCGCCGGCCCGCGTCCGGGCCCGGTACCCGCCCGCGTTCGCGCGGGTCACCCGCCCGGCTTCCCCGCGTGCTGGTTGTGCCTTCCGTGGCACCGTGGCTGCTGCCGTCCGGGACGACGCGGCCCGTGTCTGTTGTCGGGGGCGGGCTTATCGCGTGGTCAGGGTTGGGGCTTGGGGTGGGTGGTTTTGTGGAGGAGGGGGATTGAGGCGATGAGGAGGATCGGGAGCAGGAGGAAGGCGGTGCGGACCGGCATGAGGTCGGTGGCGAGGCCGAGGAGGAAGGGGGCGCCGCCGGCGGCGAGGGTGGTGGCTACGGCCAGGCGGGAGACGGCGAGGTCGGTTCGGCCGGCGGCGGCGCGGATGGCGGCGGCGGTGGCCAGCGGGAATTGCACGGACATGCCCAGGCCGGAGACGAACAGGCCGACGTAGGCGAGCCAGGGGACCGTGGCCGACCAGAACAGCGCGAAGCCGACCAGGTTCACCGCGACGGCGCCGCCGTACAGCCGATCCAGCGCGATCCGCAGCGCGAGCCGGCCGCCGGCCATGCGGCCCAGGAACAGGCCGGCCACCACGGCGGTCATCGCGGTGGCGGCGGCGCTCTCGGACATCCCGGTGCGATCGCGCAGCAGCGTGGAGGCCCAGAGGGAGAGGGAGAATTCGACCGCCACGGAGCAGACCGTCAACAGCCACGCCCACCAGTAGGCCGTGGGCAGCGACCCACGCGACTTGCCCGACTCGGGTGACTCGCCGGACCCGCGCGGCTCTCCGGATTCGAGCGACTCGCCCGGCCCAGGCGACCCAGGAGACCAGCCCGGCCCAGGCGACCCGCCCGACCCGGACGGTCCCCCCGACGCCCCGGTGACCGGCGGAGGGGCCGGCGTCGTTCGCGGCAGGTCCGGGATCGGGGTGCGGGCGAAGGCCAGGGCCAGGGTGCCGAAGAGGGCCGGGACCAGGATCATCGCCCAGCGCCAGCCGGCGCCGGAGGAGTCCAGCACGCCGATCAGGAGCGGCGCGGCCATTCCGACGCCGGCCGCGAGGCCGTTTGCCTCGCTCAGGGCGCTTGGTCCGGCGATCGGACCGTGGTGGTCGGCGAGTGCCGTGCCGGCCACGTTGACCACCAGGAACGCGCCGAAGCCGCACAGCAGGGCCGCGCTCAGCGACACCGCCGGCGTCCCCGCCGCGCAGTACGCCAGCACACCCGCGCTCAGCAGCACACAGCCCGCCCACAACGTGCGCCCACGCCCGAACCGACGCATCGGCCGATCGCCCAGCAGTGCGATCAACACGCCCGCCGCCGCGTACGCCGTACTGTGCAGCGCCGCCACCGCGTTGCTCACGCCCAGGTCGTCGCCGAGCAGCGTGACCGAGGGGCCGAAGCAGTACAGGAAGTAGCCGAACGCGGCCATGTGCAGGTACAGCAGCCACGTCGCGCGGTCGCGGGTGAAGCCCGATATCGAGCCGTCGATCACGCGAAATCGCCCACTGTCGTCCTCGTCCGCCTCATGTGGCCCCGTCGCGGATCATCCCGCCTCGCCGGGATCGTATGCGACCGACGGGCACACGCGGGGTATTCGGCCCGCTACCCCCGGTCGAGCGGGGGTCGACCGCCCGCGACCGCCCGCGCGACCGGGCACGAGCACCCGCCCCCGCCCACCCGGAACCGACCCCGGCTCAGCCCCCGCTCAGGCCGACGTCCGCGTCCAGCGCGTGCGCAACAGGCGCTCCGCCTCGCCCCCCGGATCGGCCGGCGCCCGGCCGTCCGAGCGCAGTCGATCCAGGCCCAACAGCGCCGCCCCCACCACCGGCGGATCGACCGCGACCCGCAACACCGCCCGCGGCGCGGAACCCAGGATCAGCCGCTCGACCGCCGCCATCAGCAGCGGCGGCCGGGCCGCGAGGACCCCGCCGCCCAGCACGACGTCGGTCTCCTCCGCGAGCAGATCCAGCCGCCGCAGCGCGATCACCGCCATCATCGCGATCTCGCCGGCCTGGCGCTCCACCACCTCGCCCGCCACCGCGTCCCCGGCCTCGGCGATCCGGAACAACATCGGGACCAGTTCGTGCAACCGCTCGCCGGACAGCTCACCCAGGTGCACCGCCTCGGCCACCGCGGTCGCCGACGCCAGACCGAAGTGGTCGGCCGTCGCGCCCGCCAACGCGGTCGCCGGACCCCGCCCGTCCTCGGCCCGCACCGACGACCACATCACCTCCTCCATCAGGCCCAGCCCGCCACCCCAGTCGCCGGTCATCCGCCCCAGCGACGGGAAGCGCGCGGTCCGGCCGTCCGGCAACAGACCGACGCAGTTGATCCCGGCCCCGCACACCACCGCGACTCCGCGCGGGGTGTCGGTACCGGAACGCAGCACCGCGAACGTGTCGTTGCCGACGGTGACCGTACGGGCCCAGCCGCGATCCTCGAACTCCTTGCGCAGCCGCTGCTCCTCCACCGGCAGGTCGATGTTGGCCAGATACGCCGCGATGTGCTCCACCGGCCCGACCCCCGCGGCCGTCGCCAACACGTCCTCGACCAACGCGGCGATGCGCTCGACCGCCACGTCCTGGCCGAGTTGGTATGGCGCGTACCCCGCGCCCCGGCCGCGCCCCCACACCCGACCGTCCGCGTCGACGACCGCGACATCGGTCTTGGAGTTGCCCGCGTCGATCGCGAGCACGGCCGGCACCGATTCGGAGGAATCGGCCCCGCCCTCCGTCACCGGGCCCACGGCAGGTGCTCCTTGCCCGCCGCCAACAACCGGTCGGTGAGCGCCTCGGCGATGTCGTACTGCCCGACCAGCGGGTGGGCGAGCAGCGCGGTGACCACCCGATCGCGTCCACCGCGCAGCGCCGCGTCCAGCGCGAGCTCCTCGTACGCGGCCACGTGTGCCACCAGCCCGGAGTGCAGCGGCCCCAGCGGTGCCACCGCGAGCGGCGTCGCGCCGCTCGCGTCGATCAGGGACGGTACCTCGATCACCGCGTCATCCGGCAGGAACGGCAAGGTGCCGTTGTTGCGCACGTCGGCGACCTGGATCCGGTCGCCCTCGTCGGTGGTCGTGCCCAGCAGCGCGCCGACCAGCGCCACCGCCGCCTCCGAGTAGTAGGCCCCGCCCCGGTTCTCCAGCAGCGCGGGCTTGGTGTCCAGCGTTGGGTCCTGGTACAGCTCCAGCAACTTCCGCTCGATCGCCGCCACTTGCCGCGCCCTCGACTCGGTGTGCCGCTGCTGGGAGACCACCGCGTCGTGCGCGTAGAAGTAGCGCAGGTAGTACGACGGCACGGTGCTCTGCGCGCGCAGCAGCTCCACCGGCAGTTCGATGTCCGCGGCGATCGCCGGTCCGTGCTCGGCGAGCAGCGTCGGGAGCAGGTCCGGGCCCGGCTCGCCCGACTCGTCCAGGACGTGCAGCCCGCGTTCCCAGGTCAGGTGGTTGAGCCCGACGTGGTCCAGCCGCACCCGGTTCGGCGTCACGTCGAGCATCGCGGCGAAGCGACGCTGGAAGCCGATCGCGACGTTGCACAACCCCACCGCGCGGTGACCCGCGTCCAGCAGGGCACGGGTGACGATGCCCACCGGGTTGGTGAAGTCCACGATCCACGCGTTCGGCGCGGCGCGGCGCACCCGTTCGGCCGCATCCAGCACCACCGGGACCGTACGCAGCGCCTTGGCCAGGCCGCCCGCGCCGGTGGTCTCCTGTCCCACGCAACCGCAGTCCAGCGGCCACTCCTCGTCCTGCCCGCGGGCCTCCTGACCACCCACCCGGAGCTGGAAGAGCACCGCGTCGGAGTCCTCGACCCCCGCGTCCAGGTCGTCGGTCAGCACCACCCGGGCCGGGTGGCCGTACCGGGCCAGAATGCGGCGCACCACCGCGCCGACCGGCTCGAGTCGTTCGATCACCGGGTCCACGAGCACGAGTTCGTCGACCGGCAAGGTTTCGCGCAACCGGCCCAATCCGTCGGCCAGTTCGGGCGTGTAAGTGGACCCACCGCCCACCACCGCGAGCTTCAACCCTTTACTCCCGTCAAAGTCACGCCCTCGATGAACGCCTTCTGGGCGAAGAAGAACACGAGGATCACCGGCGCCATCACGAGGAGTGTGGCGGCCATCATGAGATTCCAATTGACCTGATGTGCGCCCTTGAACGACTCCAGGCCGTAGGACAGGGTCCACGCGCCCGGATTCTCGGACGCGTACACCTGTGGACCGAAGTAGTCGTTCCAGCAGTAGAAGAACTGGAACAACGCGACCGCCGCGATCGCCGGCCGGATCATCGGCACCACGATCGAGATCAGGATGCGCAGCTCGCCGCACCCGTCCACCCGGGCCGCGTCCAGGTATTCGGACGGGATGGTGAGCAGGAACTGGCGCAGCAGGAAGATGGTGAACGCGTCGCCGAAGGCCATCGGGATGATCAGCGGCCACAACGTCCCGCTCAGGTGCATCTGCTTGGCCCAGAAGATGTACATCGGGATGACGATCACCTGCGGCGGCAACATCATCGAGGAGATCACCAGCATCAGCGCCACGCCCCGGAAGCGGAACCGGAACTTGGCCAGCGCGTAGGCCACCGGCAGGCTGGAGACCACGGTGAACAGAGTGCCGAGTCCGGCGTACATCAGCGTGTTGCGCCACCACGTGCCGAAGCCCGGGGTCTCCATCACCTTCTTGTAGTTGCCCCACTCCCACGAGGTGGGCCACAGGTCGCTGGTCAGCGCCTGCTTGTTGCTCATCACCGAGGTCAGGAACAGGAACACGAACGGCAGGATGAAGAACAGTACGGCGGTGACGGCGAGCGTGTGCACGCCGATCCAGGTCAGTACGCGCTTGCGCCGTCGTGGGCGTGGCGGCGTCCGGGCGGGCGCGAGCGCGGGCTTGATGCCGGCGGCCTCGGCCGTGACGGTCTGGGCCATGGATCCGATCCCTTCTGGGCACGGTGGATCGTCGAACTCGGTTTTCCGGCCCGGGGGTTCCGTGACCGGCGAGGGGCGTGGGCGCGGTGCGCACACACGCTCGGTCGTCGTCGAACAGCCCGTCAGTCGTCGTCGAGCAGGCCCGAGCGGCGGCGCAGCAGCAGGAAGGTGAACGCCATCGCGATCACGAACAGGAGCAGCGAGATCACACACGCGGCGCCCGTGTTGAAGGTGGAGAACCCTTCCTCGTAGACCAGTTGCGGCAGGGTCAGGGTGGTGCCCTGCGGGTAGCCCGGTTCGAAGGACTGGCCGGAGTTGCCGATGATGCCGCTCGCGACCTTCCCGGCCACCATCGCCTGCGTGTAGTACTGCATCGTCTGGATCACGCCGGTGACCACGGCGAACAGCACCACCGGGGTGATCGCCGGCCAGGTCACGTAGCGGAAGCGCTGCCACGGCCCGACGCCGTCCAACTCGGCCGCCTCGTACTGCTCGCGCGGCACGTCCAGCAGCGACGCGGTGAAGATCACCAGCAGGTCGCCGATGCCCCACAGGGCGAGCAGGGTCAACGCCGGCTTGGACCAGTCCGGGTCGTTGAACCAACCCGGTTGCGGCATACCGATGTTGCCGAGCAGGTGGTTGACCGGTCCGGTGCCCGGGTTGAGCAGGAACGCGAAGCCGATCGTGGCGGCCACCGGCGGGGCCAGATAGGGCAGGTAGGACAACGTGCGGAAGAGCCCGCCGCCGCGCTTGAGCCGGATCGCCAACATGCCCAGGCCCAGGCCGAAGATCACCCGCAGGGTGACCATCACCGCAACCAGCCACAGCGTGTTGCGCAACGCCTGCCACAGCGGCGGGTAGTCGTTGAGCACGTAGTTCCAGTTGCGCATGCCCACCCAGACCGGCGCGTTGATCAGGTCGTAGCGGGTGAACGAGTAGTACACGGTCGCGCCGAGCGGATACGCGAAGAAGACCGAGAAGCCGATCAGCCACGGGGACAGGAACGCGAGCGTGCGCAGGTTCCGCCGGCGGCGCTGCCTGCGCAGCGCCGCCGGGACCTTCGCCGCCGCGGGGGCGGTCGTGGTCATCGGATCACTTGACCTGGGCCACGTCGGTGTCGATCTGCTTGTCCAGATCGGCCAGGCTCTTGGTCAGGTCACCACCCTGGCCGGCCTCCCACTTGTAGGCGTACTCGGACAGGGTGACCTGGTACTTGCCGCCGTTGGGGCTGGCCGGCGTGGTGTTGCTGGCGGGGTGCTTGAAGGCGTCGATGAACGGCTTGAAGTGCTCGTCGTTGGCCAGCGGCGACGCGGCCAGCGCGGCGTTGGTGCTGGGCACGTTGTGGATCGCCTGCGAGAAGGCGTTCAGCGCGTCGGTGTCGGTGGTCACGAACTTGACGAACTCCCAGGCGGCGGCCTGGTGGTGGCTGGACTTGGCGATGCCGACGGTGGTCCCGGTGAGGTAGCTGCGGCCGTACTTGTCGGCCTGGTCGTCCGGGACGGGGAACGGCGCGGTGCCGTAGTTCAGCTTCGGCGCGTCCTGGGCGATCATCGCGGTGCGCCACTCGCCGTCCATGGTCATCGCGAGCTTGCCGCTCATGAACGGGTTCTCCGCGGAGAACTCCTCGCCGAACGTGGTGCGGAACTTCTCCAGCTTGTCGAATCCGCCCTGGCTTTCCACGAATTGCTTCTGCCAGTTGAAGAACTGCGGGACGACCGGGTCCTTGGACAGGTTCGACTTGCCGTCGGGCGTCTGGTACGTCGGGCCGAACTGGGCCAGCGTGTGCGCGGCGGAGAACTCGTAGGCGTGGAAGGTCGGCACGAAGCCGGCCACCTTGAACGTTCCGTCTCCGTTGAACTGGTTGAGCTTCTTGGCGGTTTCGGTCAGCTCGGTGAACGTCTTCGGCGGCTGGGTGATGCCCGCGGCGGCGAACATGTCCTTGTTGTAGTACAGGCCGTAGGCGTCGGCGAGTAGCGGCAACGCGCAGCGCTTGCCCTGGAATTGGGTGTAGTCCAGCACCGGCTTGGGGAAGGTCGAGGCCACATCGATGCCGGACTTGGCCAGCCACGGCGCCAGATCGGTCCACGAGCCCGACGTACAGAACTGGCCGACGTTGTCGGTGGTGAACGAGGAGACCACGTCCGGGCCCTTGCCGGAGCGGATGCCCTGGGTGATCTTGTCGTCGGTGACGTTGGAGACGATCTTGACCTTGATGTTGGGGTGCTTCACGTTGAACTTGGCGACCAGGTCCTCGACCGCCTTGGTCTCGCTCTCGGCGCTCCAGCCGTGCCAGAAGGTGATGGTGACCTTCTTGTCGGGCGCCTCGTTCGCACCGGTTCCCGAGCCGCCGTCGTCGCCGGCGCACGCGGAGGCCATCAGGGCGAGCGTGGCGGCACACGCGAGGGTCGTGATGGAACGACGGAGCCGTGGGAGTCTGTGCACTGGGTCCTCCTCCGGAGATGGCTGCGGCGCGGCCGGGACGAGCGGCGCCGGGGGCCTTGCGGTGGTACGGCGGAGCCTGGTCTGCTGGCGAAGTGCCTTGTGGTGCAGGGGTGTTGCGGTCGAGCCGGGATGCCGGTGGTGTCGGCGGTGTCGGCGACGTCGAAGGTGCCGACGGTGCCGGTGGTACGGGTGGGGGACCGAGAGCCGAGGCGGGGCCGGGGCATCGGTCGGTACACACGCGGGTGCGGCGGCGAGGGTCCGGTCTTGTGGCGCCGTGCGGTGGTCCGGTGGTGTGTGCGTGTGTGCGTGTGTGTGCTGTGCGTGCTGCGCGTGTGTCAGGTCGTGGTGAAGACGACGTCACGCGCGACGTCGAGCGCCGCGTGTACGGCGCCGGTGAGGACGGGGTTGGCTGGTACGTCGCCGAGCACGACGCGCGGACGCGGGATCGCGAGGCGGTGCAACTCGCCCACCACGCGTGAGCGCAACGCCTCGCCGCCGGCCATCGGGATGGCCCCCGACAACACGACGAGGCCGGGATCGAGCACCGAGACGATCACCGCGAGGCCGACCGCGAGCCGGTTGGCCAGCTCGTCGAGGAAGGCTTCACCGCGCGAGTCGGTGGCGCGCACCGCTCGGGCGACCGCCTGCGGCGCGGTACGACTGCCCACCCCGTAGGCGCGGGCCAGGGACAACACGGCAGGCGCGCCCGCGAGTTGCTGGAAGCCGCCGGTATTGCGGCGGCTGACGTCGTGCGGCAGCGGGGCGCCGGGCATCGGCATGTAGCCGACTTCGCCCGCGCCACCGGTGGAACCCCGGTGCAGTCGACCGCCGAGCACGATCGCGCACCCGATGCCCTCGTCGACCCACAGCAGGACGAAGTCGCCGCCGTCGCGCGCGGATCCGTCCCGCTGCTCGGCGAGCGCGGCCAGGTTGACGTCGTTCTCCACGTCCACCGTCAGGCCGAGTTCCTCGCGGATGGCGTCCAGTACGCCCGGGGTGTGCCAGCCCGCGAGGTGCCGGCCGTAGCGGAACTGTTCGGTGGTCGGGTCGAACGCGCCGGGGATTCCGATCACCACGTGGGCGAGATCGGCGAGGTCCAGGCCGGCGGGCCTGGCCGCGGCGCGCACCGCGTCCCGAATCCGGCCGGGAGTGTCCGCCGCCTCGCGGCGCGGCGTGGGCATTTCGTGCTCACCGACCACACGTCCGGCCAGGTCGGCGATGGCCACCCGGATCCGGGCGGGCGTGACATCCAGGCCCGCGACGTGTCCCGCCGCGGGGTTGATCTCGTACAACTGGGCGCCCGGTCCGCGGCCACCCTCGGTGGTGCCGACCCCGACGACCAGGCCGGCCGCCTCCAGGCGGGAGAGCAGCTGTGAGGCGGTCGGCTTCGACAAGCCGGTCATCGAGCCGATCTGGCCTCGGGAGAGCCGCCCGTGCCGCAAGAGGAGTTCGAGCGCGGCCCGGTCGTTGATGGCCCGCAAGAGGCTCGGCCGCCCGGCCTGCTCCCGCCCGGACGCTCCCGCGCCGCGCTCGGTGCTTCCGGCCATGAGCGGTTCTCCCTCTCGTCACTGTTAGGAAACCTTCCTAAGAGTTGTAGAGGAAATTAGGCCCGCCCTCTCGGCACTGTCAAGGGTGTCCGACAAGGTCGTTACCGGACCGCGTCCACCCGTTCGGCGGACCGTGCGGGCGGACGGCGGGAGGCGCGGGCGCGCGGGTGGACGCCATTGGCGCGTCACCGGCGCGCGTGCGCACGCCATCCGGGCGCACCGCATGGTTAGTCGGGTGATCTCGGGCAACTCTCAGAGTCCGGCGACTTCTCCGAAGCAGCGCACCGCACACACCGCGCCGGGTTCGGGACGAGGTGCACAGACCGCGGGAGGCGGCGTTGGCCGGCAGTACAGCGACGACCGGGCAGTCGAGCGGGGACTCCTACTCGGAGCACCTCGGCCACGTCATCTTCATCACCGCCGCCGCCGCGATGGGCGGGTTCCTCTTCGGCTACGACAGCTCGGTGATCAACGGCGCGGTCGAGGGCATCCGCGGCAAGTTCGAGCCCGGATCCAGCCTGCTCGCCCAGGTGGTCGCCGCCGCGCTGGTGGGCTGTGCGATCGGGGCCGCGGTCGCCGGGCGGATCGCCGACCGGATCGGCCGGATCAGGGTGATGCAGATCGCCGCCGTGCTGTTCGCGGTCAGCGCGGTGGGCTCCGCGCTGCCGTTCGCGCTGTGGGACCTGGCGATGTGGCGCGTGCTCGGCGGGATGGCGATCGGGATGGCGTCGGTGATCGGTCCGGCGTACATCGCCGAGGTCGCGCCACCCGCCTATCGCGGTCGGCTGGGTTCGTTCCAGCAGGCCGCGATCGTCACCGGGATCGCGGTCTCGCAACTGGTCAACTGGGGCATCCTCAACCTCGCCGACGGCGATCAGCGCGGCGAGTTGATCTTCGGTCTGGAGGCGTGGCAGGTGATGCTGGGCGTGATGGTGCTGCCCGCCGTGCTGTACGGCGTGTTCACCTTCGCCATCCCCGAGTCGCCGCGCTTCCTGCTCTCGGTGGGACGCGTGGATCAGGCCAGGAAGGTACTGGCCGAGGTGGAGAGCGACGACGTCGACCTGGACGCGCGCGTCGCGGAGATCACCGAGGCGATGCGCCGCGAGCACAAGTCCACCTTCAAGGACCTGCTGGGCGGCGGCGGGTTCCTGTTCCTGCCGATCGTGTGGGTCGGCATCGGGCTCTCGGTGTTCCAGCAACTGGTCGGCATCAATGTGATCTTCTACTACTCGGCGTCGTTGTGGCAGTCGGTGGGGATCGACCCGAACAGCTCGTTCCTGTACTCGTTCACCACGTCGATCATCAACATCATCGGCACTGTGATCGCGATGTCCCTGGTCGACCGGGTGGGCCGCAAACCGCTCGCGCTGGTCGGCTCGACCGGCATGGCGATCTCGCTCGGCCTGGTCGCGTGGGCGTTCTCGGCGCGGACCGGCGAAGGCAAGAACATCAAGCTCCCGGACACCGAAGGCACCGTCGCGCTGATCGCGGCCCACTCGTTCGTGCTGTTCTTCGCGCTGTCGTGGGGCGTGGTGGTGTGGGTCTTCCTGGGCGAGATGTTCCCGAACCGGATCCGCGCCGCGGCGCTGGGCGTGGCCGCCTCCGCGCAGTGGATCGCCAACTGGGTGATCACCGTGTCGTTCCCGACGCTGTCGGACTGGAACCTGTCGGCGACCTACGTGATGTACGCGTGCTTCGCGGTCCTGTCCATCCCGTTCGTGCTCAAGTTCGTCCCGGAGACGAAGGGCAAGACGCTGGAGGAGATGGGCTGAGCCCGGCGTCGGCGGCCGGGACCGCACAGCGCGCCGGCGGCCGGGACCCGCGAGTCGAGTCCCGGCCGGCGGGGCGGGTCTCAGCCCAGGTCGCGGCGGCGCAGCGCGGTCAGGCCCGCGGCCGGCAGCGCGAGCGCGAGGGCGAGCAGCCACAGGTACGGCGTGGCCGCGACGTCGGCGCCGGGCAGCTTGGGCAGGTGGCCGAAAGGCGACACGTCCAACACCGCCTGGGGCAGTTTCAGCGCGGGGCCGAGCCAGCCGAGCGCGATCACCAGGCCGACCACGCCCCACACCGCCGGGGCGAGCCTGGGCAGTGCGCCGACGACCAGTACGGCGAGCCCGGTCAGCGCCCACACGGCGGGCGCCTGAGCCAGCACGGCGAGCAGGAGGCGGGGCACCTGGCCGGATACGTCGCCGATGGTGATCCCGTACGACAGACCCATCGCGACACCGCCCGCGGCCAGTACCAGAACCGGGCCGAGGTACGCGATCGCCAGGTGCCCGCCCGCCCAGCGCGCCGGCCGACCGCGCTCGCCGGCAGTGGTTCGGCCCGACCGCTCGTCTCCTCGTCGCGCAGGCGCAGCACCGCGCCGGCGGTGAACACCACGCAGACCAGGCCGAGCATGTCGACCAGCGTGGACAGGAACGCGTCGGTCAGCGCGACGTGGCCGCCCATGCGTTGGATCAGGTCACGGGTCCCGTCGTTGTCGCCGACCAGGTCCTGCGCGCCGTCGGCGATGCCGCCGAACACCGCGCCGGCGACGGCGAAGCCGACCATCCAGGCGAGCAGGGTGCCGCGTTGCAGCCGCCAGGCCAGGCCGTACGCCCCGGACAACGACGCGGGCGTGTGCGCCGGGCCCGGTCGCGGCGGCACGAAGCCCGCGCCCAGGTCGCGTCGGCCGGCGAGGGTGTAGGCGAGCGCGACGCAGCCGAGCGTGAGGGCGAGCGGGAGGGCCAGCCGAGGTGACGCGGTACATCGAACGCTTCGCGAGCGAATTGGCCGACGCCGGCATGCAGCGGATGGCCGCGCGCGTGTTCGCCGCGCTGCTCGCGGCCGACTCGGCGAGCATGACGTCGGCCGAGCTGGCCGAAGCGCTGCGGATCAGTCCGGCCGCCGTGTCGTCGGCGATCGCCTACCTGTCCCAGGTCCGGATGGTGCACCGCGAGCGCGAGCCCGGTTCCCGGCGGGACCGCTACCGGCTGCACGACGAACTCTGGTACGAGACCTACGGCGAGCGGGACAAGATGTTGTCCCGCTTCGAGATCGTCCTGCGCGAGGGCGCGCAGTCCCTGGGCCCGGATACGCCGGCGGGCGTTCGAGCCCAGGAATCAGCGGACTTCTTCGCCTTCCTGCAAGCGGAGTTCGTGGGGGTCATGGAACGGTGGCGCAACCGGGAGCGGTAGGTGGGGCGGAGCGAATCCGGCCCGGCCGGCGGTCGAGGCCGAGCGGACGGCGGGCCGGCCCGCCCGGTCGTCTCACCGCGTCCCGGGGGTGATCGGCACGTTGGGACACTGCGCGCCCAGCTTCTGGAGCATCGCGAGTTCGGTGGTGTCGACGGCCAGGTCGTACTTGGTCTTCACGGTCACCCAGTCGGTCAGGTACGTACACCGCGCGCCCTCGTACGGCGGCAGCCACGTACCCGGGTCCTGATCGGCCTTCGAACGGTTGTACTTGGCCGTCACCGCGACCAACGCCCGAGGCTGGTCGAGGTCGTTCGCGTATTGCTCGCGCAGCTGCGGCGTCCACGCGGACGCGCCCGAGTCCCACGCCTCCGCGAGCGGCACCATGTGGTCGATGTCCAGGCCGGACCCGCCGTCGACGTAGGCGTCCTCGTAGTAGGAGTACCAACGGCCGCCCGTGAGCGCACACTTGGCGCCGATCTCGGGCGGGGAGGCGGCTTCCTCGAGCAGTACTTCGGCGCGTGTCGTACATCCGTCCTTGTCCGCGTCGACCCAGTGCCGGAACGCGGCTCGGTCGTAGCCGGAACGGTCCTCGTCGGCCACCCGCAGGTCCGCGATCGCGTCCCGGAGCGGGATGCCCGCGGCGGCCTCGCTCGTGCCGGTGCTCTCCGCGGGCCCGACCGATGCCGCCGCGCTCGTCGTGGGGGCGAACAGCAGCGCGCCCACGCTCGTCGCCGTCACCAGGAGTGCGGCCGTCCGTCGTCCCATTGTGATTCCCGTGTGCATCATCGCGTCGTCCCAGAGTCGCCGTGACAGGTCCGCTCGTGTTGTAGCGATTCCTGTTGTAGCGATCGGGCGGCCCGCGGCCGGCAACGGCGCGGTTGCACCACTCGAAAGAGTGGTCCCGGGCGGGGCATTCGCCGGTGGCTGATCGTGATGGGTGGGGAATGGCTTCGGTGGCCTCGCCGTCGTCGGAGCGGGCGGGCGGGCGGCCGGCGGTCGGAGTCCCGGCTCGATCGTCGTGGTCGAATCGGGGGACGTGGACTACGCCTTGGCCGGTGGCAGTGTGTGCGCCGTCGCTCGGCGGCTCGGCCGCCGGCCGCAGTGGTCACGGGTGGGGTCCGCCTGTGATGCCGTCCAAGACGGTGGTCAGGTTGTGTTTGAAGGTTTCCTCGGGGCTGAGGTGGGCGCCGTCGATGACGAGTCGGGCGACGGTGGGGTACCGGCCCGTTTTCAACATGCGCGTGAGGTAGGGGCCGAGGCCGGCCTGAAAGGCGGCTTCGTCGGTGCCGGTGGAACGGGCGGTGCGTCGCTCGGTGACCTCTCTGCGGATCGCTCCGATGATGAAGCCATTGAGGGCGCCCAAAGCCCGCTGAAGATCGTCGATGTCGCGCACGGCGGGGGCCTGGCTCAGTGCCGCCGCGGTCGCTTCGCCCACGGCGAGCGCGTGCGGTCCCAAGTGTGGCCTTCCGCCGAGCAGGTCGGAAAACCACTCATGGTCAAGGGCGGCATCGCGGGTCGCGTGGGCGATGGCCAGTACCGTGGCGCGCCACGCGGAGTGCGGGCCGACCTCGGCGATCCGGGCATAGACGACGTCGACCATCAGATCGAGTAGTTCGGATCTGTTGATCACATAGTCGTAGAGCCGCATCGGACCGACACCGAGCTCTTTGGCGATCTTGCGGACCGACAGGCCGTCGAGCCCTTGCGCGTCGGCAAGCCGGATCGCCGTAGTGGCGATCCTCTCGCGGCTCAACGGCACCGGCGCCGCTCGCGGCTGAGGTTCGGGCCGTTCCCAAACGGACAACACTTCACTATTGTACGGTGTATCCATGAATACAGTGTACGGTAAGGAGATGGGAATGCGAATCGCTGTCACCGGTGGCGGCCTTGGCGGCCTGACGCTGGCGCGGATCCTGCATCGGCACGGCATCGACGCGGTGGTGTACGAGCGCGCGGCGAGCCGATCCGCGCGGCCGCAGGGCGGCTCGCTCGACCTGCACCCGGAATCCGGGCAACAGGCCCTGGCCGAGGCGGGTCTCGCCGGCCGGTTCCGGTCGCAGGCGCGACCGGAGGGCGAGGAACATCGCATCCTCGATCCGAGTGGACGGATCCTGATCCACCATGTGCCGCAACCCGGCTCGTTCTCCGGACGTCCCGAGATCGACCGGAGGGCACTGCGTGATCTTCTGCTCGACTCCCTTCCCGGCGAGACGGTTGTCTGGCGGCGTCGGCTGGTCGCGGCCGCCCCCCGACCCGAGGGAGGCTGGGAACTGACATTCCAAGACGGCCACCGCACCGACTGCGACATCCTCATCGGCGCGGACGGCGCGCGCTCGGTCGTCCGGTCGTTGCTGACCGACACGCAACTGTCCTCCGTGGCCACCCTCGTCGAGCTGAGCATCGAAGACGTCGACCGGCGCCACCCCGATCTCGCCGAGCTGGTCGGCCCCGGCAACCTGTGGTGCGTCGGCGTGAACCGGATCCTGGCAGCGCAACGCCTCGGTGACGGCGGCATACGGGTCGGGATCTCGCTGCGCGCAGACGATCTCCCCATCGACACATTCCGCAGTAAGCGCGCTCTGCTGGACATCTTCGGTGATTGGGACCCACGCCTTACCGCACTCATCGAGGCCGGCGACGGCGCGCCGACGCCGCGCCTGATCGAAACGATGCCCATCGGTACGCGCTGGGCCGGCCGGCAGGGTGTCACCCTCATCGGCGACGCCGCGCATCTCATGCCGCCGGTCGGCGAGGGCGCCAATCAGGCCATGCTCGACGGCGCCGAACTCGCCGGCCGACTCGCCGCCGACCCCGCCGACCCGGACTCGGCGATCCGGGCGTACGAGGAGGTGATGTTCGCCCGGATTCACCCGATCGCCGAAATGTCCGCACGAGTCCAGGCGATGATGTTGTCCCCCACCGCGGCGGAGGACATCGTCCGCTTCTTCACGGCCCGGCCGGCCGAACCGGCACCCGCGCACACGCCCCGAGGCTGATCGTCGGGGCAGCCCCAACCGCCGTGAACGCAGCGGATCCCGTGCGTGCGCGGGTATGTGGCGGGCCGCCGGTCGGATGGTTCCGTGCCGCCCATCCGCTGCCGTGGTGCGGGCGGATCGACAACGGCCCGAACCGCTCGAACGCGAAACGGCGTTGCGGGAACCGGGCAGTGGTCGTCTCGACCCGCATCACCCGGTGGAGGTGTCGGCGTTTCGGTCGGCGCCCGATGCGGTGTCCGGGGATGGCGCCCCGGGGCGCGAGGTCGGCCAGGCGACGTCGTCGACGGTCAGAAACGGCTCGGCGGTCACGGTCGTCGGGGTCAGGCCGGTGAACGCCGCGACATCGCGATGCAGGTGGGACTGATCGGTGTAGCCGCCGTCGGCGGCGACCCGGGCCGCGGTGTCGCCCGCCACCAGGCGGTGGACGGCATGGTCGAAGCGGACCAGCGTTGCGGCACGCTTGGGCGGCATTCCGACCTGCGACCGGAATCGGGTCCACAGGCGCTTGCGGCTCCAGCCCAGTTCAGCCGCCAGTCCGTCGATCCGCACCCGGCCACGGGAGGCCACGATCCGGTGCCAGGCCCGGGCCACTTCCGGATCCACCCGCGACCGCGCCTCGTATCGGCGGGCGATCAGCGCCTCCGTCAACGCGAAGCGGCCTTCCCACGAGGGGACTTCGGCCAACTGTTCGCGAACCCGTGAGGCTTCCCGGCCCCACAGGTCCGCCAAGGTCACCAGCGTGCCGTCCAGGTCGGCGGGGCCGACGTCCAGAACCGTGCGGGCCATCAGCGGAGACAGGCGGACCTGCACGCACGCGACGTGTGCGCCCCAGGCCCGGACCATCCCTCCGCAACCGAACCCGGGTCCGGCGACGACACTTCCCAGATGCCGCCGCCCGGCGCCGTCGTCCACGACGGACGGTGCCGCTCCGAACTCCAGTACCAGCATCACGGCCGGGTGCGGGACCACCCGCAGGCCACCCGCGAGCGGGCCGGGGACGCTGAACCCGGCCATGTCGACACCAGCCATCCGGCTGGGCCGCCGTGGACGTGCCACGTCCCACGCGGCCGGCGCCGCACGCACACCCGAGGAGGACCGCATCGTCACATGCTACGCAGAGCCGGAGGCGGAACATTCCCGCGGTCCGCCGGCAGGCCCCGACCGCGCCCACGAGCGGGTAGAGGAGGCCGTCCCGTGGCTGGGCGGGAGCGCGGGAGCCTTGCGGCGGCGGGGCTATCGAGGGGTCGCGTGGGGCGTGGTGCCGTTGAGGATGACGTCGATCGTGGTGGTTGCGAAGTGGTCGTCGAGGGGGAGGCGGCGGAAGACGAGGTGTAGCCAGGCGGCGCCGGCGATGAGGTCCATGAGGAGCATCGGGTCGGTGTCGGGGGCGAGTTCGCCTCGGGCGACGGCACGTTCGAAGAGGGGTTGTTCGCGGGTCAGGCGGTCGGCGAAGAACTCGCGGGTGTGGTCGGCCAGTTCGGGGCTCTGGGTCACCGCGCCCAGGGTTGCGACGGCGATGTCGGACGTCGGTGGAGTGGTGAGCAGCGCGACGATGCCGTTCATCAGGCCGATCAGGTCGCCTCGGAGACTGCCGGTGTCGGGTAGGGGGAAGTCGAGCCGACCCGCGCCGGTGAGTGCGGCGCCGAGGAGGGCGCCCTTGGACGGCCACCAGCGGTAGATCGTGGTCTTGTTGACGCCGGAGCGGTCGGCGACGCCTTCGATGGTCAAGCCCTCGTAGCCCTTGGTGGCGAGCAGGTCCAGTGTGGCGTCGAAGATCTCCGGGGACCTGCGCGGACCTGCGGCGCGGGTCGCCGTCGTGCGCTGCTCGTTGCCGTTCATGGCACGAGACTAGCAGCGAATGCAACGCGACGGTGCGTTGCACTTGGTGTTAGCGTGGCCCACATGAAGCCTCACGAGCGCACACCGCCCGCTGTCGTCCCGGACGTCCACCCCGACGGACCCGCCGCGGGGCGGGTGAACCGATGACGGAGGAACGCACCTGGGACGTCGAGGAAGCCCTGGCCGTCGCCCTCGCACCGGACGCCGCGTACGCCGTCGTCGCGGACGTCCGGCGGATGAAGGACTGGAGCCCGGAGGTGATCCGGGTCTGGTTGAGGGGGCGCCGCTTCGTCGGCGTCAACCGCAGGGGGCCGTGGGTCTGGTTCACCACGTGTCGGGTCGTGATCGCCGATCCCGGCCGGGAATTCGCGTTCGACGTCACCTCGTTCGGGCTGCCGATCGCGCGCTGGGGCTATCGGTTCGCGGCGGTGGAGGGCGGGACGCTGATCACCGAGTACTGGAGCGACCATCGCCGCACCGGATGGCGCCGCCGGGTCGCCGAGTTGCTCGGATTGGTCTTCACCGGTACGCCGCCCGCACAACGCGCCGCCCGCAACCGCGCGGGCATGCGCACGACCCTGGTACGGCTCCGCGCCGCGTGTGGAGGAGGCCCCTGACCCCGCACCCCGCGGCCCCGCGCGGGGCGTCCCCGGCCCCCGTGCGGTTCGGCAGGCGCAGGGGCGCGGGTGGCGACGAGGCTGTGGCCGCCGGATGCCACCCGGGGATCGGTTCACCCGCACCAGTCGAAGCAGCCGAACCGGTCGAACCCGCGACCCGCCCACCGGCGGAAGGCCCGGTCAGCGCGCGGGCTGTTTCCGTGGGTGATAGAGCGCCCGGCAGCGGTCCGGGTCCGGCGGGGCGTCCGCCGGGATCGCCAGGAAGTGCTCGAGTTGCCAGGTTCGGGTCCGGTCGGCCTGGCGGTTGGTCGTCGTCACCCACGGCGGGTAGACGCGGAAGGCACGTTTGCCGCCGGTTCCGTGCGTGGACAGGATGCCCCGGTCCCGCAGAACGGCCTTGGGGAAGACGAACTGGCCGAAGTGGTCGCCCTGGCGGGTGCCGACCACGACCAACTCGACCGGGTCCTCGGCGGCCAGGGGCTCGATCGGGCCGGCCGCCGAGCGCCGCCACAGCGTGACGAACTGCCCGACCTTGGTCGGTGTGGTCCTGGCGACCCGGAAGCGGACCTCGACGCCGTCGACGGTGAACACGTGGGCGCCGTACTCCGCGTTCTCCGGCTCGGGCACCGGCGCCGAGCACACAAACCCGTTCGGGTCGTAGACCAGGGCCTTCGTCGCGACGAGGTCGGCGGGCAACGAGCCGTCCACCGGCCAGGGGCAATCATCCGGATTCGGGCGCATCGCACCATCCTGCCACCGCCCGCCGACGCCGGCCGCGGCGGGCCGATCGGTGTGCCGCCCGTGGGGGGTGATGCCCGGACGGCGTGCCGGCGAACAGCCGCCGGCGAACGGCGTCCCGGCCGAACGGTGTGATGCCCGGTAGGCCGAACCGCGGCCTACCGGGCATCACAAACGGGGAAGATCGGGTGCGGACTCGCTCAGCAGGCGCCGAGGTCGACCCACACTCCCCACTGCCCGGTGGTCCCGGGAACCTCACCCTGGGTCCACCACTTGGCACGGTAGGTGTGGCCGTTGTACGAGACCACGCTGCCGTTGGTGTAGACCGTGTTCGCGTTCCACGCGGGTGCGGTGCAGCCACCGGGGCCGTTACCGACGGTCAGCGTGTACGTGGTCGAGTGCACGACCGACCCGGTGCCGGTGATGGTGATCGGGTAGGTGCCGGGGGTGGTGCCGGCCGCGACCGTGATGGTCACGGTGGCGGAGGAACCGGACTGCACGGACGTCGGGTTGATGGTCACACCCACGCCGCTCGGGGCCCCGCTCGAGGTGAGGGACACGGTCTGCGCCGCGCCGCTCGTGGTGGCCGTGTTCACCGTCGTGGTGCCCTGACTGCCGACCTGGATGGTGCCGGCGGCCGGGACGGCCGTGATGGAGAAGTCGGGCCCGGGCGTGGTGCCGCCGACCGCCGTCTTCCAGATGGCGTAGGCGATCCCGTCGGCGTTGCGGTTGAGCACCGTGGCGTCGACGTTGGCGGTGGTGTCACACGCGGAGTGGTAGCAGGAGTCGTACGAGGCTCCGGCCTGGCCGCCCCACTTCGTGGCCTGCGCCGAGGTCTTGGTGGCGCTGGCGCCGGCCGCGTAGCCGGAGGTGGGGATGCCGCCCTGCTGGAAGGAGTAGTCGTCGGATCGGCCCTGGCCCTCGACGTTCTCCTCGGGACGCAGGTTCAGCGTGTCCCAGTACGCCTTCAGCGGTGCGGCGGTGGCGGAGTTGATGTTGTTGATGAAGTAGCCGGCGTTGCGCGAGCCGACCATGTCGAAGTTGTAGTAGCCCTTGATCGCGCTGCGCTGTGTGGCGCTGAGCTGACCGACGTAGAACTGCGAGCCCTGCAGGCCCTGTTCCTCGCCTGCCCACCAGCCGAAGCGCACGTGCTTGGTCAGGCTGGGGTTGGCCTGGGCGAGCGCGAGGGCGTTCTCCAGGAGGGTGGCGGAGCCGGAGCCGTTGTCGTTGATGCCGGGTCCGGCGGAGACGCCGTCCAGGTGGGCGCCGAACATGACGATCGAGTCGGCGGGGCCGCCCGGCCAGTCGGCGATCAGGTTGTTGGCGCGGTAGGTGCACGAGGTGCACGTCTGCTCGGTGACGGTGTAGCCGGCCGCCTGGAGCTTGCCCTTCACGTACGCCAGCGACGCGGTGTAACCGCCGGTGCCCGAGCGGCGGTTGCCGCCGTTCTGCGAGGCGATCGTGCCGAACTGGGACAGGTGCGCCTGCACGTTGGCGACGCTGATGTCCGGCGGGTCGATCGGGTTGGTGGGCCCGCTGGAGACGGTCAGGTTGTACTGCGCGGTGTGCGTGACACTGGTGCCCGTACCTGTCACGGTGATCGCGGTGGTGCTCGACGGTGCCGAGGCGCTCGCCGACAGGGTCAACACCGAGGTGCCACCGGCTTGCACGGTCGCCGGGTTGAACGACGCGGTCACGCCGGACGGCAGCGGACCCGCCGACAGGGTGATGTTCTGCGCCGCGCCCTGGGTCACGCTGGTGGTCACCGTCGTGGTCGCGGTGCCACCGGGCGCCACGCTGCCGCTGGTCGGACTGACCGCGATGGTGAAGTCGGGACCCGGATTCACGTTGCAGGTGGGGTCGTTCGGCTGCGCCGGCAGGCTGACGGCGTCCCACGCGGCCTTGGTCTTGTTGAACAGGGCGCAGGTGGGGTCGAGGGTCTTG